>JBPCOJ010000013.1:0-40520 GCA_051000345.1 Pyrinomonadaceae bacterium | reverse complement strand
GATATTTGAAAACGACGATGTCGCCGCGCCTGATTTCGCGTTGCGGCAGAAAGGGCAAAGTCTTGCCGGGCGCGAAAATGAATTTGTTGACGAGCAGATGATCGCCGATCAAAATCGTGTTCTGCATTGAGCCTGTCGGCACTTCGACGGCCTGCACGTTGAACGTCATGCCGAAGAGAAACATGATGAACGTCACGGCGAGGAAATCGAAATACTCGCGCCAAACGGTTTTGCGCGGCGCAGACGATGAAATAGGCGTACTGACAACAGTCGCCGGATTGACGGGATCGTTGGACATGGATTCGCGGCTCGCTTGGTCATCGTTTGTCATAGGAAAATCACTCTAGCACGGAGCGCGGTCAGGCGGTCAAGTTAGAAGCTTTTCTTGTCATAGATTAAAAGTGCGTGAATCCGCGCGCCAGCAATTTTCGCGCGCGTTTGTTTTCGATAAGCCGTATGCGCCCGCGCCGGTTTGTGATGACGCCGATTCGAGAGACGCCGACGCCTTCGATTTCTTTCGGCACGCGCGCCGCATCAGCCGGGCGCACCGTAAAGAGTAGTTCGTAATCTTCGCCGCCGTCGAGCGCTGAGGCCAGAGCGTCTTGTGTCGTTCTCACTTTGCACGCTTCCATGATGAGCGCATCAATTGGCAGCCGCGCGGCTTCTATGTCAGCGCCGACGCCGCCTTCTTCGCACAGGTGAAAAAGATCGGATGATAATCCGTCGCTCACGTCGATCATCGCCGTCGCAAGTTTCTTCGCGCCGAGCCTTATGCCCCACGCGACACGCGGCTGCGGGCGCAGTTGACGAAGCAACAATGTATCAAGCGCGCTCATTGCCGCTTGCGGTCTCTTGACGGCGAATCGCGTGCCTGATTCGAGCAAGTTCAGAGCGCAGCCCGCGCCGCCGAGCGCGCCTGTGACGTAAAGCAAATCACCGGGACGTGCGCCTGCGCGTGTGACTGCCTGCCCGCGTTTTGCTTCGCCGATGACGATGGAATCAACGACGATGCGTTCGGGCGTGCGCGATACATCGCCGCCGACGAGCGCGACTTTATGTGTATCTGCGAGCGCATAAAAACCTTCGTAGAAATGATCCATGAATGTGGAACGCCAGATATGTTGCGGCGCGCCGATGGACAACAGCGCGAAGCGCGGACGAGCGCCCATCGCGGCAATGTCGGAGAGGGAAACGGCGAGTGCTTTGTGGCCGAGCAGTCGCGCAGTCGTCCACTCGCGGCGAAAATCTATCTCTTCGACAAGCAGATCGGCGGTGATGACAGTGTCGCGTCCGGCTAATTGCTTGAGGATGGCGCAATCGTCGCCGATGCCGCGCGAGAGTCCTGCGACACGGCGGTTTTTTTCGTCGGCGCGTTGCCGTATGCGGCGAATAAAATCGAACTCGCTTGCCATGCGTGGATACTATAAATGGCGGCGCATGGAATCGAGTCCGGCTTCGATGGTTTCGAGGGCGGTGGAGAAGGAAAAACGCAAATGCGATTCGCCGTGTTCGCCGAAGATAGCGCCGGGCAGCGTCGAGACCTGCGCCTGTTCGAGAAGAATTTCGGCGGCGCGGCGGCTGTCCTTATCGATGCGCGAGGCGTCCGGGAAAACGTAAAATGCACCGGCGGGCGCGTCGCACATTAAGCCTAATTCGTTTAATCCGGCGACGAGCAAATCACGGCGCGTTCGATAGGCGGCGCGCGATTCTTCGAGAAAGTTCGAGGGCGTCGTAAAAGCCGCGAGCGAAGCCCATTGCGACGGAGTCGAAACGCCGTTCGTCGAGTACAGTGTCGTTTTGCGCAAGCCTGTCATCCAAGGTTCTGCCGCCACCGCATAGCCCATCCGCCAGCCCGTCATCGAATAAGATTTCGAGAGTGTGAAGGATGTAATCGTGCGCTCGTACATGCCTTCGAGCGAAGCGATGGAAACATGCTCGCCGTCGTAAATTAAATCTTCGTAAGCTTCGTCAGCAATAACAATCAAGTCCTGTTCGCGCGCGAAGGCGGCAACGTGCTCGGCTTCCTCGCGCGTGAACATGACGCCCGTCGGATTCTGCGGCGTGTTGTAATAAATGGCGCGCGTCTTGGCGGTTGTATAACGTGCAAGCGTCTCGTTGAATCCGTCGCGGCGCGCGTCCCCTGTCGGCACAAGCACGGGCGTCGCCTGACAGTTGGCGATCAAGTCTTTGATCGGCGTCCAATAAGGCGAAAAAACCAGCACTTCATCGCCGGGATTGAGGACGGATTGAAACGCGCCGAAGAGTCCCTGCATTCCGCCGTTCAAAATAATTACGTCTTCGTCACGCGCCGGAATACGATTGCGCTCGCGTAGTTTGTCACCGATAGCCGCGCGCAATTCGGCAATCCCCGATGAAGGCGCATAACGTGTTTTATTTTCTTCGAGCGCGCGCGTCATCGCTGTCTTGATATATTCGGGAGTGTTGCTGAACGGTTCGCCGCCCTCGAATTGATAGACGCTTGCGCCCGACGCGCGCAATTCCATAATCTTATTGCGGATTTTGACGATGTCGGAAAAACCTACTTCATCAAGGCGCGCGGCGAGACGAAAAACTGCTGACGTGGTAGACACCAAAACACCTGACCTCCGAAAAATTTAGCGTGAATATGAATTGCCGAATTATAGCTTGCTGTATCGACGAGCGTCCACTTGCCATGCGCTGCCAAATAAGGCAGTCAAATAAGGCAGTCAAATAAGGCAGTCAAATAAGGAAGCCGCTTCGATAAAAGTTTTATCGAAGCGGCTTCCTTATGGTATGGCTTTGCAGTCAAGCGCCGCAAAGCTCGTTTTGCAATCTCACCTTATTGCAACAATGAGTACAGCAGACGGTTCGGTGAGCCTGTGCCGATGCCGGTTAAACGTCCCGTCGTCGCGGCATTGGTCAAAGCGCTCCGCACCGTTGCGGGGGAAGCAGTCGTGTGCAGTTGCAAATAAAGCGCCGCTGCGCCCGCGACGTGCGGCGATGCCATAGATGTTCCTGAAATCGTATTGGTCGCCGTCGTGCTGGTGTACCAAGCGGAAGTGATGTTGAGGCCGGGCGCGAAAATATCGACGCATGTGCCGTAGTTGGAAAAGGACGCGCGTGCATCGGAACTCGTCGTCGCGCCAACGGCGTAAGCGCCGGAAGCACGCGCCGGAGAAGTGTTGCAAGCGTCTTGATTCTCATTGCCTGCGGCGACGACATAGGTGACGCCGGAATTGACGGAGTTCGTGACGGCCTGATCGAGCGCCGAAGATGCCGCGCCGCCGAGACTCATGTTTGCGACAGCGGGACTGATGTGATTAGTCGTCACCCAGTCAACGCCCGCAATCACGCCCGAATTGCTGCCCGAACCTGTACAGTTAAGCACGCGGACGGCGCGCAGATAAGCGCTTTTGGCGACGCCATAAGTCGAGCCGCCGACGGTTCCGGCGACGTGCGTGCCGTGACCATTGCAATCCTGACCGTTGCGCCCGTCACCGATAGCATCATAGACGGCTGACGCGCGGCCTCCGAACTGCGTGTGGCTCGTCAGAATTCCCGTGTCAATAATATAAGCGCGAACGCCGGAGCCTGTGCTGTTGTAGTTGTACGTGCCGTTCAAAGGCAGCGCGCGTTGATCTATGCGGTCGAGTCCCCAAGTCGCATTTGTTTGCGTGCCGGTCGCATACATCGTTCCATCTTCTTCGACGTAGGCAACGCGCGGGTCTTGGCTGAGCGTGAGCGCTTGCTCCTCAGACATATAGGCGGCGAAACCGTTGAGCGCGTGCTGGTACTTGTGCTTGATTTTGCCGCCGTAAATGTTGACCATCGCATCCGCGAGTTGCGGCGCAAAGGAAGAAACGCCGACGGAGCCGGTTGCCTCGTCGTTGAAAACAATGATGTATTGTCCGGGGACGGCTGCCGCGCCTTTCCTGAGAAACTTGGCGGCGGGAGCTTTGTTGACTTTGAGTTGTTCCTCTTGATGCTGGCCTTGTGTCCGCGCGGGCACGAGTGTGGCGAGGCAGACGGCGACGGCAGCAAATAAAATGAAGAGTCTTTTCATTCATCCTCCAAAGGGTTAAGGGAGTTTAGGGTAAACAAAAGAAAGCGCTTTTATAGCTCGAGCGGGCGCGCTCTTTTGCAGGGAAATATGGCGACGAACTCTCTCACCTACCGGCGCGCTGGCAACAGCGTGATGCGGTTCGACGCTTTGTCCAAAAACGCAATGTGTTGCCCGGCTGGATTGCCAAACAGCAATGCGCTTTCGATCAAGCGAAAGACAAAATGAATTTAAGAACTTTAAAGGATGCGGCGATAATACTTAGAAATAGCATTGCCACTCGTAAAAGGCTGCACTATAACATGCTTTTCTAAACATGCAATATTTTTTCCATGCCTAAAACACGCGGTAAAATTAACGTGTAGGTTGGTGAGCGTTTAGGAAAATATCTGCCCGGCGGGTTCAGTAGCGCTTTTAGCCGACAGCCTGTCAGCAGTCGGTTTTAGATACTTCCTCTTCAGAGAAAGATTGACACGTTTACGGAGCGTGGTAACATAGCGCAACGAATTATCTCTTCTACATGCGCTCAGGCGCTTTGACGGTCGTGCTTGCTAAACGGCACGTTTGCGGCGAGGTCTCCCGAACATGATTAACTTAAATCGCGCGGCGGTTCCCATTCCCGAAAAGCTGTTTTTCAAGATCGGCGAAGTCTGTGACATTACGGGCGTGCAGGCGCATGTGCTGCGCTACTGGGAATCGGAATTTCCGATGCTCGCGCCGCAGAAGAATCGCGCAGGCCAGCGCACCTATCGCAAGCGCGATGTAGAGATGGCGCTGCGTATCAAGGAATTGCTTTACGACGATCAATACACGATTGCCGGAGCGATCAAGAGACTCGCGGCGGAATTGCGCGGCGCAAGCAAACTAAAAATGGTGACGCCGGACATGACCCCCGCGCCGCAGCCTGCCGTGTCGAGCGCTCCCTCGTCGTCGCAGCTTGCCGCATCGACGCAACCAACGCCCGCATCGCCTGTCGCGCCGCCGCCCGCAGATGCTTCGGCATCCTTTGCTGCCGCGCCTCAGCTATCCGCGCCGGATGCTGCCGCGACACTTTCTCATTCCATCTCTGACAGTGGCGGGCAAGGCACAGCGCTTCGACACATCTCCGAACAACTGCACGAACTTTTAATGCTGCTGGATTCCAATAAGGAATCCGGCTCGAAATTGCCGGAGAGATAATCCGCACTTGCCGCAATCCGCTGCCGATGACGCGCCTGAGTGCGCGCACCGTTTGACAAAATTCTTTGTGAGAGATACTAAATAACTGATAACGGGACGTGGCGCAGCCTGGTAGCGCGCTTCCTTGGGGTGGAAGAGGCCGTGAGTTCGAATCTCGCCGTCCCGATAAACGAAGGCTTTCGGCTTAAACCGTCGGAAGCCTTTAGCTTTTATATTTTGCCTATCGGGAGCACGCGATGGACATTATTGAAAAGGCTTTAACCACAAATCAAAAGGGCGAGATTGCGAAACTCAAGGTCGAGCTACGCGCCGCGCAAAAGGGCTGAATCACAAGCCGGTTAATTCTCTTACGTAGGTGATGGCAGCTTGCAGCCGCGCGGCGCGTGCGGCTACACTCCAAGCGTTTTTCGTCTCTCAAATTATTCAAATCGAAAGCAGCAAAGGCAGAGAAAGTGTTATGAAAATCCACGAGTATCAAGCAAAAGAGTTACTAAAAAAATACGGCGTCGCGGTGCCGCGCGGGATCGTTGCGCGCACGCCCGAAGAAGCCTACGAAGCAGCGAAGGAATTAGGCACGGATGTCGTCGTCGTTAAAGCGCAGATTCACGCGGGCGGGCGCGGCAAGGGCGGCGGCGTAAAATTAGCGAAGAGCGCAGAGGAAGCGCAAAGAATTGCGGGCGAAATACTCGGCATGAATCTCGTCACGCATCAGACGGGGCCGGAAGGCAGGGAAGTACGCACGCTCCTCATCGAAGAAGGCTTGCCGATTGATAGAGAATTTTATTTGAGCATCGTGCTCGACCGCGTGACGGGGCGCGACACGTTTATGGTGTCCACGGAGGGCGGCATGGACATCGAAGAAGTCGCCGACAAGACGCCCGAAAAAATCGTGCGCGAGACGATTGATCCGGCAGTCGGCTTTCGCCCGTTTCAAGCCCGCAAGCTCGCCTTTGCGCTCGGCCTTCCAGCCGAACTCATCAATCAAGCGGCGAAGTTTATGCAAGCGCTCTACACTGCCTACACGCAGATGGACGCGTCACTAATGGAGATTAATCCGTTTCTGTTGACGAAGGACAAACGCCTCTTCGCGCTCGACGCGAAAGTGAATTTCGACGATAACGCGATGTTTCGCCACGCGGATTTCGCAGACTTGCGCGACTTGAGCGAAGAAGAACCGCTGGAGATCGAAGCGTCGAAGTTCGATTTGAATTACATCAAGCTCGACGGCAACATCGCGTGCATGGTCAACGGCGCAGGATTGGCGATGGCGACGATGGACATCATCAAACTCGCGGGCGGCGAACCCGCAAACTTTCTCGACGTCGGCGGCGGCGCATCGCAAGCGCGCGTCGAAGCGGCCTTCAAGATTCTGCTCGCGGACGAAAACGTGCGCGCCGTGCTCATTAACATTTTCGGTGGCATCGTGCGCTGCGATATGGTCGCGCGCGGCGTCGTCGGCGCGGCGCAGAATTTGGGTATCAAAGTTCCCGTCGTCGTGCGTCTCGAAGGCACGAATGTCGAAGAAGGCCAGCGCGTCATTAAAGAATCCGGCATGAACTTTACGGTAGCAAAGGGAATGCAGGACGCCGCGCAAAAAGTCGTCGCGCTTGCCGGACAGTAAGGATGCGAACAATTTTGTAATCAAAGAAGGGAGTTGGCAATGAAACGCTTTGCCTGTTCGATTGTCGGATGTTTGTTAATGCTTGGCGTGCTGTATGCGCCGCTTTATGCTCAAACAGTTCAGCGGCAAAATCTACCGCACGGACGGGAAGGGTTGCAGATGTAAGAATTATCAAAGAATTGGCAGACGGTTTGGCGGAAAATTCGATTCGCGCGGCCTGTGGTATTCAGTTTACTCCCGCACTGAAGGATGATCGGCCTGTCTCGCAATCCGTCATGGTCGAATACGGTTTTTATTTTGGTCTTGGGCCGTTTCCGCCTCCATAGAAATTCATCAAGCACATCGAGTTGGAAGAAACGAAAGTTGCTTCGTGAATTTGAAGAATATGATTTGCGAAAAACATTTTAAGGATAACGGCTTGCATGAATCGGCGCGCGTTCGTCCAGCGTCCATGCACATGCTATAATCGCCGCGTCTTTCCATTAACCATTAAATTTGAGGGAACACCTTGAGCGTACTTGTTGACAAAAACACGCGCCTGATTGTGCAGGGAATCACAGGCAAAGAAGGCACTTTCCACACGCAGCAGATGATCGAGTATGGCACGAATCTTGTCGGCGGCGTGACGCCCGGCAAAGGCGGCACGACGCACGAAAATGTGCCGGTCTTCAATACCGTTGCCGACGCCGTGCGCGAGACGGGCGCGAATGCTTCCGTTATTTACGTGCCGCCGCCGTTCGCCGCTGATGCCATTATGGAAGCCGCTGACGCAGGGCTTCCTCTTGTCGTCTGCATCACGGAAGGCATTCCCATACTCGATATGGTGAAGGTCAAAGAGTATCTCGCGGATAAAGCGACGCGGCTTATCGGCCCGAACTGTCCCGGCATTATCTCGCCCGGTAAATGCAAGATCGGCATTATGCCCGGACACATTCACAAGGAAGGGCGCATCGGCGTCGTCTCGCGCTCCGGCACGTTGACGTATGAAGCCGTCGGGCAATTGACCGCGCTCGGCCTAGGGCAATCAACCGCCATCGGCATCGGCGGCGATCCGATTATCGGCACGACGCACTTGCACGCGCTCGCCATGTTTCAGGACGATGACGAAACAGACGGCATCGTGATGATCGGCGAGATCGGCGGCAGCGCTGAAGAAGAAGCCGCCGCGTTTGCCAAAGACAATGTTAAGAAACCCATCGTCGCTTTTATCGCAGGCCAGACCGCGCCGCCCGGACGCCGCATGGGACACGCGGGCGCGATTATTTCCGGCGGTCACGGCACGGCAGCCGAAAAAATGAAAGCCCTCGAAGCGGCGGGCATACGCGTCGTACACTCGCCAGCCGACATCGGCACTTCAATGAAGGACGCACTCGGCGCACGCGCAACGGCTTAGAAGTTTTAAGGAGTTTTGCGATGAGCGAAGATCGAACAAGAGATTTGCCGGACGCGCGTTCGTTTGAAGAACGTGTCCTTGAGCAACTTAGTCAAATCAACAATCGGCTCTCTGGCGTTGAGAATCGCCTGACCGCTTTGGAAGACAAGGTTGATCGGCGATTGATGGAAACGCGCCCGATTTGGGAAGCGATGCAAGCGCAACTCAATGGTCTTGAAGCGAAAACGGATGGTATACAAGCGCAACTGACTAGCGTTGAGTCGAAAGTGGATGACATGCAGGAGCAACTTCTTCATATCGATTCAAAGGTTGGATCGATTGACGTTCAAATGGGTGAGCTTGCTGTTGAGCTACTTTCAATGCGCGGCGATAATCGCGGAATGCAAAAGCGCATGGTCAGGTTAGAGAAATTACAGCCACAGTCGTAAGATGCTTCACCATCAACCGGATTCTGCAATAAAAATTTAATCATAGGAAACGAAATGGCAACGGAACAAACAGGCAATCTTACATTCGGAATTATTAAGCCAGACGCGGTGCGCGGCGGGAAAGCGGGCGCGATCATTCAGCGTATCACGGATGCGGGTTTCAAACTTCGCGCGATGAAGTTGATGCACATGACGCTTAAGGAAGCAGAAGGGTTTTACGCGGTGCATCGTGAGCGGCCTTTCTTCGGCGAGTTGACGGCGTTTATGTCGAGTGAGCCGTGCGTTGTGATGGCGCTCGAAAAGAATGGCGCGGTCAAGGCGTGGCGCGATTTGATGGGCGCAACTGATCCGGCCAAAGCCGATGCGAATACTTTGCGCAAGGATTTCGGCGGAAGCTTGGGCGAAAATGCCGTTCATGGCTCGGATTCGGAAGAAAACGCGGCAATTGAAATCGCATATTTCTTTAGCCGACTCGAACTCGTTTAAGAGGCTTTTATGTCAATCATTACCGACGTTATCGAAAACACAAAAGCGATCATCAAAGGCATGGGCGTGACCTTCTCTTACATTCCGAAAGAGAAGTGGACTGTGCAGTACCCGGATGAACCCGTGACAATGCAGCCGCGTTATCGCGGGCAACACTTGCTTCATGTTGACGAGCGCGGCAAGGAAAAATGCGTTGCCTGTTTTTTGTGCTCGGCGGCGTGCCCGTCCGATTGCATTTACATCGTGGCAAAGGACGACCCGCGCTCGAAGAATGACCGCACAGGCGTCGAAGAGCGTTTCGCAGAAGTCTACAATATAGATTACGGGCGCTGTATTTTTTGCGGCTACTGCGTCGAAGCCTGCCCGAAGGATGCGATTACGCACGGCTATAATTTCGAGCTTTCGGTTTACAACCGCGCCGATTTGCTGAAAACCAAAGACGACCTTTTAATCACCAAGCAACTGCAATCGAAAAACTACCGCGTCGCTTCTTCGGATGAGGACGTAAATTCCGAGTACAAAGAAGTGTAAAATAAAAGCAGAGGTCGGCTATTGATGCCGATGGAGAAAGACCACAGGTAAGCAACGCGAAAAGAGAAGTGGACGAACGACTCCAATCAAACAGCATCCCGCGCAGCGAAGAAGTTTTAACGCTTCCTGAAATCGCCTCGCTTACGCGCGACTTCAATCGGAGCCGCCCGCTCATTCGAGAGATGGTACGGCTCCACAAATCTGAAGTTGAGAAAGGCCGTGCCGAATGACCAACGACGAACGCGAACGAATAATGAACTTCATCATCGAACGCCAAGAGCGCATTACCGAGCAGCAGGAACTAACGCAAACCATCCTCACCCAACTCGCGCGCCGTGATGAAGAACTCGCGCGCCGTGATGAAGAACTCATGCGCCGTGATGAAGAACTCGCGCGCCGGGACAGTGACAAAGAGCAGCGCATCGCGCGCTTCGAGCGTTCGTACACCACGATCAGCGACTTGCTGGTAAATCACGATGACCAACTCATAGCCGTTACCGATAATGTCAATAAGTTGACGGATGTAGTCGCTGCCCTTTCTGCGACTGTTGACCGCTATATTTCGGCGCGCGGCAATAATGGCGCGAACGGTGAACGATCTTAAAACCCTTAATGATTACTTTCCTGATCGATCAAAAAGCGAAATCTACTGTTAGACTTTCCGCTTGCCTGCTCGCTGTGCTATGCCTTCATTAATAGAAGCGCGCGAAGTCTCGAAAATCTACCGGATGGGCAGCGCGGAAGTCGTCGCGCTCGATGCAGTTTCGATGGGTATAGACGCAGGCGAGTTCGTCGCGCTGCAAGGCACATCGGGTTCCGGCAAATCCACTTTGCTCAACATGCTCGGCGGCCTAGATCATCCGACGAGCGGCGAAATCGTTTACGCGGGGCAAGCCATTGCGCCGTTCAGCAAAAAAGAGATGGCGCGTTACCGACGCGCGTCCGTCGGCATGATCTTTCAAAACTTCAATTTGATTCCGACGATGACCGCCGCCGAAAATGTTTCGCTCGCCCTTGCCTTCAACGGAGCGCGTGGCAAAGCACGCGAGGAAACCGCCGCCAATCTGCTTGATCGTGTCGGACTCGGCGCGCGGCTCGATCACAGGCCGACGGAATTATCCGGCGGCGAGCAACAACGCGTCGCCATTGCACGCGCAATCAGCAATCGCCCGCGCGTGCTGCTCGCAGACGAGCCGACTGGAAACCTCGATTCGACGCGCGCCGCCGAACTACTCGAACTTTTGCGCGAAATGGTCACGCGCGAAGATTTGACGATTATCATGGTCACGCACGACAGCGAGTTAGCGGCTAACTTTGCAGACCGCACGATCCACATGAAGGACGGGCGTATCGTCAATTAAACATTAAGAGCAACACAATAATTAGCCGGGAATTTACAGATGATTAAAGCCATACTATTTGATTTCAACGGCGTCATTATCGACGATGAAGCCGTGCATAAGAAAGCCTATCAGGAAGTGCTGCAAGCCGAAGGCGTCACGCTCTCGGACGCAGATTATTACGCTTCGCTCGGCATGGACGATGAAACTTTCGTGCGCGCTGCTTACGAGCGAACGCAGCATCATTTGTCGAACGAAAAAATGCGCGCGATCATCGAACGCGAATCAGAGTTGCATCGCGGCATGATTGAAAAGGAATTGCCGCTTTTTCCGGGAGCCGTCACATTCGTTAAATCTGCGGCGCGCCATTTCATTGTCGGACTCGTCAGCATGTCGCGCCGCGCGCAGATTGATTACGTGCTCGAACGCATCGGATTATCCAACACGTTCGATGTTATCGTCAGCGCCGAAAACGTCACGAGATGCAAACCCGATCCAGAGTGCTACAAGCGCGCGTTTCAACTTGCGGACGAAGCGGGCAGGCGACGAAATTTTTATCCGCTGGTTCAAGACGAATGCCTTGCGATTGAAGACGCGCCGCCGGGCATTAAAGCGGCACAGGCAGCAGGACTCCACACGCTCGGCGTGGCGAGCACCGTTTCGGCGAATGAATTGCGCGCGGCAAGCGCGGACGTTGTCACCGCAAGCCTCGCCGATTGGACGGTGGACGCAGTTCATCACGTTTTTGAATTCGCCAAGCAATCTGAATGACACCCGCCGGAAAACTTCTCGCACAAAGAGCGCGCGAACGCTTCATCGCCGCCATCGAAGGCTCCGCTTCGTCTTTCGATTTGGGACGCATCGCGCTGCTTATCGCCGCCGAAGAAGAACCTCAAACAAACGTCGAACATTATCTTTCGCTTCTCGATGAATGGGGCGAGACGGCGCGCGCGCGCATTGCCCGGCGATCATTCGGCGCGGCAGTCGAAGCTTTTAATCAATTTATGTTCGAGGAATTGGACTTCACGGGAAATCAAACGGATTACTATGACGCGCGCAACAGTTTTTTGAACGAAGTGATAAATCGCCGGACGGGTATTCCGCTGACGCTTTCCATTGTTTATATGTTGGTCAGCCGCCGCGCCGGATTCCATGTCGAAGGCATCGGCTTGCCCGGTCATTTCATCGTGCGCCTCAACGATGCAAATGATTTGGAGAGCGATATGAACGAAGCGATTTTCGTCGATCCGTTTCACGGGCGCACGCTCACGCGCGCGGGCTGTCAGGATTTGCTAGACACGGTTTACGGCGGGCACCTTGCGCTCGCCGAAGAACATTTGCGCGCGGCGACGAACACGGAAATCCTCGTGCGTCTTTTAACGAATCTAAAAGGCATTTACGTTTCCGCAAAACTTTTCAAGCGCGCCCTGCACGTCATCGAACGCATACTGTTGCTGAAGCCCGATGCCGTCGATGAGCGTCGTGACCGCGCCGCGCTGCTCGCGCAAACGAATCGCGCGCCGGAAGCCATCACGGAGCTGCGGCATTACTTGCGCGCGGCGATAGATGCGCCCGACAAAGAAAGCGTGCGCGAGCAATTAAAGGCTCTGCACGCACAGGCCGCATCGCTCAACTAAGTGAATTTTTAACGCATAAGTCATACGTGATTTACACATGAGCTTTTTCGATCTTCTGCGGCTGGCTTTGAGGAATTTGCGCGAAGCAAAACTGCGCGCGAGCCTGACGACCATCGGCGTTCTCGTCGGCGTCGCAGTGATCGCGACGATGGTTTCATTCGGTCTGGGATTGCAGCGCAACACTGTTTCGCGTTTCAAGGATTTGGATTTATTCAACGAGATCAGCGTTTACGGGCGCAGTCTCACGAGCCTCGCTTCATCAACGCCGGAAGCCAACGCTGCGAACAGCAGCAGCGACGGCGACGCCAACGCCGGTAACCGGCGCACAAGGGAATCGCGCTCTGAACAAGCGGCGACGCGCGTGCTGGACGATGCGGCGTTGGCGGAGATTGCGCGTATACCGGAAGTCGCGTATGTCGAGCCGAGCGTTTTCTTTCCTGTTTACATGCGCTCGAATAATCGCGTGCTGACGCAAACCGTCGGCGGCGCGATGATCCCGAATGCGTCCGCGCGGTTTAAGAATTTCGTCGCCGGTGCAATGCCCGATGCCGGTAATGCGGATGAAGCGATTGTAAATGAACAATGGGCGCGCGATTTCAATTACGCGAAACCGCAGGATGCCATCGGCAAGACATTGGAATTCCTCGCGCCGCCGTCAACAAAGAAAAATAACAAACAGAGCGCTGCGGAAAAAGGTGAAGAGGATTCGTCCGCCAGCTTTTTCGGCTTGCCGCTCGAAGAAGATGCGCCGGAGAATAAATCAAAAGCGAGCGGTAATCTCGTCGCACGTTCTTTTCGCATCGTCGGCGTGGTCGGCAAAGAAACAAAGGATGATTCATCGAACAACAACGGCGGCGGCTTTCGCGGATTCACGCAGAGCGCGAATGTTTATCTTCCATTGCCTGCGGCCATCCGTTGGAAGCGAGAGCATCGCAACGAGATGGATGAAGTCGCGCTGGAACTTGCGCGCGGAAAAGGCGCGCTCAATGAAAATCAAGTGGAAGGTTACACGTCCGCCACCGTGCGCGTGAGTAATCCCGTCGCCGTCCGCGATGTAACGAATCGTTTGAAGGAAATGGGCTTCGGCAGCTTCGCGCTTTTCAATCAACTCGATCAACTGCGCACGTTTTTTCTGATCGTGAATTCTGCGCTCGGTCTGCTCGGCGGCATTTCGTTGCTCGTCGCATCGTTCGGCATCGCCAACACGATGATTATGTCCATCCTCGAACGCACGCGCGAGATAGGCATTATGAAAGCCATCGGCGCAGAAGACCGCGAAATCAAATTAATCTTTTTTGTCGAAGCGGCGGTGATCGGCTTGGCGGGCGGCGTGCTCGGCGTGCTCGCGGCGTGGGCGATTGATACTCTGTCGAATGCGCTGGCTTATCGCTATCTACTCAAACCACGCGGCGCATCGTTCGTAGATTTCTTCGCCATGCCCGCTTACCTGTGGCTCGGCGCAATCCTGTTCGCTATCATCATCGCAATTCTCGCCGCGCTGTATCCGGCAGCACGCGCCGCACGCATTGATCCTGTGAAAGCTTTGCGGCACGATTGACTTGGGCAATCGAAGAGAAGCGTCTTGAAAAGAATGAGCGAGCGGATCAGACAACTTACCGGGCGGCACATCAAAGAGAATCAAGAAATCTTTCAAAGATGCTTTCTATGTCTCGCGAGCTATGAAGAACACGCAGAATTTCAATTCCCTCGTCATGTGGCTGATAGAAGATAATATAGTTTTTGACCGTGATACTTCGCAGATTGACCAGCAGCTCATCTTGCGCTCGCCCCATTTGCGGATAATTGCGTAGAGCGACAAACCTGCGGATTATTTCCTTGATAAGACGGCTCGCTGCTTCCGTGTCATGCTCGGCTACATATACCCAAATCTCTTTCAAATCTTCTTCGGCAGCCGCCGAAACTTTGGCTGTCGGCATCGGCTATTCTCTGGAAGTCTTTAGTCTTCCTTGGCCGTGACTGATAATCTCGTCGGAGAACGCTTCTAGTTCGGCATCCGAAGCGCAAGATGTGAATCGCCCTTGCCTGATGTCTTCCACGCCCCGCGTAATCTCACGGCGCAAGACATCCATGCCGTCTTCCTTAGCCTTCAGCAAACGCAAACTTTCCATCACGACTTCATCAGCCGACTTGTACGCGCCGCTCTCGACCTTTGCCTGTATCAGTTCTTCTAATTCATCCGTCAATGTAATGGTCATCCGTGCACCTCATTTCTTTCATCAGTGCGCTATATCCAAAATTTAGTGAAGCAAGCGCATGAGTTGAACATTTAACCTATCTTCAAAGTTTTACGCACGTCACGGTTTGTGAATGCCCGCACTACCGTAGTTCCCGTAAATTGCGCAACTCCGTATCCATGCCAAAGCTCGCTAGGTGTTCTGTCCGTCCCTTTATATCTTTGACTAATTTCAGGGAAACATTTCAAATCAGAACGGATGACCTATAATTCAGATTGATTGTTTACAGATAAACATCTATCTACTACCTTCTCAAGATTATGTCCGAATTTATCTTTAGCTTCTTTCTCCGTTAACCCAATCTTTGCAGCAAGAAAGGCCTTTAAGAACATCTCCATAGCCATTCTCGCAGTTTCTAAAGCCTTCGGATTTGGAATTTCTTCATGGAGAAGAGTCACCGTTGCGTTTAGGTGTTGATTACCGCTTCTTAAAAGTTCCTGACCAAACGCACTAATGCTGTGATTGTGCATCGCCTCTTCAATACCAAATCCATAATCTACGCAATCAGCCCATATAGCTGCATAATGTAAAAATGCTTCTTGATCTTGTTTGAGACGTGACTTAATAGACTCCGGCATAGTCCTTAAAGATTTAGCCGCATCAAGCTTGACCCGTCCATATACTACCGGAATAAAAACAGGCCAAAAACAGGAATCATAATAAACTGATCCCATATACATCGGGCCAAAATACTGAGACCCTGATTTTGTGTTCTTCTCGAGCCACTCGAATATCTTCTTTACGTCTTCGTTGTCCAACGAACTTGATACGCCAGTGTACTTTGACCACTCCATCCACGCATCCCAAGCTCTCCGTTTATGGGGTACATCCTTTTTACTTAACTCTTCGTTGGTTTGTTCAAGCCATTCATCAGTTAGTTCATACATAAGATTCTTCATTGCCTCTTATACATTTTGTTCTGAACAACTTCTAACTGTTGTTACCCAGCGAGCGGTTTGCCGCAGCGATTGCAGAAGCGTGCGGTCGGGTCTGTGAGCGGTGCGTCGCAGGATGGGCAGGTGAGGCCGACGCGAAGGTTTGCGCCGCAGACGGAGCAGAAGACTGCGCCCGCTTGTCCGGCAGCGCCGCAGTTGCCGCAGCGTCCGGGAAGAGGCGGAACGTAGCCGCCAGCCTTTTGCGTGATGTGCGCTTCGATAATCTTCCATGCGTCTTCGGTGATGCGGTATTGCCAGTAAGCGCCGAGCGCGGGCAGGGCAAGCAGTAGGCCGGAAGTGAGCAGCATGGCGACGGCGGCGATGGCTGCTTTGTCGAACCATTTCTGCATTCCGATTTCGACGCGCGTGCCGCCGTGTTCGGGCGTGATTTTGATTGTCAGCGCCGAAGAAAGCCCGGTCAGATCGCGTAGTGTGCTCGATTTTCTCGCCTGCAACACGGTCGTCGCAGCGACGTGCATTGTCTGCACTTCATAGTCTTCGGCGAAGAGCGTGCGCAGTTCGTTTGTTAATTGCGAAACGTCCGCTTCGACGCCCGGATAATATCTGTTGTCCATAGTGTTTTATAAAATTCCTTTCCAATTCAATACAAAAACTTTCGTTACTCATTCAAACATAGCGCAGTGCCACGCCTTTTGTGTATTCTACGCGACAAACGACTCGATAGTTCAATCAGCATTCCACAGGAGACCCTTGCAGTGAAAACAATTTTCGCACGTCACACAATCGCCCTCGCGCTCGTCATCAGTTTCGTGATGGCTGGCAACGCGGCGCTCGGGCAAAACAGTTCGATGAGCACGCAGAGCATAGACGGTTTCGCGGCGCAGGAAGCGGCGCGGGAACGCCGCTTTGAAGAACAGTTTCGCGCGGTGCCGAAACCCGCTTCGGCGCGCGAGCATTTGCGTCGCTTGACCGCCGAGCCGCACGTGGCAGGCTCGCAGGAAGATTACGCAACCGCCGTTTACGTGCGCGATCAACTGCGTGCTTACGGCGTCCGTGCTGAGATGGAAGAATATCAAGTGCTGCTGCCGCTTCCGAAAACGCCGAGCGTCGTGGAGATGGTCGCGCCGCGCCGCGAGCGTTTGAAGGTGCAGGAAGAAATCGTCGCCGAAGATTCAACGTCTTCGAGCCGCAAGATTGTGCCGCTCTTTAACGGATACTCTGCATCGGGCGATGTGACCGCGCCGCTCGTGTATGTCAATTACGGTTTGCCTGAAGACTACGAAGCGATCAAGAAGCTCGGCGTGGATACGCGCGGCAAGATTGTGATTGCGCGTTACGGCAATTCGTTTCGCGGCGTGAAGGCAAAAGTCGCGGAGCAAAACGGCGCTATCGGAATTTTGATTTATTCCGATCCGGCGGACGACGGCTATGTGCAAGGCGACGTTTATCCGAAGGGGCCTTGGCGTCCGGCGAGTTCGGCGCAACGCGGCTCCGTGCAATATTTGTTTCAATATCCGGGCGATCCGCTGACGCCCGGCACGCCGTCAATCAAAGGCACGCCGCGCATTAAGATGGAAGAAGTGACGAGCATTCCGCATATTCCAGTACAGCCGATTTCTTACGGCGACGCGCGTGTGTTATTACAACAACTCGGCGGCGCTGTGCGTCCGAAGGGCTTTCAGGGCGGATTGCCGTTCGCGTATCACACGGGCGGCGGCGCAAGCGATGTGCGCGTGCATTTGCGCACGGACATGGATTATCAAGTGCGGACGATCTGGGATGTGATCGGGCGCATCGACGGCGCGCTTGAAAAAGACAGTTGGGTATTGATGGGCAATCACCGCGACGCATGGACGTTCGGCGCGGTTGATCCGAACAGCGGCACGGCGGCGTTATTGGAAGCGGCGCGCGGGTTCGGGCAGTTGTTGAAATCGGGTTGGTCGCCGCGCCGCACGATTGTGCTGTGCAGTTGGGATGCGGAAGAGTACGGCCTGATCGGTTCGACGGAGTGGGCGGAGCAGCACGCGGCGGAGTTGCAGCAAAAGGCCGTCGCGTATCTCAACGTAGATGTGGCCGTGTCGGGCGCAAACTTCGGCGCATCGAGCGTGCCTTCATTATGGAAATTGATTCGCGGGGCGGCGCGCGAAGTGCGCGATCCGAAGACGGGCAAGAGCGTATATCAGGCTTGGCAGGACAGATCACGCGACGCGCAGCCTGAAGCCGAATTGACGAACGCGACGAGCGGCGCGAGCGCGCGGATAATGGAGGCGCGCATCGGTGCGCTCGGCTCTGGTTCGGACTACACGCCGTTTCTGCAACATCTCGGCGTGCCGTCGATTGACATGGGCTTTAGCGGCGACTACGGCGTATATCATTCGGCCTATGATTCGTTTCACTGGATGGAAAAGTTCGGCGATCCGACGTTTGAGTATCACGCGGCGATGGCGCAGCTCTGGGGTACGATTGCGCTGCGTCTCGCAATGGCGAACGGTTTGCCGTTCGACTACACGGACTATGCGACGCAGATTCGTGAGTATTTGACGGAGACGGAACGCACTGCGGGACGGCGCAAGCTCGGCGATTCTTTCGACGCGAAAGCGCTCTCGACAGCCGTCAACGAGTTCGGGGAAGAGGCCGCGCGCATTGATAAACGTCGCCGCGAATTAATTTTGGAATTCGATAAGGCCACTCCGCAACCGGGCAACGCGAACATGATTCAAACGCCCGAACGCCTGCGCCGCATCAACGATGCTCTTGTTGCCGTTGAGCGTGCCTTGATTGATTCACGCGGGCTTCGCGGGCGCGCTTGGTACACGCACCAGATTTACGCGCCCGGCTTCTACACAGGCTACGCCGCACAGCCGCTGCCCGATCTTCGCCAAGCGATTGAAGACCGCAATGCACCGAACGCACGCGAAGCCGCCGCGCGAATCACGGAAGCCATTCGCCGCGCGACGGATGCTTTAAGGAAGGCGCGCGAGTAAGAGATAGCAGAGAAGTTTGGGTTTATTAAAAGGCAGGAGCGAAGGAGTAGTCTTCTTAGCTTTTGCCTTTTTCTTTTTTGCTTTTAACTGTTTCGGGCGGAAGCTTCTGCGCGGCAGTAATAATTGCTTGGGCGTTTTCGATGGCTTGGTCGATGGCTTCGCGTTCGTCGTCGGATTGGGCGGCGGCGCGCATCAGATCGAGTTGCGCGAGAAAGCGCGTCGAGGCTTCGGAGAGTTTGCGCAGGGATTTGGAAAGCAGCGGGTTCTTGGCGTCGCGTTCGGCAACGTCGTCTATGTTTGTGATCGCTTCGTCGAGAATTTTGGCGATGTCGCCGAGGAGTTCGGTGTGCGTGCCTTTGGGCAGTTCGCCCCACTTCTCGGAATCCTTTTGAACAACTTTCGAGGCGGCGGCGTTCGTGTCTGTTAAAACGAGAAAGCGGCGTTCGACGGCTTTGACGAAGACGGCGGTGCGCCGGTCGAGTGTTTGTTCCTCGCGCACGAGGTCTGATTCCTGCGCGGTGAGATGATCGCGCTTGGCGGGCGCAGCCTTTGAAGCCGCGTGCGCGAAAGCACAGAGCGGCGCAACCAAAACGAGCAGCAAAATTGTGAAACGCGCGACGGTAAATGGGTGGTTAATCATGAACTTTTTATCACTTATTTATTACTTCAGGGTTGCTGTGCGGGTTCGCGTGAAGGCGCGGGCGAGCCTGTGCTTTGTTCTTCGCGCAGCACCGTGTCGCCGTAAAAGGCATCAAGGGCGCGGGCGCGCGCGTCGCGTGTGAATTTGGCAGTCTCTTTAACATGCACGGCGTATTCATATGGAGTAGTGCGGCGAATCGCTTCGATGCGCGGGCCGTGAGCGCGCAAAGTCAATTCAATCTTTCGATAGAAGTCGCGCGTTTTGCCGCTGTCATCCCGTGTGTCTTTGAGAAATCGCAGGGCGTCTTCAACGATGCCTTGATAGTTGCCGAATTCGGTGGCGGCTTCGTCGTACTGGCGCGTGCCGGAGAACTCTTCAGCGCGGCGCAAATGCGCTTCGGCAAGGTCTAGGCTGGCACGCGTGCGCGCTTTAACGCCGCGTGCGGCGGCGAGTTGAACACGTTCGGCGCGCGGCACAAACGTCATCGGCGGCGGAGCCGTCTCTTGTGCGTCCTGCGTATCCTGCGCGCGAGCGGCGGCGGCGCAAGCGAGGATTAGCAGCAGCAAACAAATTGCTGACAGCGGCAGCCTGCGGTTCCGTGTGCGGCGGAGTTGTGTGATAAGTGCGACTTTCATAATGCTGCCTCGCAAAAAAATGTTGCCGATGAATGTTGCTACTATGTGTGCGTAAGACGTTGCCGAAAACCTTGCTGACTAAGCTGACTAATCAGATGCTAGCCCGACGCTTTGCGTTTCTTTGCTCCGACGCCCTGCTTGATTTGATTGCGCAGCGTGGGCAAGCGTAGATTCACTTTATCTATTTCAAGTTGATTCGTTTGCGTGTCGGCGTGCGCGAGAAATTTTTCGTATGCCGCGAGCGCTTCGGGCAATTCGTTCAGGAAATCGTGCGCGCTGCCGATGAAAAAATATGTGACGGCGAGATCGGGTTTGGCGCGCGTGATCCATTCGTATTCCGGCAGCGCTTCAGCATAAGACTTCAATTCGTAGAGAGCCGTCGCTAGATTGGCGTGCGCCGCATAGGAATCAGCATTAGCCGGTGCAAGGCTAAGAACACGCCGCAGTATGTCTCTCGCTTCGGCAAAGCGGCGCGCTTGCACGAGAGCGGCGGCATAGCCTGTCGCGTAAGACGCATTGCGCGGTTCTAGCTCGGCGGCGCGGCGAAAGAGTTGCAGCGCTCGCGCTGGATCCGTCGCGCGATAAAACTCGCCGAGCCGCGCGTAAAGCGACGCCGCGCGTGAATCCTGCGCGAGCATTTTTTCGAGCGCCGCGCGTCCGTTTGCATCATTGATTGCCTGCGCGAAAATTTTTTCTTGAAGCGCCGCGATAGTCTGCGCATTCGACGCATTAAAACGCGCATCGCTTTGTGCGGTATTGATGTCTTCGAGCGCGCCCGCGATGTCGCCGGAAGCGGCGCGTAAATCTGCGCGGAGCAGTCGCGCGGTAGCAGCGTTATTAGGATCGAGCGCGACTGCTCGATTGAAACTTACGAGGGCTGATTTTTCGTCGTTTAGAATTTTTTCGACGGAGCCGCGCGCCGTCCAGAGCGAAGCCGCCTGTGCGCTGTTTGTTGTTGCGGCGGTTGTCGTCGCATTGCGCAAACGCTCAAGCAGCTTTTCGAGCGCGGCGGGCGCGGGCGGCGTTTGGCGCAAGTATAAGTTTGTTAAAGCGAGCAACGCGGCGGCGTTTGTGTTATCCAACTGAAGCGCGCGATTAAGAAGTTGCTCGGCTTCTGCTGGCCGGTTCGAGCGTTCGAGCAATGCGCCGAGCGAGACGAGCGGAAGCTCCCAATCGGGATGGAGTTCGAGCGCGCGGCGAAAAGCCTCTTCCGCTTCGGGCAGTCGCTTAAGGGAAACGAGTGCTGCGCCGCGTTGGTATTCCGCTTCAGGAAATTCCGCGCGCAGCTTCAGCGACGCTTCATACGACGCGAGCGCCGTTTGCAGATCGCCGCGCGCATGTGCCTCCTGCCCGCGCTCGAATAACTTGACGGCCTCTGCCGCGTCCGCATCTGAAGACGTGCCGTCCTGCGCAAAAACGTTTGGCGCACAATTCGTCAGCAGCAGCGCAAGCAACAGCGCGTTGAGAGTTTTAGAGCGAAAATAACACCGAAAAGGCATTGCGGAGAACTACAAATAGTTGAAACATCCGACGTGCAGAAACACGAACAAGAATCGTGTGGAGCGATTATCTTAACACGCGATTTTCCCGTGCGTCCAACTGCTTTCGTCGAACAAACGAAAAAGCATGGACTGTCGCCGTTTCATCAACACAGTCCAATGTTGCGCGAAAGCGAAAGCATGAGATAACATGCGCCGGGTTTTTCCACATCGACCATATTTAATACGGACGTTGGCGGCAATGGTCATCAACGCATTAAGGTAAAAGAATTGTGAGCAGTTGTGTGACCGTTGACGAGCTTGCGTTAAGCGCGGAAACAGAAAGCATTGCGCCCGAAACGCTTGCGAAGCAGGAACAACTGCGCGCGTTGTTGCGTCAAATGGAATCTGCGCTCGTCGCGTTTTCCGGCGGCGTCGATAGTTCGTATGTCGCGCTTCTTGCAACGCAGGAATTAGGCAACCGCGCCTTGTGTGTAACAGGAGATTCGGCGAGCCTTGCCGAGCACCAGCGCGATGAAGTAGCGCAGTTGATCGGGCAATTCCATCTTCAGCATGAAACGATCCCTACCGAAGAACTGAATGATCCGCGCTATCAGGCCAACCAATCGAATCGCTGCTATTTTTGCAAAACAGAGCTTTACGGCAAACTCGCGCCGCTAGCACGAGCGCGCGGATTTGCTTTCGTGATTGATGGCTCGACGACGGATGATCTTGGCGATTACAGGCCGGGACGCGCGGCGGCGAGCGAGCATAGTGTGCGCAGTCCTTTGATCGAAGTCGGGATGAGCAAAAGGGAAGTGCGCGAGTTGAGTCTTCTGGCGGGGCTGCCGACGTGGGACAAGCCTGCCAGCCCGTGCCTCTCTTCGCGCATCGCCTATGGCACGCCCGTTACTATTGAACGGCTCTCGATTATTGATCGCGGTGAAGCCATTATGCGCGGGATGGGCTTTCGTGAATTTCGCGTGCGCCATCACGACGAGCTTGTGCGCCTTGAAATTGCGCCCGCTGAATTAGATCGCGCGCTCGAACGCGAAATCGTCGATGAACTTGCGCGCCGCTTTCGCGCGCTCGGCTTTCGCTATGTGACGCTCGATTTGCACGGCTACCGCACGGGTGCGATGAATGAAGTGTTGAAAAATAAGAATTCAGAAGACAGGAGTCAGGAGACAGAATAAAACAAGCGAGGAGCGCTGGCTCATACGTGTGCATACCACATGAGCCAAACAGTTTTCCTCTCTTCAATTCTGACTCCTGTCTTCTGACTTCTGACTCCTGGAGGTTGTTACTATGGCTAATCCGATGGTGGATGATGCGCGGCAGATTAAGGAAGATAATCCGTTCGAGTCGATGATGTCGCGCTTTGATCGAGCGGCGCAGCTTCTCGATCTCGATCCCGATTTGTACGCGGTAATGCGTGTGCCGAACCGCGAATTGAAGGTTTACATTCCTGTGCGAATGGATTCGGGGCGCATCGAAGTTTTCGAGGGCTTTCGCGTGCAGCACAACTTTGCGCGCGGCCCCGCGAAGGGCGGCATACGCTATTCGCCGGATGTGAACATCGACGAAGTGCGCGCTCTCGCCGCGTGGATGACATGGAAATGCGCCGTCGTCAATGTGCCGTTCGGCGGCGCTAAAGGCGGTGTCATTTGCGATCCCACACAGATGTCGATGACGGAGTTGGAGCGCCTGACACGGCGTTACGCGGCGGAACTGCTGGATTTCATCGGGCCGGAAA
The DNA here is from genome assembly GCA_051000345.1 of Pyrinomonadaceae bacterium. Taxonomy (GTDB): domain Bacteria; phylum Acidobacteriota; class Blastocatellia; order Pyrinomonadales; family Pyrinomonadaceae; genus JBHENC01. Next base: position 17,219 of record JBPCOJ010000013.1, on the reverse strand, counting down.
AGGATGTGCCAGCGCCCGACATGAATACCAACGAGCAAACGATGGCGTGGATCATGGATACATATTCGATGCACGCGCGCCATACCGTAACTGCTGTCGTGACAGGCAAGCCGGTTGACCTAGGCGGCTCTGCCGGGCGGCGCGAAGCAACGGGGCGCGGGCTGTTGTTCGTCATTAACGAAGCCATCAAGAGATTCAATATGACGCCGCCGACAACGCGCGTCGTCGTGCAGGGAGCGGGCAACGTCGGCGGCATCGGCGCGCGGCTCCTTCATGAAGCCGGTTATAAAGTCGTCGCCATCTCGGATATTCGCAGCGGCATTTATAATCCGAACGGAATAGACATTCACGAAGCGCTGTTGCATTTGCAAACCACACGCTCGCTCGAAGGCTTTCCCGGAGCCGAGCGCGTTTCTAATTCTGAAATACTCGAACTCGAATGCGATGTGCTCGCGCCTTGCGCCACTGAAAATCAGATTACTTCACAAAACGCAGATCGCATTAAGTGCAAGGTGCTGGCGGAAGGCGCGAACGGGCCGACGACTGCCGCCGCCGACGAAATCCTGCACAATAAAGGCATTTTCGTGATCCCGGATATTTTGGCGAACGCGGGTGGCGTAACCGTTTCGTACTTCGAGTGGGTGCAGGATCGCATGGGCTATTTCTGGAAAGAGGATGTCGTCAACGAACGTCTGCAGGATACTATGGTCGCAAGTTTCAACGATTTGTGTAAGTATGCCGACTCGCATTCCGTCGATACGCGAACGGCGGCCTATATGCTGGCAATCGACCGTGTCGCGTATGATACGCGTATGCGCGGCATCTATGCGTGATACAAAAGAGGATGTTTTTCCGCTAAGTCGTGAAAAGTGCTTGATTTCCGGTTCAAGGTAATGTATGGTCTGCTGGAATTCGGTACGCGTGGAAAAGTCTGATACAAACAATCCGACTGTAAACGCGCTGAATGTTGACAGGTAAAGTGCTGCTTGCAAACAGGTAAGAGCGCTTTCGTTTCACAGGAACTTTAGAAGAGAACAGCCGAGAGAGCGCTCCCCTAGCAATATCATTAGGTAAGCGTTTGTAAAGAGCACGAAAGATAGCTCTGGCTTCTCTTACTGCTTCGCCCCAGCTACAAAGCAATTTGATTGAGGGCGTAAGCAGTTAAACTTAAAATTGTCGTTGCACGCTTGTAGTTGGAGCGCCCGTGCGTCGCTATGGCAGCGAAAATCGCGCGTGATGTCGAGAAGATAAAACTAGATGAACAGTAAGACATCCGCTGGATTCCTCGTCGCCTTACGAAGCAGTGTCGTTCTTTCCGAAATTTTCTATACTCATTTCGCAGGAGGAAAGCGATGAAAATCGCGAGAAGAGCGCTCGTTGCCGCGCTTATTACGCTGATATTGTGTGTCGCAGTGTCGGCTCAAACTTTACGTTCGGACACTGATCCAAGGAACATTGCTCCGGCCGTCGGCACAGGCGGCCCAGTGGGCGGCCCAACCGGACTCTTCACCATCTACGATGGACAGACCCTGCGTCGCGGAGAGTTCACAATCGATTTATCCTACAGTAACTATGACCGTGATCCGGGTAATGTTGACATCACCAAGATTACGAGTAGTTTTCAAGTCGGCTTGAATGATTACGTGGAGCTGTTTTTCAACACGGATCATTACACCGGCATTAAGGTCAACAACCCAAACAATCTGTCGGGCTTCTATCTGCCGAACATCGGCTTTCAGTCCGGTAGCCCGCTTTTGCCTTCCGGCAGCAGCGCAGCAATCGTTCTCGCGCCAATCGATAACGCGGGTAACACCAACGGTGCGGTCTTCCGCCCGGCATTCAATCAACCGTTTGTCGGGTTTCCGTTTGTCGGCAGCTCGGCTGGCACGTTCGGCCAAGGTGCTGGCGGAATTCGCAACGGAAGAGGAACGCTTTTCGGCTTTCCCGGATTCGCGGCGACTCTCGGTGCAGTAGCTGGCGGCGGTGGCCGCTTCGGTGCTGCCAGCCAGTTTCCCGGCATCGGCTCACCGGTTGGCGGTATTCTACCCGGCATTGTGCTGGCGACGAACACTGCTCCCGCGACAGCCATTACAGGCCCTATCACTTTCCCGACGACCTTTACGGTTGCGCCGAGCTATCTGCCCGACGCACCGTTTATCAGTCGCACCTATGGTGAATCGAGCTACGGCACATTCGTGGCGGGCGGAAAGATACGTTTCACCGGCCCGAACAATCCGTTCGGCGTTGCAGTGATTCCTTTTTATCGCTTTTTCTACGACAAAGCTAATGACGCACGCGGCTTCAATCAGTTGCAGCGCGGCGCAAGCCCCGGCGGCAATTTCGGCGACATCGGTGTAATCGGTGTTGTGGATGGCCGGCTCGCTCGCTCGGTCAATCTGTCAGTCAACGTGGGCTACATTCTTAACAGCAGTGTCAGAAGCAATGCGTTCGGCGGCAGCAAGGTTACTTTGCTTGATCGCCCGGATGAATTGTTGACGGGCATCGGCTTCGATTTTCCGATCAACAAGCATTTTCAGCCGATTGCCGAACTGCGTGCCACGCAGTACGTCGGTGGCCGGACGCCGAATGCACTCGAGAACAGCCCGGTTGAAGGACTGCTCGGTATTCGCGTGTTCCCGCGCCGCTTCTTTGGCTTCAGTGCTGCTTACCGGCGTCACTTAAATCAACAAGACGCCAGGCGGTTCGGTAACGTTACCACGACGAACAGATTTAACAATCTAACCAACATCGGGGTGCCTAACGGCGCCGTCGGCCCAGGATCAGTTGGCGGCGCATTTACCAACGCAGCTACCACTTTTACTAGCAGCGGTCTGCCTGCCGGTTTTATTCCTTCGGATGATGCTAACGGCTTCCTCGGTCAGTTCTTTATCGGTCACCGCAATGCGCGTGCTCCGTCAGTGCTGCCGAACCAGCCGCCGGTCGTGAATTCGTTTACGGCCAATCCGTCGTCGGTTGTGGTGTGTCCGCGCGATCCGTCGCAGGCTACTCCAGCTAATTCGCAGGTGCAGTTGACGACCAGCGCGAGTGACCCGGACGGCGATACGCTGCTCTACACATACTCTGTGACGGGCGGACGCATCGTCGGCGAAGGCCCGAATGTAAATTGGGATTTGTCAGGCGTTCAGCCCGGCACATACACTTCGACGGTTGAAGTAGACGACGGTTGCGGCTGCGTGGCCTTCTCTTCGACGACTGTTAATGTTACCGAGTGTCCGGCAGCACCAATTGTCGCGCCGCCGTGTCCGACCATTACGGTCAGTTGCCCGACGGAATTGACAACGGTTGGCTCGCCGATCACCTTCACCGCGAATGTTAGCGGCGATACGGGTGGCGCAACGCCGGCCTACAACTGGACGGTTTCAGCCGGAACTATCACTGGCGGTCAGGGTACGCCTTCAATCACGGTTGATACAGCCAATCAAGGCGGACAGTCGATCACAGCGACAGTGAACGTCGGCGGACTCGCGGCAAGCTGCCCGGCTTCGGCTTCATGCACCTCGCAGGTCGTTGGCAATCCGCCGGGACCAACGAAGTTTGACGAGTACGGTAACGTCAACTTCAACGACGAAAAAGCGCGTCTCGACAACTACGCAATTCAGTTGCAGAACGCGCCCGGCACGCAGGCTTACATCATCGCTTACGGCGGACGCCGTGGACGCACCGGTGAAGCTCAGGCTCGCGCGGATCGCGCCAAGAACTACCTCGTCAATACGCGCGGCATCGACGCCGGACGTATCCAGACGGTAGACGGCGGCTTCCGTGAAGACCTTGCGGTTGAACTCTGGCTCGTGCCGCAAGGCGCAACGCCTCCGACAGCCGCACCGACAGTGCAACCCGGCGACGTGCAAACCACAACTGGCCCGGCCAGACGTGGCACGCGTCGTAGCCGTCGTCGTCGCTAAAAACCGAACCGCTCGCGTTCTTTCCTAGACGCGCGGCACTTTCCGAACGCGGGCGATGTTTCCTTCGAGAAGCATCGCCCGCTTCGCTTTACACACCGGTGCGTTGCCTCAACGTAGGCCATGCGTACAACCGCTTTTATCGTGCGGCGCATCCTAAGACGTGTTGAAATTATCTTCACGTCAATGGATGATTATTAACGGCACGAAACAGTGCGCCCGACTCGTTCAATACCGACACTATGAGAATGAAACCCATGTTGATTCAATTCACGAAACGCTCCGGCTGGTCGTTGCTTCTTTCCATCTTAATGCTCGCTTCGCTGACATCTGATCGTTTTGTTGTGAGCGCGCAGGAAACCACGACGACTCCTTCAACGACTTCTTCGACAACAACCGACGCCGCTACCGCGACTGACGCAGCAACATCTGCAGCCGATGCTACTGCGGCTGCCGTTACAACAAAGTCAACGGAAGCAGCTACGACAGAGGCAACAGAAGCGACAGTTAAAACAGAGTTGCCTGCACCTTACGTGGCAGATTGGCGCGTGACTGGCCCGACGGGTGGCGATGTGCGCGCCCTCGTGGTTGACCCGAATGACCCGCAGCGTTTCTATTTCGGCACGCTCGACGGTCAGCTTTATACATCGTCGGATGGCGGCAAGCAGTGGAACTTGCTTTATAACTTTCGGCGTCCGGGACTTTTCGTTGACCACATCATCGTTGACCCGCGTGATTCAAAGACTATCTACGTGGCATCGCATCGCCACACGGATGCGGGCGGGTTCTTCAAAACAATGGACGGCGGGCAAACATGGAGAGAGTCCGCACAATTGAAAACAGAGGCGCTACACTCGCTCGCACAGTCGCCGTCGAACCCGGATATTTTGGTTGTCGGCACCAACTTCAAAGTATTTCGCTCGGAGGATTCCGGCGAAACGTGGACGCAAGCCGCGCCCTTTGGCACGACTGCCGTCGAATCGCTTGCCATTGACCCGCGTAATCCGGATGTCATTTATGCAGGCACTTGGCACTTGCCGTACAAAACATCGGACGGCGGCAAAAGCTGGCGTATCGTTAAGACGGGCATCATCGACGATTCCGATTTTTTTGCAATCGATCTCGATCCGCGCAATCCCGACCACGTTATCGCTTCCGCTTGCAGCGGTATTTACGAAACCCGCAACGGCGGAAACCTATGGCGCAAGGTACAGGGCATACCGAGCCAATCCAGACGCACGCGCGCCATCTTACAACATCCGACTATTCCGGGACTCGTGTTTGCCGGAACGACTGAAGGCTTCTGGCGCTCTGCCAGCGGCGGCGCAGACGGCACATGGATGGTCACGACGCGCAGGGATATAGAAATAAATTCAATCGCCGTTAGCCCCAAAAACCCGCACACGATTTACATCAGCACAAACAGTTACGGCGTAATGGTTTCCAACGACGACGGCAAAAATTTTGCGCCGACGAATGGTAATTACAGCGGACGCTTTGCCAACGCGATTGTCGCCGACCGTGAAAAACCGGGACGCGTTTATGCCACGACGATCAATGTTGCGCGCGGCGGCGGCTTCTTTTTTGTCAGCAATGACGACGGCGCGACGTGGCAGCCTTCGATGCGCAACTGGCCGAATAACTTGACCGGCTACTCGATTCTGCAAGACGAAAAGGACGGCAACCTTATTTACTTAGGCACGAACTACGGCGTTTACCGCTCGCTCGATCGTGGCGCATCATGGTCTCCCATCGGCCCGCCGAAATCGGAACCTGTCAAACGCCCCCGAACGAGACGAGGCCGCGCCACTCGCGGCGCTGATGCGCGTGCGGTTTCGTCAAATGCCACTGCTGCTGCGTCGGCTGCCGCCAGCCCGCGTTCAAACTCTGCGACAGCCAAGCGTGCGCAGGAAGCGCTCAACGCGGCGGGCTACAACGTCGGCACGCCGGACGGGGCGGCAGGCACGCGCACTGTGGCGGCAATCAGAAAATTTCAGGCAGATAAAGATATTCCCGTCTCCGGCAAACTGGACAGCACGACGCTCGCCGCGCTCGGCTTAGGCGATGGCGGCGTGACCTCTACTTCGATTAGTGGCGTGCCGTCCGTTAAGCTCGCGGCGCTCTCCGATTCCGTTAATGCTTTGTCCTACGCTTACGATCAGCGCGACGGGCGCACAGGAATCTTTGCCGCCACCAACGTCGGGCTTTTCCGCACGTATGATCCGGCACAGGGTTGGGAAAAACTCTCCTTCGGCAGCGGCCTCGACACGCGCACGACCAGCATTTCGACGAGCGCGCAGAATCCTAAAACGATTTATGTCGGCACGGCTATTTCCGGCCTTCTTGTTTCGCGCGACGGCGGATCGACATGGCAGCAAGTCGAAGGCATTCCGGCAAATGCGCCGATTAGTTCTATCGAGCAGGACAATCAGCGCTCCGCCTTCATTTATGTCGGTACGCGCCAAACGCTGTATCTCTCGCACGACGGCGGCGAAAAGTGGATTCGTCGCGGTGGCAATCTGCCGCCCGGTGATTACACAAGCATTTTAGTTAACCCGCGAAACAGCGATGAGATTTTCGTCGGCAATGCAGTCGAGCAAAACGGCGGCGTTTATCGTTCGGCGGATGCAGGGATGAGTTGGGAACGCGTCGATCCGCTTGAGAATAGATTGCCGAGCCAGCGTATCTGGTCGCTCGCTTTTTCAGGCAGCCAGAATAGATTATTCGTCGGCTCACACTCGGCAGGCATTTACGTTGCAGAACGCGGCGCGGGCGCGCAGGCCAGCACTTTGAATCAGTAACGAAAGCCTCTTAATAATTGAATCCAAAGAGTGGGTTTTGTCGGAATTTTACGAAAGCGTGCCGCATAATCAAAGAGCAGCACGCTTTCGTTGTCGGCGCTTATTGCTTGACACAACATCATTTTGGCGTGTACATTGCCTGTCTATTCCGGTCAATCAAAACAGGCGGTGACGACGGATCACACAAGCGGTTTACTTACGGGCGCGAAGGAATTTGAAACAATACGGCAACCATCTTTCCAACTCCGAACGGTTCGCATCCACACTCCACGCTTTCCGATTCAATTTTCATTGCCATCGAACAAGCAATTATGTTTACACGCACGGCGCTCAAGCGAGGGCGACGCGCGTGCGGCGCTTTTTTTAGCCGTAAGACCGGACGACGCAGCGTGAAAAGCTCTTTCAGCACGCGGCGGTATTAATAAAGAATCGCACAGGAGTTTGCATGTCCACCGAAGAACCCAAGCCGAACGGCGGCCAGGTCACAATTGATCAACCAACGAACGATGCGACGACGATAACCGGCGCTTCGCACACGAACACGGCCGCTGCCGAACAGCACACCGTCGCTTCACCATCTATTACTTCATCGCAGACGCAAAACAGCGCTGCTTCCGCCTCCGCGTCTTCACCTGCCGCAGTCGCGCGCATGAATAGCGACGATGATGACGACGATGACGATGATTCACCCCGCACAGGCAGCGACATGGATTTCGGCGCGATGCTCGACCAGTTCGAGCAAGAGCAGGCTGGCTTTCAGGAAGGCGAAGTCGTCAAGGGTCGTGTCATAGGCGTCTCGGAGCGCGGCGTGGTGATTGACTTCGGCTACAAATCCGAAGGCATCGTCGATCCGGCAGAGTTCACGGAAAACGGCGAATTGACCGTCAAGCGCGGCGATGAAGTCGACGTGCTGATCAAGCGCATGGAAACGCACGAAGGCTTTCCCGTGCTCTCGCGCGCCGACGCCGTGCGCATGAAGGCGTGGGACGAACTCGAAAAAGCTTTTACCGACGGCACGCCCGTGACAGGCCGCGTGATGGATCGCATCAAAGGTGGCCTGCGCGTGGACATTGACGGCATCGCGGCTTTTCTTCCCGGCTCGCAGGTGGACATTCGCCCGATACGCAATCTCGACAGTTTGCGCAATCAAGAAATCGAAGCGCTGGTTATAAAACTCAACCGCAAGCGTTCCAACGTCGTGCTTTCGCGCAAGGCCATACTCGAACAGCAGAACGAAGGCAAAAAGGGACAAACCCTCAATAACATCGAAGAAGATATTATTGTCGAAGGCCAGATCAAGAATCTGACGGACTACGGTGCGTTCGTTGACTTGGGCGGCATCGACGGTCTTTTGCACGTCACGGATATGTCTTGGGGACGCCTGCAAAATCCCGGCGAATTATTCAAGGTCGGCGACACTGTGCAAGTTAAGGTTTTGAAATTTGATCGTGAGCGTGAGCGCGTCTCGCTCGGTTACAAGCAGCTTTTGCCCGATCCATGGAGCAGCATCGAAGAACGCTTTCCCATCGGCAAGCGTCTCTCCGGCAGTGTGGCGAGCGTCGCCGATTACGGCGCTTTTATAGAACTCGAGCCGGGCGTCGAAGGCCTCGTGCATGTTTCGGAAATGAGTTGGTCGAAGCGCGTCAAGCATCCGAGCAAACTCGTTAATCCGGGCGACATCGCCGATGTCGAAGTTTTGAGCGTCGATCCGAAGGCGCGCCGTATTAGTCTCGGCATGAAGCAGGTACAATCGAACCCTTGGCAGACTTTGCACGAGCGTTATCAAATCGGCTCGCGCGTGCAGGGACGCGTGCGCAATCTGACGGACTTCGGCGCGTTCATCGAAGTCGAAGACGGCGTTGACGGCCTCGTTCACGTCTCGGATATTTCATGGACGAAGCGCATCAAACATCCGGGCGAGATTCTGAAGAAGGGTCAAGAAATCGAAGCCATCATTACCAGCATCGACGCGGACAATCGCCGTCTCTCGCTTTCGATTAAAGACCTGGAGCCGAATGCTTGGGATCGCTTTGTCGCGGCGCATCATCCGGGTGACATCGTGCGCGGCAAAATCGCGCGCTTCGTCGGCTTCGGCGTGTTCGTCGAATTAGACGACGGGCTGGAAGGCTTGTGTCATATCTCGGAACTCGCCGATGACCGCGTGGAGAAACCCGAAGACGTTGTTCAACTCGGTCAGGAAATGGATTTTCGTATTCTCAGAATCGACGCGGACGGAAAGAGAATCGGCCTTTCGGCGCGTGCTGCGAAACACGACGAACCGATTGCCGACACGAAGGCTTATTCTTCAGAAGTCGGCAGCGGCATGGCGTCGCTCGGCGAACTCGCAGACTTCTTCGGCGGCAGTGGATCAAACGATGATCGTGAACGCTGATTAGTTCATTCAACGGCTCGTTTATCGAACGGCCTGCGCGAAACGCTTCTTTTCATTGAAAGAGTTTCGCGCAGGCTGTTTCCTTTTTCAGCGCCTGAAGATAATCTGTAACACGTTGACCGCAAGCCGCTTTCGGTCTTGCAGGTGATTCCCGTTATCTGCTACTGTAACTTTACCCTCACCCAAGCAAGAAATCGCAACAGCAGCAGTAAGCTTCAATTTCGTTTTCAGAGCTTTAATTATCGCATCACTTTTATCTTATGCAGCGAGGTAGCGGCAGTATGACAAAAGCGGAACTTGTAGAGGATGTCGCGCGTGCGGCGGAGTTGACCAAAAAGGATGCCGAACGATTAGTGGAACTCGTTTTCGAGAGCATCATCGAGACGTTGAATCAGGGCGAGAAAATCGAACTGCGCGGCTTCGGCAGCTTTCGTGTCAGAGAACGCGGCGCGCGGCGCGGGCGCAACCCGAAAACAGGCGATCCCGTGGATATTCCCGCCAAGCGCGTGCCGTATTTCAAGCCCGGCAAAGAACTCAAAGAACTAATCAACGAAGAGATTTCTGCCGCTTCTTCCGACATAGAAACCTCTGCGCATTCTGAAACGGACGATCTTCGTTTCGATCCGTCCGGCAACAACAACACGCCGCCGATTCTTTAATCATCGGCTTCACGAAAGTAGAGAACGCGCGAGAGATGGATAGATTGTGGAGTCCGTGGCGCTACGATTACATTAAATCCGGCTCGACGGGAAAAGAAAACGATCCGCAATCCTGCGTTTTCTGCGCGCTCCTTCAAGACTCTGCGGACAATGAAGGCAACTTCATACTCCACCGCGCCGCGCACAACTTCGTTGTCCTCAATCTTTACCCTTACATCAGCGGCCACTTGCTCATCGTTCCATTCGCGCATCAGGCAGACCTTTCCTCTCTGCCCAAAGAAGCAAGCGATGAGTTGATGGATTTGACTAAACACTGCCAATCGATTCTGCGCGATGTTTACCGCCCGCATGGTTTCAATCTGGGCATGAATCTTGGCGCAGCCGCAGGAGCAGGCGTCGCAGGCCACCTACATCTACACCTCATGCCCCGCTGGTTCGGCGACACGAACTTTATGACTACCGTGGGCGAATCGCGCGTCCTTTCCGAAGAACTCACGACAACCTACAACAAACTGCGCGAGCGGTTTTAGCTTTCCTCATCCAATATAAATTAGCGGCGGGCAGTGTATGAGTTATCGGCGGGCAGTTTTGTGTGGGATCGCTTCATCTTCGACTTCGCCGCCTTCGTCAATCGGAATCTCTGAAGCAGAGTTGTAAATGACTCCGCGTTCTTCCGAGCCAATTAATGCTTGCGGCAAAGGTGGAAGCGCGCCCGTCGGGATCGGCGGCGGATTGAATCCCGGATAATCGACGCGTGCGTGGTAAATAGCGATAAGCGCTGTGATGAGAGTTTCGCGGATCGTCGTTAGTTCGCGCAAGGTCAAATCGCATTCCTCTAATTGACCGTCGCTGACAACGGCATCTGCAATCTTAACGACGATGAAGCGTATGTTTTCGGGATCGGGACGGGAAAGCGAGCGCGTCGCCGCCTCGCACGAATCGGCGAGCATCATAATCGCCGCTTCCTTAGACTGCGGCTTCGGCCCCGGATAGCGAAATTCCGCTTCGTTGATTTCTTCGCCGGGCGCGGCCTGTGCCTGTGCCTTGCGTAAGAAATAATGAAGTGTGCGCGTGCCGTGATGCTGCGGAATAAAGTCCGCAATCTTTTTCGGAAGCCCGATTTGTTTTGCTAGTTTTAATCCGTAGGTAACGTGGCTAGTGATGACACGCGCGCTGTTTGTCGGGCGTAGCCGGTCATGCGGATTTTCGCCGTGCTGCTGATTTTCGACGAACATATCCGGCGCAGCGACTTTGCCTATGTCGTGATAAAGCGCGCCGATGCGGACGAGCAAAGCGTTAGCTCCGATGGCGCGCGCCGCGTCTTCCGCGAGTTGCCCGACGGCGTGCGAGTGTTGATTCGTGCCGGGCGCGCGAAGCGCGAGTTGGCCTAGCACAGGCAAATCCGCGTTCGATAGCTCTAAAAGTTTTACGTCCGTGAGAATGCCGAAAAGAGATTCATTGATCGGCAGTCCGCCTGCCGCGAAGATTGCAGTCAGTAGCCCGCTTGCCACGCCGCAGCCGAGCGCAAGCAAGACGGTATTGATCGTTAAAGGCTGTTGGGAATAAGCGAGGAGCGCGACGGCCATCAGCGCGTTGACGCCGCCCGTAAAGAGTCCTGCGAGCGTCACGGATTGTCTTTCGCAATAACGTTCGATGCCGTAGATTGCCGCAGACGACGAGACCATTGCATAAACGGCGATGATGACGCCGTCATGCGCGAGCAATGCGGCAAAGAGCGTGACGATGAACCCTGTGATAAGCGCGAGCTGCGTATCGACGAGCATTACGACGAGCAAGGCAGCAGCAGCGAAGGGAATGGCAAAGCTTAACAGCGTCGGATCGCCCATCGTCGCATTACCGTTGCCGACAGCATCCGCGATTGTAATGCCGATGCGTATCAGTATTGTCTCGACAAACACGGAAAGCCCGACAAGCGCAAAGGAGCGTTCTTTGGAAAGCGCCAGATTGCCGGTTGCGCTGCGGTGTTCCGTGAATTTCCATGCCGCCCAAAAGAGCGCGCTGACGATAAAGAGAAGGCCGACGAAATAATTGATGCGCCGCTCGATGTGACCGTAAGCGCGAATTGCCGCAAGTTGCGCGAGCGTTGTTTTCGTCACAGTGTCGCCTTCGCGCGCGACTACTTGATTTCGCCTGAGCGAGATGTTAAGCGGAAGGGTAATCGTCGGCGCTTCCCGGCGTGTCTCGTTGCTTGAGGCTTCATTGGCAACGGGAGATATGGTGCTCGCCGTTCCTGCTTTGCCTTTCTCGATTTCAGGCGCGCTGATGTCATCTATATCGGCGGGCGAAACAATTGTGCGGCGGACGACTTCACCTTCCTTGTATTTTTCATCCGGCACGCGTATGTGATGGCTGGCGAGCAAGAGCGTTGTCAGCATCGTCAGCAACGCGAAGCCGATAAAAAACCGCAACGTGCGAGAAAGCTTATCAAACGGGCGCATTGCAAAGCGCACGAATGTCTCACGCGCCTGCGTGAGCGGAGAAACGAAACGTGGACGACGTTGGCTCATTTAATTTTGCGCGGCAAGCTCTGCCGATACATCGTCAAGCTCTGCGGGCGGTTCGTCGGAAACGTAGTTCGTCACACTGCCTCGCTCCGTCAGATTGCGCGCCAGAATCTCGCCCGCGCGCTCGAGCATAGGCCGCAGCGTTTGCGGTTTTGTCGCGGCGACAGCGATGCACTCGCGCGCGCCGCCTTCGGATGTAAAACGCCGCATCGCATTCAACTCGTCTTTATCGACGAGATCGGATTTGTTAAAAACGACGAGGCGCGGAATTTGATTGAAATTAAGATCGGTCAGAATTCTTTCCACCGAATCGAGCTGTTGCTCCCAACGCGAATTAGAAGCATCGACGAGATGAATCAATAAATCGCTGCCGCTGATTTCTTCGAGCGTCGCGCGGAAGGCGGCGAGCAGATCGGGCGGCAGATCGCGTATGAAGCCGACCGTGTCGTTGATGATTACTTCCTGCTCGTATGGTAAGCGCAAGCGCCTCGACGTCGGATCGAGCGTCGCAAACATGCGTTGCTCTGCGTGTACGTGGCTTGCGGTGAGCGCGTTGAGCAAAGTGGATTTTCCGGCGTTCGTATAGCCGACAATCGAGATGATCGGGAATTGTTTCCGCGTGCGTTCCTTGCGTTGTTCCTGTCGGCGGTGGCGCAGACTTTCTATCTCGCGTTCAAGGCGATTAATGCGGTCGCGCACGCGGCGGCGATCCGTTTCAAGCTTCGTTTCGCCGGGGCCGCGCCCGCCGATGCCGCCCGCGAGCCGAGAAAATGCCGAATCCTGACCGACGATCAGGCGCGGCAAAAGATATTTCAACTGCGCGAGTTCGACTTGGATTTTGCCTTCGCGTGTAATCGCGCGCTGCGCAAAAATATCTAAGATTAATTGCGCGCGATCAATTACCTTCAGGTCTGTTGCTTCGGACACAGAGCGCACTTGCGCGGGCTGCAATTCGCGGTCGAAGACAATCAAGTCCGCGCCGAGTTGCAGCGCGCGCACAAGCAGTTCGTCCAACTTGCCGCGTCCCATGACGGTGCGCGGATCAATCTGCGTGCGGCGCTGAATAATTTCATCCTGCACGACGACGCCCGCCGATGTCGCCAACTCCCTGAGTTCAGCCATAGATTCTTCGGCGTCCGCCATCGAGCCTGTGGCGACGCCGACGAGGATTGTGCGTTCGCGTACATCTGCGCGCCGCGCCGCATGGCGATTACGCGCCATTTCTTCTTCGAGAGAATTGATGAGCGCAAGAAAATCTACGTCGAGTTGCGAGGGAATTTTCGGTTCGAGAAAAGCGTAGGGCGCGGCGGTTGCGTCCGCATCCAATTCGGCGGCGGTTGTCGGAAGCAGATGCGCGGCACGGACGACGCCGGGCAGTCCCGTGCGATTATCGACGTCGAGCGCAACCATTAAATCTAAACGAAGCAAGGCGAGGTCTGTCAAATCGTCTTGCGTTAATTCTTCGCCGCGCAAGTGCGTGTGAATGCAGCGCAGTCCGCGAAAACGATCAACCGCGACGCGCGTGCGTTTCAAGTCCGGCAATTCGATGCGTCGCGCGTCGCCGACAACGATGTATTCGACATAGCCTTTGCGGTCGATCAAAGCGCCGATCTGCCTGCGCGTCTCGAATGAAAGCTCCGTCATCTGTCTGGCGAATTCCGGCGTCACGATTTCGTGCGGAGAGATGCGGCGCGAATACAGCTTTTCGATGCGGCGTAGTTGGTTCGGCTTTAGCCCTTGCGTATTACCGTGTATGTTGCTAATGAGCTTTAATCCTCTCCGTCGTTATTAATCAAAGTTTCGCGTCCTTAACGCACAACCAAAAACGCACGCGAGTCCGGCGCAAATAGGAAATTCGCGCGCAAAAATGCGTTTGTCTTAAAATCGTGTTGAAGTTACAGGAAGAGTGAAGCGAACGGTTGGCAGCGGACGCTGTGCTAAATGCTTTGGTGCTTTCCGGCAAAATCGCTTTGCCTAATTGCTTGAGCATTATAAGTAAATTAGTCAGGCAACGACGCGATGAATAACCCTTACATGGCTATACATCGAAAGCGCCTGAACTGTCCCGACGGTGACGAATTATATCACATGTAACTCCGGCGCAAGCACCCAAAGCAAGCATTTGCGAAGCCGTTGCCGCGCGTGTCGAGCGCTCTGCGCAAGTATCGTCTATCAGACGTGTATTAGACATGCTCTGCGCCCGCGTCGTATCATGTAGCGATTAAATAAACGAGTAAGAATCGTGTTGGAGAAGAAGCGTTGATGAACGAAGCAGGACAGATTGTGCGGCTCGATCCGGCGGCGGGGATAGAAGGCGGAGAAGTCGTCATCGAATGCACGGGCTTCAACGCGCATCCGTTCAAAGCCTGCGGCGCGTGGTTCGGGCAGTCGGCTTTTGATGGAGAACGCGCGCGTCTCGTCGGCGCATCGTCGCGGCGTGTGCTGGCGATTGTGCCGGAGACGCAGACTGGCGGTGAAGTGGAAATCGCATTGGAAAGCGAGAGCGGGCGCACGGCTCCGGCGCGTTTCGTTGTCGGCGCAAAGCTCGCGGAAGATTTGCATCCGGTCACTAATCCTGCGTTCGATCCTGACGACGGCGCGCTTTACGTGACGCGTTCCGGCTCGCGCGGGCAGCAGCTTCCCGTCTCGATTTTTCGCATCGACACGCGCGGCGAAATCGAAGACTTTTCCGGCGACATCACGAACCCGACGGGCATCGCATTCGATAAGGCGGGGCAGATGTATGTCACGAGCCGTCTGGACGGAGTCGTTTATCTCGTCAGCAGTTTCAAGGAAGCGACTCCGTTTGCGAAGAACGTGGGAGTGGCGACGGGGCTGGCGTTCGATAGCCGTGGGCGCATGTATGTCGGTGACCGCACAGGCACGATCTATCGCGTCAACGGCATCGGCGAAGAAGAAGCTTGGGCGCAGCTCGAACCATCTGTTTCGGCTTATCATCTGGCCTTCGGGCGGGACGATGCGTTGTATGTGACGGGGCCGACCGTTTCGAGCTTCGATTCTGTGACGCGCATTGACGAAAACGGGAGAGCGAGCGTTTTTTATAAAGGACTCGGACGCCCGCAAGGATTGGCGTTCGACGTGAACGGCAATTTATACGTCGCGGCTTCGCTGCGCGGGCGGCGCGGCATCGTGCGTATCTCGTCGGACGGAAGCGAAGCGGAAATGGCTGTCGCCGGAATGAACGTCGTCGGCCTCGCCTTCAGCGACGCGGGCGAGATGGTGGTGGCGACCACTGAAGCCGTTTACAGTTTGCCGCTCGGCATTAGCGGAACATTATTGAGATAGACGCAAGGACACACAAGCAGCGCTGCTCGCATCTTTGACGTTGTGCTAATTCGTTACAACAAAAGTCTGCAGCCTGTTTTTGACTCTGTTTTCAGGCGCGTGTTAGGGTTAAAGATACGACTTCGGCAAGGCTTCGTTTGATTCTAAGAGCGAGTATTTGAATGAGAAATTTCGACATCGGGCAATTTATTTTATACATGGTGGCGCTGGTCTTTTCGCTGTCGGCGCACGAAGCGGCGCACGCCTGGATGTCGAACAGATTCGGCGACGATACGGCGCGGCTTCAGGGACGCATCACGCTTAATCCTGCATCGCACGTCGATCCAATCGGAACGCTGCTTTTTCCTGCGTTCGCTTTTTTTACGGGTGCGCCGCTGATCGGTTGGGCGCGCCCGACACCCGTCAATCCTTCGCGCTGGGCTAACCGGCGCGTGGCAAATATCTGGGTGTCCGGGGCGGGCGTCATCGTCAATGCAAGCTTCGCTATAATCGCAGGCATTACTATTCGCGCTCTTTATTCGGCAGGTTTAATCGATGCCGGAGCGGGACTCGCGCCTGCTACCACAAATTCCGGCTTTGCCGCTGGCGCAGTTGAGTTGCTGCAAGTCTTCTTTACGCTCAATGTGGTGCTCGCCGTTTTTAATCTGCTGCCGATCCCGCCGCTTGACGGAAGCAAAATCTTGGGCAGCCTGTTGCCTCCGAGTTTCGAGTCGGCTTTTGAATCAATCGAGCGATTCGGATTTATGCTGCTATTCATTGCCGCGTTTACCGGCGTCTTCGGCGTGATTTTTCGCATCGTGATGCCGCTCGCATGGGATGCCGTCTTCATCGGCGCTTCTTTAAGATGAAAAGAATTTTCAGCGGCGTGCAGCCGACGGGCAACGTACACTTGGGAACGTATCTCGGCGCGTTGCGTAATTGGGTTGAATTACAGCGCGAGTACGAAAGCTTTTTCTGCGTCGTCAATTTGCACGCGATCACGATCCGGCAAGACCCTGCGCAACTCGCCGCCAAGACAAGGGAAGTCGCGCGGCTTTACTTGGCCGCCGGAATCGACCCGAAAGTGTCGCGCATCTTCGTGCAGTCGGATGTTTCCGAACACGCCGAACTCGCGTGGATTCTGAACTGCGTGATACGCATGTCGGAGCTTGACCGCATGACGCAGTTCAAAGACAAGGGGCGTAAGCAGCGCGAGAATACAAGCGTCGGACTCTTCGATTATCCTGTGCTGATGGCTGCCGATATTCTGCTTTATCAAACAGACCTCGTTCCCGTCGGCGAAGATCAGAAACAGCATCTCGAATTAACGCGCGACGCGGCAATACGTTTCAACCGCGACTACGGCGAGACGTTTTGCGTTCCCGAACCGTTTATACCGAAAGTCGGCGCGCGCATTATGGCGCTCGATGATCCGACGAAAAAGATGTCCAAGTCGGACGAGAATCCGCAGGGAAGCATTTTTATGCTCGACGATCAGGATGCGATTACGCGCAAATTCAAACGCGCCGTCACGGATTCCGGCACGGCGATCACTTTCGATCCGGCGCGTCCGGCAGTAACGAATCTTCTCACCATTTATCAATTGCTGACGAACAAAGAGCCTCAAGAAATCGAAG
>JBPCOJ010000014.1:0-3313 GCA_051000345.1 Pyrinomonadaceae bacterium | reverse complement strand
TGGTGCGATGCGCGGTCTTGAACCGGATGACGCACTTGGGGATGCCCGACAGCTATCAGGTCGCGGCCTAAGTGTGGTGCAGTAGTGGGGACAGTGACGCTCATTTTCTATTTATGCAACAAAGCCGCGGCAAACTGGGATAAAAGTGAACCAGCGCGATGATCGGCGCAATCGTTAAAATCGCAATCAAAGCTTCCACAGGAATCTTCGTGTAATCAATGAGGCGTCTTGTTTTAAGCGAAGAAGCGAAACGTTTTTCCTGATTCTCGGTTCTAAAAACGCTCACCTCTTTGTGGAAAAACACGTAGAGCAGCAACGCGCCGAGCGTCGAAAGCCCGTAAGCGATTGACGCATAAATCGGATTCGCGCGGATGATCGTCGTGATAAGACCGCTCGCGCCCAAGCCTACGAAAATAGCCGTTAGATACAATCTGTAACGCCGCAGGATCGAGCGGCCTTCGCCGAGAAAAAACTCTCGGCTCACACGCACGCCGAAAAACGCATCCGCGCCGCGCAGCGCTGGCATGTACATCAAAAACAAAAGAAACAGCAACTCTGTGCCGAGCAGTAAAATAATTTCGCCCATGTTCATTGTTTCAACGCGCTAGTAGAAACTATGCACTTTCAGTGCAAGACTTTAGTTGCAACGCACTCCGATAAAATCTGAAGAGCGACGTTGCATGAGATTCAAGTTAGTAACGAGACGAGGCGTGACTTTCAGTCCTCGCCGAAACCTATGCACTTTCAGTGCATAGTGGTTTAGTTTGCTCCCTTCAGCAGTTTGCGCAGTTCATCACCGACAATACTCATAATCTGCCCGCGCGCGTGGCCTGCCAGCACGAGTTGCGTCAACGACGCGCGCAGCGGCGCAAGCAATTCCTCATCGTGCTTTTCATTTGCCGTGCTCGACGTGACGATTGCGCCCGCGCCGTGCCGCACATTGATTAATCCCTCGCGCTGCAATTCGCGGTAGGCCACAGCAATCGTGTTGAAATTGACGCCCAGATCAGCCGCCACCTGTCTGACGGGCGGCAATGTCGCGCCCTCGCGCAATTCGCCGCGCGCAATCAAGCGCTTGATTTCGTCAATCACCTGCTGGTAAAGAGGCCGCTTATCGTTTTCGTCAATCGTGATAATCATCGCTGTTCATCGTCCAGTTGAATTGTATATTGTCTGTATACACCATACAATTTAGCGATGTCAAGCTTTATGGAAAGTGATTTCGGCAAGAATGTCTTAACGGCTGGCTTGTGAAGTGAGCGCGTCGGCGACGATTAGGGCGGACTGCGTGACGGCGGCGACGCCCGTGCCGGGAAACACGGAGTCGCCGACGATGTAAAGATTCGGAATCGTCGTTCGATGCGAAAAAGCGCGGCTGCCGAAAACATTCATGGATTGCCCAAGGCCACCGACCATGCCGAGCCTGCGCCGTGTCGCTTCGTAGTAATCGAGCGGAGTCATCGTGTCGATCAACTCCACGCCGTCGCCGAGTTCGGGCATTGCCCGATGAATTTTACGCCAACAGTTTTCAATCTCGCGCTCGTCTTGCGCTTCATGTTCCGCGCCGTTTTCCTGAAAGGCGAACCACGGCGCGGAATCTGCAAATGTCGAGACGGTGACGGCGCGGAATCCTTCGGGAGCGCGCGCGTCCCACGCAGGGGAGGCGGCAAACATAAACTGCGCGCCCGCCGGATCGTACTTTTCCTGCTCTTCCTGCCATTCGGTTAAGGCCAGCACGCGTTCGCTCGAAAGCCGTTGCGCCGCCGTTTCATCCATGCTCAAAAAAAGCAGAAACGCGCCCCATCCGCGCAATTTTTTGAGACGCGCGTGAACCTCTGTGGGCGTGCGGTTTGCGCCGACGAGTTTCGCGTAAGTGTCTTGGACAGTCAGATTGCTGATAACGGCACGCGTCGCCGTAATTCTTTCGCCGCTTAAAAGATGGACGCCGACGGCGCGTCCGTTTGCGTCGCAAGCCACACGCAGCGCCGTTGCGTTAAGCCGCACAGTGCCGCCGCTTTTCTTAATCGCTTCAATTAAAATGTCTGCTAAAGTTTGCGCGCCGCCGCGAATCGCATACATGTCCCTGCGCGGAATAGTTAGTGCAACAGCCGCGTAAGGATAAGCGCATTCCGTGCTCGAACACTGCGCGAACATCTGCAACTGCGCATCCACGAAACGGCGAAAGCGCAAGGATGTTTGAGCGAGATGCTGTGCCGCCGTGTGATTCATCGCTTGGAGAATGCGCACGGCGGCGCGTGCTTCAAAAGCAATGAGGCGCGCACGCTGCGCCTTTGATGCTGTGAGCAGATCAGGCACGCGTTGCACTGTTCTCAAGAGCGCGTTGCCGATGATGCGGCTCTCTTTGTAAAAATTAATCGCGGCCTGCGCGCATTCTGGAAAAGCGGCGCGCAGTTGCTCTGTAAACTCTTCGTCGTTTTCCGTGATGCGGATGTTTGTTTTGTCAGGCAGGCGCACTTCGTAGGCGGAAGAAATACGGTGAATTTCCGGCGGCGAAACGGGAAGTTCCGCAAAGACTCTGTCGTGAATTTCTCCCGGCTGCCATGAAGCGTAAAGCGAGGCGGTCGGCTCGAATTCGTAGCCGAGCTTTTCGTGAGTTGCGACGCATCCGCCCGCGCGCAATTGCCTTTCCAGCAAGCACACATTCATGCCGCGCGCGGCGAGCAATGCGGCGACGGTCAAGCCGCCGATGCCACCGCCGACCACGACGACTTCGTATGTCATTGTCGATTAAAGAAACGCGCGAAGCGTTCTGGTGAGCGACCACAGCGCAGCGGCCTTTTGTTCGCCTGTGCTGCGGCTGCCCGGACTAAATCGTTCAATGTAAGGTTGCAGAACGATCAGCACAGATGTAATGCCGTTGAAAATAAGATGTATGACGAAGCAGGGAAGCAGTCGCCCGGAACGAGCACGTATGATCGTGAGCGCGGCACTGAGCAGTCCGACCGCCGCGATGACGCCGTAGTTAGGCCAATACTGCGGAACGTGTACGGCTGTAAATAATGCCAGCACGCTGACGACGCCCCACTTCACGCCGAAAGCTCTTTGCAGGGAAGAGTATAGCAATCCACGATAAACGACTTCTTCGACAATCGGCGCGGTGGCGACTGCCAGAAATGCTATCAGGTAAGCTGTTGCTCTTGAACTGGTGAGGATTTTATCGAGCTGCGTTTCCTCTCCTTTGAAAAGCGTGGTGATGAGCGCGCCCGCAGCGAACAAAACAAGGGCGGCGATTATGCTTCTACGCGCACGGAAATTTTCGCTCCAACTCCAGCCGAGCGAGCGCCAGAAAAGA
>JBPCOJ010000086.1:0-61271 GCA_051000345.1 Pyrinomonadaceae bacterium | reverse complement strand
ACATTCTGCGCTTCCTTACCGGGATCGATGCTTGTCGTGACAGACGAAGTGTTATCGCCGCTTGCGCTTGCTGCGCGACGATTTGCTTCATCGCTTGCGTCGGCAGTGTTAGTGCTGCTGCCTGTTGCAGCTTCATCGGCGTCCATCGTGCCTTCGGTTGCCATTTGCTGGCCTTCTAGGACGGCGTCGGCAATGCGTGAAGCGAAAAGTCTGACGGCGCGCAGTGCATCGTCGTTGCCGGGAATAACATGATCGATGCCGTCCGGCGAACAATTAGTATCCACGACGGCGACGACGGGAATGCCGAGCCGATTGGCTTCCGCGACGGCGATTTCTTCCTTGCGCACGTCGATGATAAAGATGATGTCCGGCAGGCGCGTCATCGTCTTGATGCCGGAAAGGTTTTTGTCCAACCCTTCGCGTTCACGATCAAGCTTGATGCGCTCCTTCTTCGTCATCTTCTCGTAGCGCCCGTCTTCGTGCATCGCTTCGAGGTCTTTAAGGCGCTTGATTGATTTCTGAACCGTCTGGAAATTCGTCAGCAATCCGCCGAGCCAGCGCTGGTTAATGTAATACTGACCGGAGCGTCCCGCTTCTTCGCGGATGGCGTCCTGCGCCTGCCGCTTTGTGCCGACGAAGAGAACGTGCTTGCCGCGATCTTCTGCGACGGCGCTTGAAACGAAGCCGAGCGCGTCACGAAACATGCGCTGCGTTTTCTGCAAGTCGATAATATAGATGCCGTTGCGCTCGCCGAAAATGTATTCCTTCATTTTCGGATTCCAGCGCCGTACCTGATGGCCGAAGTGCACGCCTGCCTCCAGCAATTCTTTCATCGTAACCGATACCAAAAGCGACTCTCCTTTGTGTGACTTGGTTTAATGTACTCGCCGCCGCCCGGAAAACTCTGGCAAACTTCTTTCCGCAAAAACGAAAAGCAACCAACCGAGGCAACGACAATGGATTAGAACAGTTTTCAGTTTACGGTTTTGAGTTTTCAGATAAACCCGGCAGTTTCTTTGCTGGAAACTGTGAACTCAAAACTGTTTTTAGCGTTTCGAGAACTGGAAGCGCGCGCGTGCGCCCTTTTGACCGTATTTCTTGCGTTCTTTGATGCGCGGATCGCGTGTCACGAGTCCTGCTTGCTTGAGCGCCGGGCGCAAGTCAGCATTGAATAACATTAGCGCGCGGGTGATGCCGTGACGAATCGCGCCTGCCTGCCCGGAGGGGCCGCCGCCCGCGACGTTCACGAAAATATCGAACTTGCCCGCCATTTCCGTTAATTGCAGCGGCTGGCGAATAATCATGCGCAAGGTTTCGTTCGGAAAATACTGCTCGATGTCTTTCTTGTTTACTTTTACATCGCCGCCGCCGGGACGCAGATAAACACGCGCCGTCGAAGTCTTGCGTCGTCCCGTGCCGTAGTATTGTTGAATATCAGCCATCTTTTAAGTTCTCGTTATAATTTGAAATTACTTGCCCGTCGCGCTCATCGTTAAAGGCTGCGGGCGTTGCGAAGCGTGCGGATGATTTGCCTCCGCGTAAACCTTCAGTTTCTTCGCCATCGCTTTGCCTAATTTGCTTTTCGGCAACATGCCTTTAACAGCCAATTCGATAACGCGTTCCGGGTGTTTGGCGAATTGATCCTGCACTGAAATTTCGCGCAGTCCGCCGGGATAGAGCGTGTGTTGGCGGTAAACCTTCTGCTCGGCTTTCGAGCCTTTGAAGACGGCCTTGCGCGCGTTAATCACAATCACATGGTCGCCCATATCCATAAACGGCGTCCACTGCGGATTGCGTTTGCCGGAAAGAATGTTGGCGACTTCCGTGGCGAGACGCCCGACGGTTTGCCCGTCAGCATCCACAACGTGCCATTTGCGGTTTTCAGCGAGTCCCGTGCCGCTGGGAAAGTAGGTTGACATAGTTGATTCTCACAAGATAAGCGGTCAAAAACGCGAACGGTTAGAATACCGAACCGTTCTAAAAGTTGTCAAGCCATTCGGCGCAAGGTTTGCCGCAAAAGCCGTAGAAAAGAGAAGCCCTCCGATTTGGCCGGAGGGCTTTGGTCTTTAACTTCGACGTGCCGTAACATCCAACGCGCTTGCGTTAGGGTTTCGGGTTCAGAGGCGGCGTGGAACCAGCCGGTGCCGTTGTCGTAGCTGGCGCTGTCGTCGTAGCTGGTGCTGTTGTCGTCGTGCTGCTATCGCTACCGTCGCGGCGCTTCATCGTCGGCGGGCCGGAAGGCTTTGTCGAATCCGTAGGCTTGTCGCTGTCGGTGCTTCCGGGCGTGGTGGTCGAATTATCGTCGCCGGTTGGCTGGCGGCGTTTGAGCGTCGGTCGTCCCGGAGCGCCGTCATCATCGGATTTGATGTTACCGGCGGTTGTGGCGCGCGCGTTCGAGAGTCGCAGCAGGCGTGCCTTGACGCGCTGAAACTCGGAAGTGCTCATTAAGTATTCTTCGTGTTCGGGGAACTGCGCGACGAGCGCGCGCGAGGCTTCAATACGGTCTGCCGTTTGCGGGTGCGACGAAAACAATTTCGAGATCGTACCCGGCTTCTTTTTGTTCTTCGCAAGCAATTTCTCGAACATCGTGGACATCGCGTTCGGATCGTAACCGGCGGCATACATATACTGCACGCCGAGACTGTCCGCTTCTTGTTCCGCGCTGCGGCTGAATTTGAGGAACGTTACGGGCAGCAAAAATCCCGCCGCATTATAAATGACTTCACCGGCGATGCCGCCTGTCAAAATCGTGGCGGCGATTGCGCCGTACTGCGCGAGCGTCGCTTTGGTTTGATTCTCCATCGCGTGACGCGCCGCGACGTGTGCGATTTCGTGAGCCATCGCGCCTGCCAATTCCGCTTCGTTATCGGCGACGAGAATCAAGCCTTTGTTGACATAGAAGAAACCGCCGGGCAAAGCGAACGCGTTGACTTCGTCGGAGTCTATGACTTTGATCGTGAAGGGAACCTTCGCGTCCGAGTGCAGCACCAGATTCTGGCCGACGCGGTTAACGTATTCGGTGATAATCGGATCGTCTATGAACTTGGCTTCCTTATCGACTTCGGCGGCGAGCTGGCGACCAATCGCCACTTCCTTTTCGAGGGAGCCGCTGTGCTTGCCGATGATTCCCTTGTTGATATTGCGCTTGCCGATTTGATCCGGGTCTTTATCGCTCGGAAGTTGTCCGTTGGCCGGTTTTTGCTGCGGCGCAGTATTAGTCTTTGACGCAGGAGTTTTCTGCGCGGCAGATTTGTTTTGCGCGGTAGGTTTTTGGTCGGGCTGTGTTTGCTGTTGCAGCGGAGCGGCGAAGGCGTTGGTGGCGCTCAAACACAAGCTGGCGGCGAGCGCGAGCGCTGTCATGCTGTTGCGGGAGATGTTGTGATACATAACGAAAGTCTCCAAAAGCTATCGAACAACGATTGATTAAAAGAAGCTGCCTTCCACACTGGGCGCAGCGAAAATGTTTTATCAGAAAACCATTCAGGAAAGCGGCGGCTTCAAGCTGAAGCAATCAATTGTTTCATTTTCGGCTTTACTGAACACGCAAGGCTTTGATGCCGCATCGCGCTTTTAAGGTTGCGCGCCCGAAAGCGCGTTGCGGCGACTTTCAACGCACTGTTTTGCCTTTCTAAATTTGCGACGGATTGCGCGGCTTGAATATCGTTCATTATACCAGCAACCGGCGCGCAAAAGCACATGGATTGCGGGCTTCTCCCGCCGCATGTTACAGTTTTTATTGACCGTCAAGTCGGTGCTTTGACGATTCTTGCGCAAGCACGCGCGCCTTCCAGATTCTCGAACATCACCGGAACATCAAATGAAACGCGCACAGGATAAAATTAAGGATTTCGTCGAACCGCAGCACTTCGACGAAGTGCAGAAGTACGCAGACGATCCGGCGCGCGCGCTCGCCGCTTATCATTTCACGGACGCCACTTCCGATCTCGTCGCGCGCTGGCTCGACGCGCTCGCCAATTGCCCGCGCGGGCGCGGCGCGGCGCGTGCTCTCGCCGGACAGCGCGGCGTCGGCAAAAGCCATTTGCTGGCAGCCTTCGGCGCGCTCGCCGCCTTGCCGGAACTGCGCCCGACAGTCACAGATACGCATGTTGCGACAAGCGCGCGCCGCCTGCTCAATCGACGTTACGTAGTGGCGCGCGTCGAACGCGGCACGCATCCGACTCTGCTGGAAGAAATAGCCTTTGCGCTTGCCGCCGCGCTCGGCAGCGATCAAGCGCAGTGGCCGCCGGATGCTTCGGCGATGCTGGCGATGGCCGCCGGACAAATCGGCGACGCAACGCTTGTGCTCATCATCGACACTGCCTTCGGGCGCGAAGCGCGCGTCGCGCGCGACGACGGCTCGCTTCTTAGTCAATTAGCCGCCGCGACGGAACACGTCGGCGCATTTATCGCACTCGCCCTTGACGACGACATAGAAGGCGCGGACGGCGCTAACGTCGCGCTCGCGGGAAGTTTTCAGATTGATTATTTAGACCCCGAACATCTCTACAGAGTCGCAGACCTGCATTTGTTTCGCAAAAACATCGAAGCGCGCCACGCCCTGCACGATATTTATTCCACGCTTCGCGCAGATGTATCGGGCTTTAATTGGAGCGAGCCGCGCTTTGCCGCAATTTACCCAGTGCATCCACTCGTGGCAGAACTCGCGCCGTCCGTGCGTCTTTACGCGCCGATGTTCGCCTTTCTGCCGTTTGCCGCAAACGCCGTCGCGCGCGCCACGAATCGCCCTGCCACATCGCTCGTCGTGCTCGACGAAGTGTTTGACCGCGCCGAATACGACTTGCGCAAAGCGGAGGAACTGCAAGACGTTTTCAAGGCTTACGATTTCCTCGCCGCGCAAACCGTCGCGGAGTTTCCGATTATGCAGCGCCTTCAGGCCAAGCTCGTGCTGAAGGGCTTGTTCGTGCTCTCGCTCGACGGGCGTGGCGCGACGGCGCGCGAACTCGGCGCGGCGATGTTGATTTACGACGAAGCCGCGCCGGATGCTGCCGTCGGGCGCATCGAGGCAATGCTCGCGCGTTTCGCAGAGACCGCGCCGCCGGAATCCTTGCAAAAAAGTGTGGAAGCAGACGGCGCGCGCTATCGTTTTATTATCAATGCCTCAGCCGGATTCGACGCGGCGCTCGCCGAAGCCGCTGCGCGCGTCGCTTCCGAAAATCCAGCGGCGACAAACGAACTTCTGCGCGTCACCGCCCGCACGCGTTTCGAGGATTGGCCGTTTGCCGAACCAGCTTCGCTGCCCGAATCATCGGCGCAGATTGAAAACGCTGCGAACGACGATGCCGCAGAACTTGTCATTCTATGGCGCGGCGCAAGCAGGCGCGTGCGTCTCGTCTGGCAGTCATCAAACGACGCGGCTTCGCTTGCCGCCCGCGCGCTTGCGGATTCCGATGCAGCGTCTTATGACTTCGACATCATCGTGCTTGCGCCGAGCGTCGATAATTTCGTTGCTTCCGATAAGTCGCCACTCCTCACGTCTTGGCGTCCGTCAACGCCTTCCGCAGAGGAACAAGACACGCTGCATAGGCTCGTCGCGTTGCGCACAAACGCGGCTTTGATGTCCGAGTTCGGCGACACGGCGCGCGCCGCCGAGCGCACGCATAAGGCGCTTGTCGAACGACTCTGGACGCGCCTTTACATGGACGAAGGCGTGCTCGTCGCGGGCGAGGCGATGCTTCATTGGACGGATGCCGCGAGTGCTGCGCCGACGCTCTCCGAAGCTATCGCAAAAATGCTCGCGCCGCTTTTCGGCGTGCGTTATTCGGAGCATCCAGTGTTCACGGATACCTTGACGGAAGCAGAAGTCGCGCGGCTCGTCGGAAGTCTCTTCGGCGGCGCAAATCAAACGGATGCGGGCGTGCAGGAACTCGCGCGCCATTTCGCCGCGCCGCTCGGCCTCGTCTCCGTGCGCAACGGCGCTTACGCGCTCGAAGCGGGCGACCAGTTGCTTGATAAGGCTTGGGTGCGCGACGTATTGCAACTGACGGATGAAGCGTCCGGCGACGTCGTGCCGCTGGAAGACATAGACCGCAAATTACGGCGCGAGCCTTACGGCTTGGGACTCGAAGCGCAGCATCTGGTGCTGGCTGCGCTCGTCGCCGGGCGGCGCATCGAATTAATTACGAAGACGAACGACCGGATTGCCCGCCGCACGCTCGACCACGCGCTCAAGTGGGACGAAATCAAAGGCGTTGCGCGCGCCGCCGCAGTGCTTCACAGCGCGGACGAACTGACTGCTTGGGCGCGCCTCTTAACGCACAATGCGGCGCTCGTTTCAATCACGGATTCTGCGGCGCGCGAGGACGTGCGCGCGGCGTTGATTGATTGGCTGGAGCGTTGGCGCAGCGATGAACTGCTACCGCGCTTCGAGAATTTGCCGGACGAAGGTTTGACGACGCGCGCTTGGAAGCTGGCGGAGTCTGTGCGGAAAAGCTTCGGCGTCGCCGCAGAATCCATTGAAGCCGCGCTCGCCGACATGCTCTCGCTCGAAGAATGCTTGCAGCGCGTCGCGGACGCGTTCGGCGACTCGCATGAAAATTTCGCGCGTCTTTCGCAGCAGTTGTCGGAGCTAACGAACTTCATCGGCGGATTGACGTTGCGTGAGAGAGCGCGCGTTTATCTGGCAGCGGCTGAACCGTGCAGCGCAAACGAAATAGAAGTCTTGCGGCGTGGACTTCTTGCCGCTGCCGCTGACACACAAAACTTTTTCGATTACGAAGCGAACAAGCGATTCGAGCAATCGTGGAATGATTTTCATGAGCGGTACGCGGCGCATTACGAAGCGGCGCACGAGCGCGTCGTCGTCGCGTCGTTTGACCGCCGCGCGATTGATCTTGTGCTGCGCGGCGATGTATGGCGTGAATTCGAGTTGCTATCGCAGCTCTCCGTAGTCAATAAAACCTTTTGGAACGAAGCCTCCCGCCTGCTCGAACAATCTGCGGACGCGCGTTGCGAATTGCCCGTGCGGGTTGTTCTACGTGAACAACCCGTGTGTGCCTGTTCGTTTCGCTTGTCGCGCGCGGCTGATATAGAAGGGCTTGCAGACTCACTCGCTTATGTCACTGAGCGCGGATTAAAGGCGCACCGCCGGACGCTCGCGCGTTGGAGCGCGCATCTTGCCCACGCGCTCCAAACGCTCGCGCAGGAATCCACAGACGTTAATGCGCAAACACGCGCCCTTTCGTTGGCCGCCGCCTTCGCCGAAAACGACTTGCCCGCTCTGCTAAACGCTTACGATGTGGAGCTTCTCGAAGATGTGTTGCAGAAAGCAGGCGTGCCGCCGCTGCGCATCGCATTGCCGCAAGATAGTTACGGTTTGCTGACGCGCGACGAACTCGGCGTGCGCCTGCAACAATGGCTCGACGATTTGCCGGACTACCCCGCGCTCGTCGAAGTCGTCGGCGAAGGCAGCAACGGCAGAGATGGCAGTTAATAAAAACAATAAAAAATCCGGCGCGTTGAAATCTCTTTCGAGAAGCGCAACCGTGCGCGCACGCGATGAAAAAAGCGAAAGGGAAGCAGCACGCGCGCCGAAGCCAACCGTTTCGATTATCGGGGGCGGGCGCTTAGGCTCCGCGCTCGCGCTCGCGCTGCAAGCTTGCGGCTATTTTATCGAGGCAATCGTCGCGCGCCGTTTGAATCATGCGCGTCGAGTCACACGCATTCTCGATTCACCTTCGACGCGCTCTCTCTCCGCCGCACAGCTTGACGAACTTCCGCACAGCGAGTTGACGTTCATCACGACGCCCGACGATTCGATTGCTGCAACCGCCGCGCGCCTCGCCGCACGCGTTGAAAAAAACGAAAAAAGCGCCCGCCGCAAAACTGCGCTGCACATGAGCGGCGCGCTTTCGTCCGCTGTCTTGCAGCCGCTCGGCGATGTGGGATATTCGATTGCTTCGCTGCATCCGCTCATCGCCGTCAGCGATCCCGCGCGCGGCGCGGAAAGTTTGCGCAACGCTTTTTACTGCATCGAAGGCGAGCGGAAAGCCACAGCGACGGCGCGAAAAATTGTCAAGGAGTTCGGCGCGCAAAGTTTTTCTATCGACGCCAAAGATAAAACGCTTTACCACGCGGCGGCGGTCACAGCCTCCGGCCACCTCGTCGCGCTTTTCGACACCGCGACAGAAATGCTGGCGCACTGCGGCTTAACAAAGGCACGCGCACGCGAAGTTCTTTTGCCGCTCGTGCGCAGCACAATCGAAAATTTATCCACGCGCGAGCCGTCACGCGCGCTGACCGGAAGCTTTGCCCGCGCCGACGTCGCAACTATCCGGCAACATCTCGACGCGCTTCGCGCTCACGCGTCACCGCACGAGCTACATGATGCGCTCGAAGTTTACATTCTGCTCGGCGCGCATTCGCTTCGACTAGCGCAGGAAAACGGCGCGCCCGTTGCTGCCCTAATTGAAATCTCGCGCGCCCTCGAACAAGCGAAACGCGGCAGAAAAACGAAAGTGTAGAGAAGAAACTTAGAGGCCGCTTTTACTTCTGCTCTACGCTTTCCTGCTTATGCTAACTTGCGAATCAGTGTGAGATGGTAGGGGCTAGTCCCGGCCCGGATGTTGGGCAAGCGGCGGGCAGGGACTAGCCCTGCCCCTACAAATTGTCTCATCCTTATTTACCTTTTTTATTACTACTTCCGTTCGATGCCTTGCTTGCGTCATGCAATTCTTTGGCGATAGAGTGAACGCACTAAACTTAATGAATGATTATCCGCGAAAGGTATCTGGCACATTCACAATGGAGAACACGCCAAGCGCGAGTTACAGTTTGACACTACGCGTTCGTTTAGCGAGCCGCACCGGAACACTCGGAGAATTGACGACCGCCATCGGACAGGCGGGCGGCGACATCGGCGCGATAGACATCGTCAACGTCGGCGCTGATGCAGTCGTGCGGGACATTTCCGTCAACGCCGCATCGAGCGAGCACGGCGCGCAGATCGTCGAAGCGCTGCGCGACATAGACGGCGTCGAAGTCGTCAATGTTTCCGACCGCACGTTCCTGATGCACCTCGGCGGCAAGATCGAAGTCGTCTCGAAAACACCTTTGAAGACGCGCGCCGATTTGTCTATGGCCTACACGCCCGGCGTCGCGCGCGTGTGCAATGCGATTCACCAAGACCCTGAAAAGGCTTTTACCTTGACGATCAAAAAAAACACCGTCGCTGTGGTGACGGACGGCACGGCGGTTTTAGGTTTGGGCGACATCGGCCCCGCCGCCGCGATGCCAGTGATGGAAGGCAAGGCGATGCTCTTCAAGGAATTCGCGGGCGTCGATGCGTTCCCGATTTGCCTTTCGACAAAAGACCCGGATGAAATCGTTCGCACCGTCAAAAACATTGCGACGGCGTTTGGCGGCATCAACCTCGAAGACATTTCCGCGCCGCGCTGTTTTGAAATCGAAGACAGGCTCAAGGAAGAATTAGACATTCCTGTTTTCCACGACGATCAGCACGGCACGGCGGTGGTCGTGCTCGCCGCGCTCATCAACGCTTTGAAGATCGTCGATAAAAAAATGAGCGACATCAAAGTGGTCGTCAACGGCGTCGGCGCGGCGGGCGTTGCGTGCTCGAAGATCATCATGTCTGCGGGCGTTCAAAACATCGTCGGCTGCGATCAAATGGGCGCGCTTTATCGCGGGCGGCGCGAGCACATGAACTGGGTCAAGGATTGGTACGCGCGCAACACAAACCCTGATAACGAGCAGGGAACAATTCACGACGTGATGCGCGGCGCAGATGTCTTCCTCGGTCTCTCCGCGCCCGGCGTTATCGACATCGAAGATTTGCAGAAGATGGCCGCGCGCCCGGTTGTGTTTGCGATGGCGAACCCGACGCCGGAGATCATGCCCGAAGAAGCCGCGCCGTATGTCGCTGTGATGGCGACGGGACGCTCCGACTATGCGAACCAGATCAACAACGTGCTTTGCTTTCCCGGCATCTTTCGCGGCGCACTAGCCGCGCGCGCTTCACAGATCAACGAAGAAATGAAACTCGCCGCCGCGCACGCCATCGCTGCCATCGTCAAACCCGAAGAACTGCACGACGATTACATCATTCCATCAGTCTTCGACAAACGCGTTGCCGAATCCGTTTCCCGCGACGTCGAAGAAGCCGCCTACCGCACCGGCGTCGCACGGCGTGACCGCTCGCGCACCGATCCGATGGTGTGAGTTTATACGCCAAAGATTAAGATTTACGGTTCAGGCCTTGAAAGCCATTGCTGTTTGATCTTTTCAAAATGCTCTACTCTTCGGTTAATCTTAATGATCTCTTTCGGGTAAAATTGTAGTAGGGTGTCGCACAATTCGAGCATCCAAGCTCTGCGAGAGTATTCAGTATTAATCGTAATATAATTGGAGTTCGCTATTTGAATTTGTCCCCATCCAAGCGCTCCGATTGTTAGGCACTCCCAACTCAAAAACTCAATCGGAACGAACTTTACGCTTGTTATTAAAGCTCGGGTTTCTTCGACATGGTAGCTGACGAGCAATAGCACAAAATAATTTTTGTCATCTTCATAAAACCTTGCGAGACGTTCGACGGATGTCAAATTCGGCATGTTGAATTTTGTGTCCGTGCGATGCGTCTTAACATCTACTACATAATAAAAACCTTGCGGGTCTTGAAAGGCCAGATCAGCCATCGCCCGCCGCGCAAAGTTTGCCGAGTATTCAGCGGATAAATCGCCGAGTATTGAGTCAAAAGAGGATTCAAGCAGATACTGAATCGCATCGCCTACTGCTCTGGTGCTGTTTGCTGTGCTGGGAGAAAGAAACTCCTCACGCGAGTTTAGAAAGTTTAGCGTGTTGGCTTCTATCTGCGTTCGTAGATCAGAGTAAAAGATTCGGCTTTTCATTATGTCCTATTATTCATCGAGATTCAGGGAGCCTTGCGCTTCGATAATTGATCGCGATTTTTTTGGTTTATCTTTGATTTGTTGAGCAAGCGTATTTCGCTCCCAAAAAACACCGTCAGCGTATCCTTGAATACATTTATTATTAGCGGCCATATCTACACGTTTTTCGGCCAGACAGCAGAATTTTTCATCTAGTTCGATACCGACGTAGTGCCTGTCTAACTTCTTGGCAACAGCAGAGGTTGTACCCGATCCTAAAAAAGGGTCGAGCACAACGTCACTTTCATTTGAGCTGGCAAGAATGATCTTGGCAAGCAGCTTTTCGGGCTTCTGCGTCGGATGTTCTGTGTTTTCGGGCATTGACCAAAAAGGCACGGAAATATCCGTCCAAAGATTTGATGGATGCGTGAGTCTAAATCTTCCACCCTGATCGTCACACCAATTCTTCGGTGCGCCATTCTCATCTGTATATGGCGCTATCACTTGCCGTTTAAGCATGACCTCTTCGACATTAAACGTATATTTGTCGGATACCGTAAAAAACCAAATATCTTCCGAACAGTTTTTCCAATTAGTTTTTGCTCCTCGACCCTTTTCGCGCTCCCATGTGATGCGATTTTGAACCGTCAGATATTTCGCTCCGACTCTGTGTATCGCTGCCGACGATCTCCAATCTCCGCAAATATAAACAGACGCCGTAGGTTTAAGTAGCCGCAGAGTTTTGCACAGCCATGAATCCAGCCACTCCTCATATTTATCTAAAGATGTCTGCTGAAAACGGTGTTCGTTGAACGACTTTGATAAATTGTACGGAGGGTCGGCGAATAATAAATCAATAAATTTATCTGGTAAGTTTTGCAAAACATCAAATACATCCTGGCAGATAGTTTTATCCAAAATGTCATTCGACGTTGCCGGTGCTTGTAGCCGTAGCAGACGCTTTTCGTATAAACCCCACTCAGTATCGGATAGCGTTATCGTTCTGTTGCGAGGCGCGCGATTCTTCTTCGACTTTGGAGGCGCCGGCGTCAGGTGTGATTGGGTTGACATATAAGTTCATTTACTTTGGTTTCAAACAATGGCGCGCAAGGATTGAGCGATGAGCGGAACGATGCGGCGCGGGATTGCGATGGCTTCTTTGATGTGGCGTGCGTGTGTGAAATGGCCTGCGACGTAGAGGCCGCGAACGCGTGTCTCGAAGGTTTCAGGATCGTAGACGGGAATCTGCGTGATGCCGGATTGAACGATTTCCACGCCCAATTCGCGCAGCAGTGAAAAATCTGCGTCCGCGCCGATGAGCACGAACACAACGTCGTTCGGCAGCAAGAGTGTTGCGCCGTCGTCCATTTTCAGTTTGACGCGGCGTTCGGTGATTTCTTCGACTTCTGTGAAGAAGGCGAGTCGTAGATTTCCGCGCTTCAGTTCCGCTTCGAGCGGCGCGCGCACCCAAGGTTTGATAGCATTTTTTTTCGGGTCGCGGTTTTCCCATTCGGCGCGCCAGATGGCGAGCGTCGCGCGCGCGCCTTCCTGCGCGAGAAAGAGCGCCGCTTCCGCCGCTGAATTTCCACCGCCGACGACGAGCGCTTCCTTGCGCACGTAAGGATATGCTTCGTCGAATCTGTGATGAACTTTCGCTAACTCTTCGCCGCGTACATTCAAACGCCGACGCCGCGCCATTGCGCCTGTGGCGACGAGCACGCGCGAAGCATTGTAAACGGCGCGCGTCGTCTGCACACGAAAGCCTTCCGGTTTTAATTGTTCGATACGCAGCGCCGTTTCTTCCGTGTTGATGCGCAGATTGTGTTCGAGCACGAATCGCACGTAGTACGACAACAATTCTTCGCGCGTCGGTTTGTCGCGGCAGGGTTTGAGCGCGCCGTCGCGCAGTTCTAATTCGTTCGTTGTCGAAAAAACGGTTTGCCCGATTGGATAATGGTAAACCGTGTCGGCGATCAAACCTTTTTCGACGACGAGGTAGTTGAGGTTTTCGCGCGCTGCCATGTCCGCCGCCGAAAGCCCTGCGGGGCCTGCGCCGACGATCAATAAATCTAATTGTTCAATTTCTTCTGACATCATTCACTCAAGCAAACATTCCTTCAACGCTTCGCCGACAATACAAATCCGCGATTGTCGAAGCGATTGAAAGCCGCGCATTTGTGCGTCGTTCATTGCGCGGCGCTCGAATCGCTCGTTATAATGCGCGGGGTTCGATAATCATTTTAAGGCAAGCCGCCGCGATTTACGAGTAGGGACATTCACGGCAAGGACTCTGCCGTGCAATGCGGGCGGCATATTACCTGATGGGAGCGTCAAATTAAGTGAGCACAACGGAAGCCGCATGTTTCAGCACGCCGGAAGAATTGGGCTTGCGCGTCGAGCCGCTGTCCTTCGCCGCGCTGCCGCACCAGTCGCCGCTTTTTCTCGATTACCTACAAGACCCCGTTGCGCTGCGCCGCTTTTATCCTTCAGCCGTCCGCTTTCATCACGAACTAGCCGCGCGCGTGCCGGAAGTTCTCGGCGCGCACAAAACTGATCGCCGTCAATTATGCGACGCGCTCGAAGCGATGAACCGGAAGTGGGGAGCGACAGATGCGACGCTCGCCAACATCGCGCGCCTTCGTCAGGATGATTGCGTCGCAGTTGTTTCAGGCCAGCAGGCGGGGCTTTTCACGGGGCCGCTCTACACGATTTACAAAGCGCTCTCCGCCGTCAAACTCGCCGGATGTTTGCAGCATCGCGGCACGGCGGCGGTTCCCGTTTTCTGGATTGCGACGGAGGATCACGATTTCGCGGAAGTGGCGGGCGCGGAATTTATCGGGCGCGATTGTCGTCTCGCCAGCGTTCATGCCTCGACGAAAATGCACCGGGAAGGCGCGCCCGTCGGCACAGTCGTCCTCGATGAATCCATCAACGAAACCGTCGCGCGCCTGTTGGACGTGCTGCCGGAAACAGAGTTTACGCCCGACCTCGAAAACCTATTGCGCGACGCGTATCAGCCCGGACGCTCTTACGGCGACGCCTTCGCCAGAATGCTGACGCGGCTCGTCGGCAGCTACGGATTAATACTGCTCGACCCGTGCGACGCCGAACTGAAACGCCTTGCCGCGCCGCTCTACGCCGAAGCCGCGCGCCGTGCTCCCGACATTGCCGACGCGATTGCCGCGCGCAGCCGCGAACTCGAAGCCGCTGGCTATCACGCGCAAGTGCTCGCTTCGACGGATTCATTTCCGCTTTTTCTGCACGACGAACAGGGCGCGCGCCGCGCCGTCACGCGAACATCGAACGGCCTTTACAAAGCGCGTTCGATGCGCGACGAATACACCGCCGAGCAACTCGCCGACTGGTCTTTGCGCGAACCTGAACGCTTCAGCCCGAACGTGACCTTGCGCGCCGTCGTGCAGGATTATTTGCTGCCGACGATTTGCTACTTTGGCGGCGCCGCCGAAATCGCTTACTTCGCGCAAACGGCGGAAGCCTACCGCGTGCTGAATCGCCCGGCGACGCCGATCTTGCCGCGCGCCAGCTTAACGATTGTCACCAGCCGCACGAATCGCGCGCTCGAACGCTACAATCTCAAGTTGACGGATTTCTTCGCCGGACTCGAAAGCGTGCTGGCGCGCGTTGTCGAAGAACATCTCGGCGCGGAAACGGCGACGGCCTTCACGAACACGGAAAGCGTTTTGATGAAGGAACTCGATGCCTTGAAAGCGCAACTCGAAACGATTGACCCGACGCTCGCCGACGCGCTCGAAACGGGACGGCGAAAAATCAAGTATCAACTCGAAAGCCTGCGCACGCGTTTTCATCACGCGCAAATGCAGCGAGACCGTGCCGCCCACCGCCAACTCGAACGCGCCTTCGCCGCGCTTTATCCGAACAAAGCTTTGCAGGAGCGCCACATCAACGTCACCAGCCTGCTCGCCCGCCACGGCGCATACGTCATCGAATGGATTTACAACGCCGTCAATCTCAGCTCGAACGACCATCAAATTGTTTATCTTTAATTTGTTTCTTCCGCTTCGAGCTTGCGGCTGCCCGTCAAT
The DNA here is from genome assembly GCA_051000345.1 of Pyrinomonadaceae bacterium. Classification (GTDB taxonomy): domain Bacteria; phylum Acidobacteriota; class Blastocatellia; order Pyrinomonadales; family Pyrinomonadaceae; genus JBHENC01. The sequence continues at coordinate 46,348 of JBPCOJ010000086.1, read as the reverse complement.
AAAAGCAGCGCGCTCATGAGACAGGCGAGCGGAGCGATGAGGAGAGCGTAGCGCATTTGCTGCGGGTGAATCGCAACGCCGAGAAGGTCATTCACTTTACCGATAATCGGCGGCCCGATGCCGTAGCCGATGACGTTGACGTTGAAAAAATAAACGCCGATGCCGAGTCCTCTGAGTCTTGGCCCGACGATGTCATGCACGTCTGCCGCCGCCGGGCTTAACCACATCAGCGATGCCGCGTACATCAGCAAGACCGCGAAGATGAGCAGTCTTTAACCCTTAGCCGACAAATGAAAATGCCAGTCATAAAAATCGATTTGCCTGCGTGGTCTGCGTCCTTTGTGGATTGGGACGAACAGTATGTTTCCGACGAAGAAAAGATGTCGCTGGCGATAAAGCTGGCGATGGAGAACGTTCGTCAATCAACCGGCGGGCCGTTCGGCGGGGCGATTTTCGATGCACAGTCGGGAATGATTCTTTCAGTCGGAATGAATCAAGTCATGCGGCTAAACAACTCGTGTCTTCACGCCGAAGTCAGCGCGATCATGATGGCGCAGTCGGCATTGAAATCCTATAGCCTGAGTTCTCCCGGTATGCCGCGATACGAGTTGTTCACTTCGTGCGAGCCATGCTGTATGTGTCTGGGAGCCGTTCTCTGGAGCGGCCTAAGCAGAGTGGTTTGCGCCGCCACGAAAGACGACGCCTCCGGCATAGGCTTCGATGAAGGGCCTGTTTATGAAAGCTCGTATGAGTATTTGAGAGACAGAGGAATCGAAGTAAAGCGAGGCTTAATGCGCGAAGAAGCGGTTAAGGCTTTCGATTTGTACAAGGAAAAGGGCGGGATTATTTACAATGGATAAGCCGCGCGATCTTTATCATAAACCTCTTGCAAAGGTTGCCGCTCGAAAACTGGAACAGTTCAAATCGTGCTCATCTTTATTTTAAGTGCATTAAATTAGCAGTAAATGGCGAAAGAGCTTTTTCAAGACGAACCATTGCGTCAATCATCTCGTTTTGAATTGTTTGCCAATTAGCCTCGTCGTCTTTGTAACCACCAATTGTCATGTCATAAGCGATTCTACTGGTTTTCCCTGTATCACGTCGTGTCCACAATAAAGCTTTGCCAAATGCGGCCTCGATTTCCTGTTTGTGCGTGTGTAATTCGTCGTAAACTTCTGCTCGGATAGTATAAAGTCCAACCCGACTGTCATGCTGATTAATTACATAACTTAGATTTGTTCCGCGCCAAGTTTTTACGTAGAAGTAGTCATCATTTGAAGGGGAAAGATTAACGTGTAAATCTGTTCTTCCTTCTGCTAAAGAAAGAAGATTTTCATAAAACTTATAGTAATGCGGGTTGCGTTCGGCTCTTTCTTTACGTTCCTTTTGTTCTTTCTCTCGAATTTGTATTTGATACTCAGCCGCTTCGGGAAGTGGAATAATATGTTGCACGTCTATCAACACTCGCCCATTGTCTTGGTAAGGAGTAAGACGGATACAACGAATATCTAGTTCGTGATCGTTGAGCCACAGCACCGCCGTTGTTAATTCCTTTGAGAAATTGGCTGATGCCAAAACAATTATTACCTTTTGTGCAAATAAATCTTCTTTAGGTTCTTCCCACCCAAGAAATTCTAAAATTGCGATTCTTGCATCAGCGTCGTTGCCGTCTCCCTCTAGGTAACGCGCGTAAATCTCAACGGCTTGGTCAAAGATCATCGTTGAAACCATCGCAGCATATCGAATGGCTTGCAGTTCCATGTGCCCACCGTCTTCGGTTCTTTTCAGTTCGATGACGACGAGGTTGGCGTCCTTATCCAGAGCAAGCAGATCAATGCGCCGCTTTGATTCTTCCCATTCGCCAAACTCTTCGGCAATCACCAAAGTTTTAGGCAAAATCACATTAATCTGTTTTCGTAATAACCGCTGAAGGTCGGTTCTTTCGCGCAAGCCAGCTTGGTCAAAAGTGGTTTGCGCAATCTTCGTAAGGTTTTCGGAAGTGACTTCGTAAAGTGCCATAAGAATCTCAGTCAAGCGTTTCGTAAGCTGTCACCGGAGCGCAGAAATAAGTTCTGACGAATAGCATTAGCCCGTTGGAGCAAGCAATTGATCGTCAGTCGCAAGCGGCTGTTCCTCAAAGTCGTCGTGAGTTTGCATAGATGATTCAGACAGGGCGGCACGCACTCGCTCGATAGCCATTAAGGTGGCCTCGGGCGTGGCGGGCAAGGCAAGCGGCACATAATCAGGACTGTTGCCGAACGCCGCAACGCCCGCGCGGATTGCTTCGCGGACGGAGATCGCCAGCATAAGGGGCGGTTCGCCGATGGCTTTGCTGCCGTAGATTACGCCAGCTTGCGCGGCGCGTTCGAGCAGTTGAACGTTGAAGCGTTCCGGCACTTCGCTGATTGTCGGAATCTTATAAGTGCTCGGCGAGTAGGTGCGTAGCTGTCCGGCATTATCCCAAACCAACTCTTCCATCGTCAGCCAGCCCATTCCCTGCACAAAGCCGCCTTCGATTTGTCCGAGATCAATCAACGGATTCAGCGACGAACCGGCGTCGTGGACAATATCAACTTGCAGCAGTTTGAATGTGCCCGTGAAGCCGTCAACTTCCACTTCGCTGATGGCCGCGCCGTAAGCAAAATAATAGAACGGCCTGCCCGTGTTGGTGTGCGTATCCCAGTGAATGTTCGGCGTGCGGTAATAGCCTGTCGCGGAAAGGCTGATGCGGTTTTGATAAGCTTCCTTCACCGCGTCAAGGAACGACACGCGATCACTCGGATAATCGCGGCTATAAATCCAATCGTCTTCAAAAACGAAATCGCCCGCTGCATCCAGCTTCAACATCTTTGCCACAATGGGCGCGAGGCGTGCTTTGATTTTTTCGCAAGCGTCTTTCACAGCTTGCCCGTTCAAATCCGAACCACTTGATGCGGCAGTCGCCGAAGTGTTCGGCACTTTGTCGGTCGTGGTCGGCGTCATGCGAAAACGCTCGATGGAAACGCCGAGCGTCGTCGCCGCGACTTGCAGCATTTTGGTGTGAAGCCCCTGCCCCATTTCCGTGCCGCCGTGATTCAGGAGAATGCTGCCGTCGGTGTAAATCAGCAGCAACGCGCCCGCTTGATTGTAAACGGTTTTGTTGAAAGAGATGCCGAACTTGACGGGCGTTACAGCAAGCCCACGTTTCTTGTGTTTGTTAGTTTTATTAAATTGCGCAATCGCCGTTTGGCGTTCGTCAAAATTCGCGTTCGCTTTAACTTGATTCCAGACGCGCGCGATTCGATTGTCGAAGATTTCCTGTCCGTAAGGCGTGGTGTTGGTTTCACCCCTGCCGTGATAAAAGTTGCGTTCGCGCACTATGTCCGGCGGAAGATCGAGCGTGCGGGCGATGCGGTCTAGGATGTCTTCGATGACAATCATTCCCTGCGGGCCGCCGAAGCCGCGAAAGGCGGTGTTCGATGTGTTGTTCGTTTTGGCGATGCGCCCGCGCACTTCGATGTGCGGAATGTAATAGGCGTTATCAATGTGAACCATCGCCCGCGACAAAACCGGCGGCGACAAATCCACACTCCAACCGCCGTCCGCGTAAAGCTCTGCATCGAGCGCGACAAGTTTACCGTTCGAGTTGAAGCCGACTTTGTAACGCCCTAGAAATCCATGCCGCTTGCCCGTCAAAATCATGTCTTCGTGGCGGCGTAGGCGAACGCGCGCGGGTCGTTTTGTTTTGTAAGCCGCCAGAGCAGCAGCAGCCGCGTAAGGATTCGCCTGCGATTCTTTGCCGCCGAAGCCGCCGCCCATACGCAGACACGTGACCGTCACCAGATTGCCGGGAATCCCGAGCACGCGCCCGACGATAATTTGCGTTTCAGTCGGATGCTGCGTTGACGAATAAACTTGATAACCGCCTTCCGTATCGGGAATGACCCAACTGCTTTGCGTTTCGAGATAGAAATGGTCTTGCCCGTTCATCAATACTTCGCCGACGAGCCAGTAATCCGCCGCCGCTTGTTCCGGTTCGCCGCGCCGCATGATGGTCGTGGTAGTCAGGAAGCTATCAACCGCAATCGCTTCTTTGATCGTCAAGACAGGCACGAGCGGTTCGTACTCGACGATGACTTTTCTCGCGCCTTCGCGTGCGGCATCTTCGGTTTCAGCGACGACCCAGACGACGGCTTGCCCCCAATAGCTGATCTCTTCGATGGGCAGCAAAGGTTCGTCATGAACAATCGTTCCCGTGTCGTTCTCGCCCGGAATATCTTTTGCCGTCAACACAGTGACGACGCCGCTCACGAGATACGCGCCCGTCGTATCGACTTTCAGAATCCGCGCACGGGCGTGCGTTGACAACACGGGATAGAGCGACAACATTCCCGCCAATTGCCGTTGATCGTCCGTGTAAGTGGCTCTGCCGCTGACGTGCCACGCCGCGCTTTCGTGGCTTTTAGGCTGGCCGACTTTGCTCATGCGTTATCTCGCTTCAGTCATTTCGACAAAGAATTTTTCAAACAAGTTTGCGGTTAGCAGCCTGCGATATTCCGCGCTGCCGCGCAGATCATCGAGGGGAGTAAAGGCATTTTTCAGCGCGGCTTTCGCGCGTTGCATTGTTTCCAAGTTCCACGCTTGTCCTTCCAGCAATTTTTCTACCGCGACAGCCCGCGCGGGGATCGCCGCGACGCCGCCGTAAGCGAGCCGCGCGCGAACGATTCGGTTTTGCTCGTCGAGGTCGATTGCAAACGCCGCCGCCACAATGCTGATGTCATCCGTGCCGCGCTTGCCGACTTTGTAGGATTGCTGAAGACGCCGCACCGCGCCGGATGCGAGAGCTTTGGGAATTTTTATTGAGACGATCACTTCGCCCGCTTGCAAATCGGTTTGACGATAGCCTTTGAAAAAATCTGAGAGAGGAATTATCCGTTCGCCGCCGATGCTGGCGATTCGTAATTCCGCGTCGAGCGATAAAAGCACCGGCGGCAAATCGCCGATGGGCGAAGCCGTGCCGATGTTGCCGCCGAGCGTCGCGCGATTCCGCACCTGCCGCGCGGCGAACCAATGCAGCATTTCGTCCAGACTCGGAAACACGCCGCGCAACGTTTCTTCGATGTGGTTCAACGGCACAGCCGCGCCGATTTCGATTGCTTCCGGCGTTTGAACTGTAGCTTTCAATTCCGCGACCGCTTCGAGCGAAATCAAAACCGGAAAAACTCGTGTGTGATAACTAAACTCCAAACCTAAATCTGTTGCTCCCGCGACGAGCGTGGCTTCCGTGTATTGGTGTAGTAAATCTAAAACTTCGCGTAGCCGTGTCGGGCGATAAAACTGCTGCCCGTCAGCGTGATATTGCAGCGAAGAAGTTTCCAGATTCGCTTGCGTTAGTTTCTCGCTGAAGGAATCAACGGCGTGCGCTTTCGCCAACGCTTGCGCCGCGCGTCGAATCGGCAAATAGCCCGTGCAGCGGCATAGATTTCCTTCGACGGATAAATCGTCAACCTTGCCGTCGTAGTAAGCGGCAAACATGCTCATGATGAAACCCGGCGTGCAGTAGCCGCATTGAGAACCACCGGTTTCAACCATCGCCGCTTGCACCGGATGCAGTTGCCCGTCGCTGATTCCTTCCACCGTCACGACTTCGCGCTCCGCCACTGCGCCGAGCGGAATCAAGCAACTGTTGACGGCTTGATAATGCGGTTTGCCGTCCGCGCCCGCGCCGATAACCACCACCGTACACGCCCCGCAGTCGCCGTCGCCGCAGCCTTCCTTTGTGCCGACGCGCCCGCTTCGCCGCAAATATTCGAGCAGAGTCATGGTCGGCGGTGCATCTTTCAAACGCAGCGTCTCGCCGTTTATCGTCAAGTGAGTTTCAGATGCCTGATTCATAATCGAACTATACTGGAAGGCTGTCTAATTGAATTGCGCATCCATAATTTACGCTCAAACATATTTTGCCGCAATCACGGTAAACAGCAAGCCCGTTGAAATGCTTTCTCGCGTCAGTAGTTGTCTTACTGCGTTGTAAAGCTGCTTGTCACGTTACAAGGTTATTTATATACTCGCTCGCTTTTGAAAAGCAGCGAAGGCTTGCTGGCGTTCGCAAGCTGAACGAAAGATAAACGTACATTGAGCAAAGAATGAATAGCACAGATTTGATTATTCGTAGCCGCCGCGTCGTCACGCCGGAGACGATTGCACCGGCTTCCGTGCATATACGCGAGGGCGTCATTGTCGCGGTCGCTGGATGGGACGAAGTGTCGGCGCAAGAAGTGGTTGCGCTCGTCGATGCAGGCGAGGCGGTGGTGATGCCGGGGTTGGTGGACACGCACGTTCACGTCAACGAACCGGGACGAACGGAGTGGGAAGGCTTTGCGACGGCGACGAAGGGCGCGGCGGCGGGCGGCGTGACGACGCTCGTGGACATGCCGCTCAACAGCATCCCGCCGACGACCACGCAAACAGGATTTTCGATGAAGCTCGCGGCGGCGCAAGAAGCGCAATGCTGGATTGACGTGGCGTTCTGGGGCGGAGTCGTGCCGGGCAACACAGGGGAATTAGCTCCGCTCTTGGCCGCCGGTGTGCGCGGCTTCAAATGCTTTTTAGTGCCGTCGGGCGTTGATGAATTTTCGCACATGACGGAAACGAATCTGCGCGAAGCGATGCCGGAGTTGGCCGCGCGCGGATCACTTCTCCTTGTTCACGCCGAAGTCCCCGAACCGATTGAAAATGCCGTCGCGTCGTTAGTCGGCAGTGACCCGCGAGCTTATCGAACCTTTCTGCGTTCGCGTCCTCGTGCGGCGGAGAACGAAGCCGTCGCTTTGATGATTCGCCTATGCCGCGAAACAAAAGCGCGTGTGCATATCGTGCATCACTCTTCCGCCGATGCGCTGCCGTTGTTGCGTGCGGCGCGTGCGGAAGGCTTGCCGCTGACAGTCGAGACGTGCCCGCATTACCTGACCTTCGCGGCGGAAGAGATTCCAGACGGCGCGACTCATTACAAATGCTGCCCGCCGGTGCGCGAGCGCGAAAACCGCGAGCAACTCTGGGCGGCGCTTGAGGACGGCATGATTGACATGATCGTCTCCGATCATTCGCCCTGTACTCCCGATCTGAAATTGACGGAGACAGGCGATTTTCTGCAAGCGTGGGGCGGCATCGCGGGCGTGCAGTTCGGCCTGCCATTGATATGGACAGGCGCGCACGCGCGCGGCTTCGGCCTGTGCGAATTAACGCGATGGATGTCGGAAGCGCCCGCGCAACTTGCCGGTCTGGACAAACGCAAAGGCCGCCTCGCGCGCGGCTACGACGCGGACATCGTCATCTGGCATCCCGAAAAAGAGTTCACAGTCACACCCGAAGCCATACACTTCCGCCACAAACTCACGCCCTACACAGGCATGAATCTACGCGGCGTCGTCGAAGCCACCTACGTGCGCGGCACACAGGTTTACGGGCAGGGACAGTTCGCCGCTACCGCCACCGGCGCATTGCTGACAGAATAAGGTGGCGTCTTAATGTTGTTGCAAAAGTAAGAAAACCTATAAGGAGATTAGCTTGAACAACTTACCAATCAAATACCCAAAGTCAACTCTCTATGATTTAGCCTCATCGTTTGCCCCCGCAGATATTCCGCCTGATAGCTCTGTCGAGCTAATAATCACGATCAAAGATAACAATTTAAACGCAAGGGAATTTGGTGCTTACTTATCTTTAGCTGATAGAATTTATGGGCGAGTGTCGAGTGTTGGGCTAAGAAGCTATTCCCTTACACCTTATACTCAATTAGAGATTTCTGAAGTTCGTAGAGGCTCTATTGAGTTAATTATCACGGAGGCACTTCTGTATTATAAAGATGCCACACTGTTATTAATCCTGTGGCTCTTTCTAAAATACTTCCCAGCAGGAATTAAGATGCTTTCGGAATCCACAAAAAATCTTGCAGACTCGTATAAAAGTATCGAAGAAGGTAGGCTCGTCAGAGAAAATAGGAAGCAGTTGAAGGAGAAGATGAAACATGATGAGCTTCTCCAAGAGCTTGACGACAAACAGATAAATCAGATGATGACCCTGCTCGCAGATTTGGAAACTGCCGAGCGATATAATTTGCCAGCAGCTACGAGGTTTGCTTTTAAATCTGTCGAGTCTGTGAGGATTGTTCTCACGAAGAGAAATGAATAGTTTCTGTCAGCCACAGCCGAACAGGTTTCGGGACGCATTAAAGATAATCCGCTTATGCTATGATTTTGGCTGGAGTAGCCTATGAATCTTGCCGAACGAATTACGATTGATCCGAATATATGTCATGGCAAGCCCTGTCTTCGCGGGTTGCGTTATCCGGTTGAAATGATTCTTGAATTGCTCGGTTCGGGAATGACAACCGAAGAAATTCTGGCCGACTATGAAGACCTCGAACGGGAAGACGTTTTGGCGGCGTTGTCCTTTGCCGCGCGACTGAGCCAAGTCAAGCGTCTTGAGTCTGTGCTGCCGTGAAATTCCTCGTGGATGCCCAACTTCCGCGTCGGCTGATTTCCCGGTTGCGGGATGCCGGACATGAAGCTATTCACACTCTCGATTTGCCGCTCGGCAATCGCACGCCGGATTCCGTTATCGAAGAGCTTTCCCTACGCGAAGGATATATCGTCATCACCAAAGATGCTGATTTCGTCAACACTTTCCTTTTGTATCATAGGCCATACAAGTTACTGTTAGACTCTACGGGAAACATTCGGAACCCGGAATTGGAGTCGTTGTTGATGTCGAATCTGGAAGGCATCGCCGTTAACTTCGACACCTTCAGTTTCGTCGAAATAACCCGGCAGGCGGTAATCGTTCACGTCTGAAACGCGCCCGACGAGTCATGCTTGCCGTCCGCCCGATAGCATCTCTTTCAGAGCTTTTGAGTTTGAACTTTATGATGGATTTTACCGAACTGATTGATTTAGCTGCCGAAAATCTGGGCGGCACGGTTTTGTATGCCAACGATGATTTCTTCGCGCCGAAGGAGAATTTGCTTAAACAGAGCGCGCCCGTTTTCATCGAAGGCAAATACACAGACTTGGGCAAGTGGATGGACGGATGGGAAACGCGCCGCCGCCGCAGCCCGCGCTTGGATGAGAATTACGATTGGTGTCTGATACGTCTCGGCGTGCCGGGCGTCGTTCACGGCGTTGTCGTGGACACGAGTTTTTTTCGTGGGAATTATCCTTCGCATTGCTCGATTGAAGCCTGCGCGGTTGACGGCCAACTAAACAATGAGCAACTAATGAGCGCGGCGATTGAGTGGATTGAGATTTTGCCGCACACGTTATTAGAAGGCGACGCGCAGAATCGTTTTACGGTAACTCATGCGCAACGTGTCACGCACTTGCGTTTGAAAATTTATCCTGACGGCGGCGTGGCGCGTCTGCGTGTGCATGGCGTCGTCGTGCCGGATTGGGCTGCGTTGCATCGTCGTCAGAGCGAGCTTGATTTGGCGGCGGTGGAACACGGTGGGGCGGTGCTGGCGGCGAGCGATATGTTCTTCGGCCACCGGCACAATCTGATTATGCCCGGACGCGCGCAAGACATGAGCGACGGCTGGGAGACCAAGCGGCGTAGGGGCGCGGGGCATGATTGGTGCATCGTCAAACTCGGCGCTGCCGGAACAATCAAGCGCGTTGAAGTGGATACGTGGCGCTTCAAAGGCAACTACCCCGAAAGCTGTTCGATTGAAGTGAGCCGTGCCGCAGACGACACGGACATTGACTCGCTTGTGTGGCAGGAACTTCTGCCGAACACACGCCTTCAGGCGCACACGCTGCACGTCTTCGCAGACGAACTCGCGGACTGCGGAGCAGTGACGCACGCGCGTTTCAACATCTACCCGGATGGCGGCGTGAGCCGTTTGCGTCTCTACGGTAGAATCCCGGAGTGAGCGCGAACGAAAAATTCGAGGGATTGAATCATGCTTCGCGTGAGGCGGCGGAAAAGCGTCTTCTGGATTGCTGCGGTTCGCGCAGGTGGGCGCGCATGATGGCGTTGGCGCGTCCCTTCAGTGATGAGGTTGCGCTGCTTGAGCAAGCAACTCAAATCTGGCAGAGTCTCGAACCGCAGGACTGGCTGGAAGCCTTCGCTGCTCATCCCGAGATCGGCGCGCGCTGTGCCGCACCGCAGCAACCGGCGCAGTCTGCCGAGTGGTCGCACACAGAGCAGTCCGGCACGCACACCGCAACCGACACGGTGCGCGACGCATTAGCGGAAGCCAATCGTTTGTATGAAGAGAAGTTCGGATATATCTTCATCGTTTGCGCCACCGGCAAAAGCGCGGACGAAATGCTCACACTGTGCGGCGAGCGTATTCACAACGCCGCCGATCTGGAACTACGCATCGCGGCGGACGAACAAAGAAAGATAACGGAAATCAGGTTGCGGAAACTTTTTGAATAAGGCAGGCGGTTTCTCATTTCGCAGACGGCAAACGCATGAGCGCCATCACTACACACGTTCTGGATATTTCGTCGGGCAGTCCCGCGCGCGGCATCCCCGTAGTGTTGGAGCAAGAGACTCCGGCGGCTGTTTGGGAACACATCGGCAAAGGTACAACGGATGATGACGGACGCTTGCGCGATCTGCTTGCGCCGGACACGAGCCTGACGCCGGGCAATTACCGGCTCACCTTCGATACCGGAACTTATTTTGCGCAGCAACGCATCGAAGGGTTTTATCCGCAAGTAATCGTCGCGTTCACCGTGCGGGACGCAGGCGCGCATTACCATGTTCCGCTGCTGCTGAGTCCGTTCGGTTATTCAACTTATCGCGGGAGTTAAATTAATGTCCGTCCGCCTAGTGCAAAATAATTACGGTAAATCGCGCGTGCGTTTGATGAAGGTGGCGCGTCGTGGCGAGCTGCACGAATTACAGGAAGTTACCGTCAACGTCGCATTCGAGGGCGAGTTCACAGCAGTTCACACAGTCGGCGATAACAGCGCTGTGCTGCCCACAGACACGATGAAGAACACCGTCTATGCGCTTGCACATCAGACGCAGGAGATCGAGGAGATCGAAAGCTTCGCGCGGCGTCTGGCCGATTATTTCCTGACGCATAATTCGCCCGTGACGCGCGTCATCATAGAGATTACCGAACACGGCTGGACACGCATCGCCATCAACGGCGGCGCGCACCCGCATTCTTTTACCAAGAGCGGCGACGAAAAACGCACCGCTATGATTAGCGCGACGCGCGACGCTGCGACAATCGAATCCGGCATCGAAGATTTAATTGTCTTGAAAACAGCCCACTCGGGATTCATCGGTTTCATCAAGGATCGCTACACCGCTTTGCCGGAAACGACGGACAGAATCTTTGCCACTTCCATCAAAGCCAACTGGCGCTATGCACGCACAGACGCGGCGACTGGCGACGCATGGCGCGAGGTGCGGCAAACGATTCTCGAAACCTTCGCCAACCACGATAGCCTCTCCGTGCAACACACGCTCTATGCGATGGGCGAAGCGGTGTTGGAAAAGTTTCCAGATGTCGCGGAAATATATTTCTCGTTACCCAACATACATTGCCTTCCCGTAGATGTTTCGCGTTTCGGTTTGGAGAATGATAGTCGTATTTTTATGCCGACGGATGAACCGCACGGTTTAATAGAAGCGCGTTTGACTCGTTAGCCGCTGACAAAATAATGCGGATTGAAAACCAGAAAAAATAAGCGAAGCCATCATTAATAATTTGCTATGAACACAACACTTTCTCAGGAATCAATGCAGGAAATCACGCGACGTTTGCAATCGTCGCACGCCGCCTTTGCCGCACGTTATCCGGGCGAATCAGGGCGTCGCCAGCCTGTGCATACCGTTTACGGCGGCGCGCATCTGTTCAAGTCGGACACCGCGCCGCGTCTCGGCGCATTGGCCTTGCGCGCTTTTGAAACTTACGCGCCGGATGCTGCCGCATTCGCGCAGGCGATTGAATTGCCGGACGCGCTGGCTAATACCATCTACGAGCGTGTATTGGAAAAGTTGACGCGCGAACCTGTCGAAGATTTTCGCATCGACTTTGAAGACGGCTACGGCACGCGCCCCGATGCGGAAGAGGACGGTCACGCCGTCTCCGCCGCGCGAGAAGTTGCCAAAGGTTTCGCGGCAAACACGCTTCCGCCGTTTCTGGGCATTCGCATCAAAACATTTTCGGAAGAATTGCACGCGCGAAGCCTTCGCACGCTCGATCTGTTTCTGACGGCGCTCGTCGAATCAACGGGCGGACGCCTGCCGGAAAACTTCGTTGTCACGCTGCCGAAAATCGTCGCGCCCGCGCAAGTCGCAGCCCTCGCAGACATCTACGATCTATTGGAGCCGCGCCTTAATCTACCGGCAGGCACGCTGAAAATGGAGATGATGGTCGAGACTACGCAATCGCTCATCAACGAACGCGGGGAATCGAATCTTCCGCAGTTGCTTGAAGCCGCGCGCGGGCGTTGCGTGGCGGCGCATTTCGGCACTTATGATTACACTGCGAGTTGCAGCATCACCGCCGCCTATCAGGATATGCTACATCCCGCCTGCGATTTCGCGCGCCACATGATGCAGGTCTCCTTCGGCGGCACAGGCGTCTGGCTGTCGGACGGCGCAACCAATGTTTTGCCCGTCGCGCCGCATCGTGGCGAGCTGACTGCCGAACAACAAACAGAAAATCACGCGGTCGTTCATCGCGCTTGGAAACTGCATTACGAACACGTTCGCCATTCGCTCACCAACGCTTTTTATCAAGGCTGGGATTTGCATCCGGCGCAACTGCCGACGCGCTACGCAGCCGTTTACACTTTCTTTCTCGAAGGCTTGGCGGCGGCTTCAGAACGTTTGCGAAACTTCGTTGAGAAAGCGGCGCAGGCCACATTGGTCGGCGATGTCTTCGACGACGCGGCCACAGGTCAAGGATTGCTCAACTATTTTCTGCGCGCGATTAACTGCGGCGCTCTGACCGAACAGGAAGCGCAGGAGTTGACAAGCCTCACGCTGGACGAATTGCGCTCCGGGTCGTTCACGAAAATCTTGTACAACCGGCAAACCAAGTAGGCGACTGCGCTGCTTCGTAACATTAGCGCGCACGAACACTCGGCGCGCGTCGGCGAAAGATTCACAGGCGGCGCGCGATGCCACGCGCCCGAGCTACAACTCTCCGGGTTGGGGATCGTCCGCCACTATCTGAAAATGGCAGTGCGTTGCAGACAAACGCTTGATAGGAACAGTGCGCAGATAAAGAAAATTAACTGAGCCGATACTCGTCACATCGCCCGTTGTCGAAGGCGCGACGGCAGTGCCGTCAGCGCATCACTGTTTGAAGGAACTTCAAGACGGCGTTCGGCACGCTTTGCAATCGCAGGCAACGTTAAGAGGTAATTGGACATGAATGAAGTAACGGTTACGTCTCTAAAAAATTTGCAGAACGAAGTGACTTACGGCGACGGGCGAACCTTCGTGATTGATGAACCGGCGAGCGTCGGCGGCGAGGGCGCGGGGCCTGATCCGTATTCGCTGATCTTGGCGGCGCTCGGCGGCTGCACTTCGATGACCGTGATGATGTACGCGCGCCGCAAGGAATGGAAGCTCGAGCGCGTCTCCGTGAAATTGAGCCAGCAGCGGATTCACGCCAAAGACTGCCATGACTGCGATACGGAAACCGACGGCTTCATCCAACGCATTGAGCGCAAGGTAACATTGGAAGGCGACTTGAGCGAAGAACAGCGAAAGCGTTTGATGGAGATTTCGCGCTTATGCCCGGTTCATAAAATGCTGACATCACACATCGTCATCAAGGACGCGTAACGCGGCAGAACACGATAAGGAAGAAACTAGAATCGAAAATGGAAAACGCAAATACGGTCATCGACAACAAGCAAGCGCATCGGTTTGAAATGATGCTCGGCGAAGGTAAATCGGCGTTCATCGATTACACGGCGGCGGACGCAGGCGTGCTGGCGCTGACGCACACGGAAGTTCCCGCAGAGTTTGAGGGAAAGGGAATCGGCAGCGCGCTCGTCAAGAAAGCATTCGAGATCATTCGCGCAAAGGACATGAAGATTGTGCCGGAGTGCCGCTTCGTCGCCGCTTACCTACGCCGCCATCCCGAATATCGATTATTAGTGGCAAACGAATAAATGACGAAGACAGTAACAGCAGCATAGCAACCGGACATTGTTTTGCCGTTCGATCCTCTTACGCACATCCTGCCTATCAATCTATCTTCGCTTTTATCTTAAATTTTCGATTATGGGATTGTGTAATCCCGAAAGCGCGGCATTGAACTTTCGCGCATCGTTTCCTTTGCCCGCATAAGCCACGCATTTTCTATCTTCAATAGCATACCGGCGAGTGGCACGGCGCTTCCTTACGGCGCTGGCACAGCTCCGTCTTCGATTGCTCGATAAAAGAAAAGTGTGGGGTGAAGCGATGGGAAATTTATGGCATGACTTGCGTTACGGCGCGCGGATGCTTTTCAAGAACAAAGGCTTCAGCTTCGTCGCGGTGCTCTCGATTGCGCTCGGCATCGGCGTCAACACGACGATCTTCAGCTTCGTCAATGCCGCGCTCTTGCGCCCGCTGCCGGTGCCGCGCCCGCAGCAAATCGTGCGGCTGTGGGATGGTCAATCCTCTTCATACCCGGACTACGCTGCCTATCGTGACGACACGAAAGTATTCGCGGGTCTCGCGGCTTACGCGCCGCGCCCGATGAGTTTGACGATTGGCGCTGAAACAGAACGCATCCGGGGCGAGATCGTCACGGGCAACTACTTCGACGTGCTCGCCACTCCGCCCGCGCAAGGGCGCGGCTTTCTGCCGGAAGAAGACCGCGCGCCGGGAACGCATCCGGTCGTTGTTATCAGCGACGGCTTATGGAAGCAACGCTTTAATTCCGATCCGAACATCATTGGTAAAACGATTCTTCTCAGCAATCAGTCCTTCACCATTATCGGCGTCACGGCGGAAAACTTTGCGGGCGCAACCGTCACCACGCCGCCGGATTTATGGGTGCCGATGATGAGCGAGCCGCTCGTTCAACCCGGCTCCGTTTCGCTTACCTCGCCGGATGACGGCTGGCTCGCAGTTATGGGAAGACTCAAACCCGATGTGACGCTCACGCAGGCGCAAGCTGCAGTCAGCACGATTGCCAGCCGACTCCATCAAGAGCGGAGCGCGCGCCGATCTGGGCCGGAAGAACCGGGAGGCAGAGATGCTACGATTGTTCCGGCGCGCGGGCTGATGGTTTCGCCGAAGGGACGCACGCCGGCCTTTTTCGTCGTTGGCTTGCTGATGACCGTGGTGACGCTGGTGCTGCTCGTCGCGTGCGCCAACGTCGCCAACTTGCTGCTCGCACGCGCCGCCGCGCGCCGCAAAGAAATTGCCATACGCCTTGCTCTCGGCGCGAGTCGCTGGCGCGTCGTGCGCCAACTCTTAACGGAGAGTTTGCTGCTCGCGCTCGCGGGCGGCGCGCTCGGTTTGCTATTGGCGTTGTGGAGCGCCGATTTATTGCAGAGCCTGCTGCCGCAATTGTCCGACGGAATGCGGACGACGCTCGATACGACGCCCGATGTTCGCGTTCTCGCGTACACGTTGCTGCTTTCGTTGGTGACCGGCATCGTCTTCGGCCTCGTGCCTGCACTGCAAGCCTCGAAGCCGAATCTCTTATCCGCGCTCAAGGATGAAGCAGTCGGGTTCTCGCACCGGCGTTTGAGCCTGCGCAATCTGCTCGTCGTCGCGCAAGTCGCCGTCTCTCTGTTGTTGCTGATCGCCGCTGGTCTCTTCACACGAAACTTACAGAATACGCAGCACGCAGACCCCGGCTTCCAAATAAAGAACGGCTTCGTGATGAGCTATGACCTAGGTCTCGCCAAGTACACGACGGCGCGCGGCCAACTCTTTCACGAAGAATTGCTCAACCGCGTGCGCGCGTTGCCGAACGTGCGCGCCGCTTCGCTCGCGGAGTTCGTGCCGCTCGGCGGAGGCGGCAACAAATCGCCGCTTTACGTCGAAGGTGAACCCGTAGAGTCTCTTCAATTGGATGAAGACTCGCTGCTCTCACATGCTGCCGTTGCCACCGACTACTTCAAAACAATGGGCATCCCGCTCTCGCGCGGGCGCGACTTCACGGGCGGCGACACGGCATCGAGTCCGCAAATCGTCATCATCAACGAAACGCTCGCGCGCCGCATTGCGCCCAACGGAAACGCCATCGGAAAACGCCTGCGGATGGACTCGAAGGGCGAGTACATGGAAGTCGTCGGCGTGGCGAAGGACATCAAGTACAACCAACTCGCGGAGAAGACGCCGTTCTTCGCCTACCGCCCGCTTAATCAACGCTATCGCGCAGAGATGACACTGCATGTGCGCACAGCGGGCGATCCGAAAGATTTAATGAACCGAGTTCGCGGGGAAGTTCGCGCGCTTGACCGCAATTTACCGCTCACGAACGTCAAGACATTAGAGGAGCACATGCGCGCGCCGCTCGCTCCCGCTCGATTGTTCGTGTGGCTGTCGAGCGCGTTCGGCCTCTTGGCGTTGCTGCTCGCGGCGACGGGGCTATACGGCGTGATGGCGTATCTCGTCAGCGGTCGCATGAAGGAGTTCGGCATCCGCGTCGCACTCGGCGCGCGCTCGACGGATGTCCTGCGTCTAGTGCTTTCCGAAGGCCTGATGCTCGTCAGCACCGGCATCATCGTCGGCCTGCTCGCGGCTGCAGCGCTCACGCGCGTGCTTCAGAGCGTGCTTTACGACGTCAGCGCGACAGACCCTTTGACATTCGCGGGCATCGCTTTGCTGCTCACCGTCATTGCGCTCCTTGCCTGCTACATTCCGCACGCAGAGCGATGAAGGTCGATCCGATGGTCGCGCTCAGGTACGAGTAACGGGCAGATGTCAGATGCCGGATAGTAGATGTCGGTTAATGACTTTGAATCAACCACCGGCACACGGCTTCGGTATCTCTTTTCCATGGAGTCTTCATAGATGATTAAGTTACGCAACGTCGAAAAATTTTACGAACAGGGCGCAAGCAAAAACTTTGTGCTGCGGCGCGTCGATGCAGATGTGCGCGACGGAGAATTCGTCTCGGTCATGGGGGCTTCCGGCTCCGGCAAGTCAACGCTTCTGAGCATACTCGGAATGCTCGATAACACTTGGACGGGCGAGTATTTCTTTGAAGACAAGGCCGTTCACAAGATGAAGCCGAAGGAACGCGCCGCGCTCCACAAAGAGTTCATCGGCTTCGTCTTTCAAAGCTATCACTTGCTCGATCATTTGACGGTTTATGAGAATCTGGACATACCGCTTTCATACCGCGACATCAGCACGCGCGAGCGCGAAAGCATGGTCGCGGACGTGCTTGACCGCTTTCAGATCGTCGGCAAAAAAGAGCTTTACCCGAATCAATTATCCGGCGGTCAACAACAACTCGTCGCCGTCGCGCGCGCCGTCATCGCTCATCCGAAGCTTATCCTCGCGGACGAGCCGACGGGCAATCTTCACTCGGCGCAGAGCAAGGAAATCATGGAGCTGTTCAAGAAGCTGAACGAAGGCGGAACGACGATCATACAGGTAACGCATTCCGAGCAGAACGCCGCATACGGCAGCCGCGTGATTAAGCTTGAGGACGGATGGATTGTGAATGATTAAAGTGTAGTTCGGTGGCTCCGTGAAATGTTTATTACAGAATTGCCGTTCGCGGTGTTTATTGAGTAACGATCATTTTCAATTATTCCCGGTGGAGATAATGATGAAAAAACAAATGCTAATTGTTCTCTTTGTTACGCTCACTTCAATAATGTTTACGACGGCTTTATCGTCACCGGTTTCTACCTTCGCGCAAAGTCGAGGTAGTGAACCAGACATCACTATTGATGCTGCTACGCGCCTGCAAGTGATTGAGATTACATTAAAACAGCTTAATGACAATTATGTTTTCCCCGAAGTTGCCAAGCAAATTGACATAGCTATTCGTGAACGGCTTCGGAGAAAAGAGTATGACCAAATTACTAACCCAGCCACTTTAGCTGAAGTTCTTACTGCCCAATTAAGGGAGATTAGCCATGATAAGCACATGAGCGTGGGCTTCTACGCCAAGCCCTTGCCGCCACCGCCAAGCCAAAGCCAAGAAACACCGGAAGAACGCGACAAACGTCGCAATATCGCCAGCTTGAGTAACTTCGGATTTAACAGAGTGGAACGCTTGAGCGGCAATGTTGGTTATTTGAATTTGGACACATTCTGGTGGCTAGAGGAAGGCGGTGGTGATACTGCGGTTGCGGCAATGAATTTTCTTGCCAATACCAATGCACTTATTATTGACTTGCGTGATAATCGCGGCGGCGACCCGGCGATGGTTGCGTTACTTGCGAGCTACTTTTTCGACAGTGAACCTGTCGAACTCAGCGGCTTGTATTGGCGACCTAGCGACAGCCTCCAGCGTTCGTTCACTTTGCCATACGTTCCCGGCAAACGCTACTTGAACAAAGAGGTGTTCATTCTCACAAACAAAGAAACTTTCTCGGCAGGCGAGGCTTTTGCTTATGACCTCAAGAACTTGAAGCGGGCTACTCTCATCGGCGAGACTACTGCGGGCGGAGCTAATCCCAGAACCGGGTATCCCATTAACCGAAACTTTATTGTTTTTGTGCCTACGGGACGGGCAGTTAGTCCTATCACAAAAACAAACTGGGAAGGAATCGGCGTTAAACCGGACATTGCAGTTCCCACAGAGCAATCTCTCAATACGGCGCATCTTATTGCACTGAAAAAACTGTTAGCAGCAGCGACGGATGAAGAAACAAGGAAAAGGTTGAAAAGTTTTATCGAAACATCGGAAAGACAGCAAAGCCAGTAATTTTTGTGGCGAGTTCCAATAACGAACGCCACCGAACAAGTCACTGGATGCGAAGCGAAACAGCTATCTTCATAAGAACGTCGCTCGTTAAGCCTAAGCTTGCGCGGTGGCGTGTTTCGCCCGCGTCAACTCCGCCGTTCTAAGGCAGCAACTCAGCCGCAACTAAACGTGCAGCAACGAAAATCATATTCTTGCAATTTATCTAGTCACCGAAAATCGCGTTTACCTGCCGCCATTGATTCCGTTTGACCATTGTTCGATTCCGAAAAGTTTTTGTCCCGAATTCGGGAAACAAAAGCGCTTCTATTTTCAGCAGCCCACGATAAATCCCGTAATTCCGAAGATTTTATCCGACAGGGTAATGGCACATCGTTCGCTAATATTGTTGAGAGTTGGTCAGAGAACATAATGGATATAAAACGCCCGAAATCCGCCGCACGCAATCGCCTCGCGCGTAAAATTATTTACGCGGTCGCCGCCGTCGTTGCCGTGTCTTTAATTACCTACGGCGTGACGCGCCTCAAGCCCGCCGCGCCCGGCGTCGAGCGCTCGACTGTCTGGATCGACACGGTGAAGCGCGGCTCTATGCTGCGGCAGGTGCGCGGGCTTGGCACGCTCGTCCCCGAAGACATACGCATCATCGCTGCCGCTACACAGGGGCGCGTCGAGCGCATCCTCGTGCGTCCCGGAACATCCGTCAGCGCAGGCACTGTGCTTATCGAATTGAGCAACGCCGAACTGCAGCAGTCCGCGCTGGATGCGGAGTTTCAAATGAAGGCCGCCGCCGCCGATTTGGGTAATCTACGCGTCAAACTCGAAAGCGAGCGCATGGGCCAGCAGGCGGGCGCGGCCACCGTCAAAGCCGATTACCAGCAAGCGAAAATTCAACTCGACACAGATGAGGAACTTGCCAGAGAAGGACTCGTCGCCGCGCTCTCTTTGAAGCTGTCGCGTGTGCGCGTCGCGGATTTAGCCAATCGTTTGCAGATCGAGCAAAAGCGTTTAGAGGTCAACAGCAAAGCGATTGAAGCGCAGGTCGCCGCGCAGCAAGCGAAGATCGCGCAGATTCAAGCGCTCTCGCAATTAAAGCTCAAGCAAGTCGCCAGCCTGCGCGTCATCGCCGGAACGAGCGGCGTGCTTCAGCAAATGCAAGTCGAGGTCGGACAGGAAGTCACGCCCGGCACGAACCTCGCGCGCGTCGCAGAGCCGCAACATCTCAAGGCCGAACTCAAGATCGCCGAAACGCAAGCGAAGGACATTCAAATCGGCCAGCCCGTCGCCATCGATACGCGCAACGGTATTATTCAAGGCAGCGTCTCGCGCATCGATCCGGCGGTGCAGCAGGGAACCGTCACCGTCGATGTCGCGCTTCAAGGCGGCCTGCCGCAGGGCGCGCGCCCGGACTTGAGCGTGGACGGCACAATCGAATTGGAAAACCTGAAGAACGTGCTTTATGTAGGCCGCCCCGCCTTCGGTCAGGCACAGAGCACCGTCGGGATGTTCAAGCTCGAAGCGGACGGCAAAACGGCTGCCCGCGTCAACGTCAAACTAGGCCGCAGCTCCGTTAATACGATAGAGATTTTGGAAGGCCTGCGCGAAGGCGATCAAATAATTCTCTCGGACACTTCGCAGTGGGACGCCGCCAATAAAATTCAATTGAAGTAATCAGTGGACAGTGTGCAGTGGACAGTTTAGAAAAACAGAAAACGTAATCCTTATTATCTGACCGTTGTCCACTGCCCACCGATCACTGTCTGACAACTCAGGAGCACATAATGAACGCATCCGCCCAACCACTCATTCGCCTCGAAGACGTGAAGAAGGTCTTCTACACCGACGAAGTCGAAACGCACGCGCTCGCCGGAACTTTTCTGGACATCAAGAACGGCGAGTATATCTCTATCACAGGCCCTTCGGGTTGCGGCAAATCGACGCTGCTCTCGATTCTCGGACTGCTCGATTCGCCCACCGAAGGCCAGCACTGGCTGAACGGCAAGCCCGTCTCCGATCTTTCTCTTTCGGAACGAGCGCGCATACGCAATCGTGAAGTCGGCTTCATCTTTCAGAGCTTCAACTTAATCGGCGACCTCACCGTTTATGAAAACGTCGAACTCCCGTTGACTTATCGCGGCATGTCGGGCGCTGACAGAAAACAGCGCGTCACCGAAGCGCTCGAAAAAGTCGGCATGGCACATCGCGCCAAACATTTGCCGAGCCAACTATCCGGCGGTCAACAACAACGCGTCGCCGTCGCACGCGCCGTTGCCGGTCAACCGTCTGTGCTGCTCGCGGACGAGCCGACGGGCAACCTCGATTCGACGAACGGCGAAGCGGTGATGGAACTCCTGCGCGACCTACATCGCAACGGCGCAACCATCTGCATGGTGACGCACGACCCGCGCTACGCGGCCTACGCAGACCGCGCCATACATCTCTTCGACGGGCGTGTTGTCGAAGAAGAACACGGGCAACAGGCGGAACACGATAAACAGGAATTGAGAGAAAGCGGCTTCGAGGTGGCATGATGATGACGCTTTGGCAAGACTTGAAATACGGCGCTCGGATGCTCGTGAGAAGTCCCGGCGTGACGGTGATTGCGGTGCTCGCGCTGGCGTTAGGCATCGGCGCGAATACGGCGATTTTTAGTGTGGTCAACGGAGTGCTGTTGCGCCCGTTGCCGTTTGAGGAACCAGAACGATTAGTGAGGCTGTCGGAGGACGCGCCGCAGATTCCGCAGATGTCCATTTCGTACCCGAACTTTCTTGATTGGCGCGAGCAGAATAAAGTTTTTACGAGCGTCGCCGCGCTGCAATTCCAGAGCTATAACTTGACCGGCACGAATGAGCCGGAGCGTTTGCCGGGTAGAAACGTGTCGGCGAATTTCTTTTCCTTGCTCGGCGTCAAACCGGCAATGGGGCGCACATTTTTGCCGGAAGAAGATAGTCCCGGCGCGGCGCGCGTGTGCGTTGTGAGCGATGGTTTATGGCAGCGTCGGTTCGGCTCCGATCCGAATCTCGTCGGAAAACAACTGACGCTTAACAACGAAAGTTATACGGTCGTCGGAGTGTTGCCGCCCACGTATCGCTTCGGCACGGCGACGGATGTGTTCGCGCCGATTGGTTTGAAGGCGGACACGATGACGGAGCGCGGCAGTCATCCGGGCATCTATGCGATTGCGCGGCTCAAGCCGGGCGTGACAGTCGAGCAGGCGCGAAGCGAGCTTGTCGGGCTTGCCAAACGTCTGGCGAAACAGTACGGCAAAGGCGATAGCGCAACCGTCACTTCGTTGCAGGAATATTTCGTCGGCGACATCAGGCCGTCGCTGCTCGTGCTGTTGGGCGCAGTCGGTTTCGTGCTCTTAATCGCGTGCGCCAATGTCGCCAACTTACTATTGGCGCGGGCGGCGTCGCGTTCAAGGGAGATTGCCATTCGCACGGCGCTCGGCGCGGGTCGCCTGCGCATCGTCCGGCAACTTTTGACGGAGAGCGTGTTGCTCGCGCTGCTCGGCGGCGTCTTCGGATTGCTACTCGCGCTCTGGGGAATAGATGCGATACGCAGCGCGAGCATCGATAGTATTCCGGCGACGGCGGTAATCAATCTAGACACGAGCGTGCTGCTCTTCACGCTTTTCGTTTCGCTACTGACGGGCGTGGTCTTCGGTCTCGCTCCGGCACTACAAGCCTCGAAGCTCGATTTGAACGAGTCGCTTAAAGAAGGCGGGCGGAGTGCCACAACAGGTTCGGGCAGCAAGCAGTTGCGTAATTTGCTCGTCGTCTCGGAAGTCGCTCTTTCTTTAATGTTGCTCGTCGGCGCGGGGCTTTTGATTAAAAGTTTCACGCATCTGCGCGCAACTGATCCGGGCTTCGATCCACAAAAGCTGCTGGCGATGCAACTCGCGCTTCCGGCGAAAGAAGGCGAAGGACGCAAGGTCGCTAATTTCTTCAGCGAGTTGGACGCAAGATTAAGGGTGCTACCCGGCGTCGAAGCGATTGCGTTCTCAACCGGACTGCCTTTATTCGGCACGAGTGACACCTCGTTTGCAATTGAAGGAAGACCGGAGGTTGAACGAAGCAAGCAACCGCAAACAATGCAGTACATCACCAGCCCGGATTATTTGCGTGCGATGGGCATTCGTCTGGTGAAGGGAAGATTCTTCAACGAGCATGACACGCAGAGCAGCCAACTCGTCGCGGTGATTGACGAAGCTTTCGCGCGCCAGCAGTTTCCGAACGAAGAACCGCTTGGACAGCGCATCGCGGGCGATAAGAAGAACGACATACCGGCGGCTGAAATCGTCGGCGTCGTCGCGCACGTCAAGCACTTCGGCGTGGACGCGACAGAGCGCATTCAGCCACAACTCTATCTCGCCTTCAATCAAGTGCCGGACAAGTTTCTGCCGCTCGTGGTGGATCGCATGAATCTAGTGGTTCGGACAACAACCGAGCCGTCGGGCATGACGGCGCTCGTCCGGCGCGAGGTCGCCGCCATTGATAAGAATCAGCCTGTCTATAACGTCAACACAATGGAGCAAGTGTTGAGCGAATCAATCGCCGCCGAGCGGCTCTCGACAACGCTGCTCGGCATCTTCGCGTGCGTCGCGCTCATTCTCGCCGCCGTCGGGATTTACGGAGTGATGAGCTACACGGTTGCGCAGCGCACGCATGAAATCGGCGTTCGCATGGCGCTCGGCGCACAGGCTGGTGATGTGCTTCGGTTAGTCGTCGGACAGGGCATGACGCTGGCGCTAATCGGCGTTGCCGTAGGGTTAATCGGAGCCTTTGCCGTGACGCGCGTGATGAGCAGTTTATTGTTCGGCGTCAGCGCAACCGATCCCGTGACGTTCATCGGTGTCGCTTTATTGCTCGCGGGCGTAGCGCTTCTCGCGTGTCTCATTCCGGCGCGCAAGGCAACGAAGGTCAATCCGATGATTGCGCTTCGATACGAATAGGAGTTTGAAGATGAGTGCTTTGATACAGGATGTGCGCTTTAGTTTTAGACGACTGTTGAAGAGTCCGGGTTTTACCGCCGTCGCGTTGCTGTCGCTCGCGCTCGGCATCGGCGCGAACGCTTCGATCTTCAGTTTGGTGAATACGGTGCTCTTGCGGCCTTTGCCTGCCGCGCAGCCGGAACAGCTTGTCGGAGTGTACGGCACGCTGTCCGGCCAGTCCGACGTTACGCTGATTTCTTATCCGAACTACACGGACTACCGTGACCGTAATGAAGTCTTCACGGGTTTGCTTGCCTATCGCTTCGCTCCCGTGAGCCTTAGTCATAGCGGCGCGAACGAGCGTTTGTGGGGATACGTCGTGTCGGGCAATTACTTTGATGTGCTCGGAGTCAAGCCTGCGCTCGGTCGCACTTTTACACCTGAAGAAGACAAGACGCCGAACTCGCATCCGGTGGTAGTCATGAGTTACGGCAGTTGGCAAAGACGCTTTGGCGGCGATCCGTCAATCGTCGGAAAAACTGTGCTGCTTAACGGCCATACATTCACCATCATCGGCATCGCGCCCAAAGATTTTAACGGAACGGAGGTCGCTTACGCGCCGGAGCTTTGGGTACCGGCGATGATGGCCGGGCAGATCGAGCCGGGCAGCGACTGGCTCACGCAACGCGGCGATGCAAATTTGTTTGTGATGGGGCGGCTCAAACAGGGTGTTAGCCGCGCGCAGGCCGAAGCCTCTTTCCATTCCATTACCTCTCAACTAGCCCGCGACTATCCCGATGCAAATGGGGGCAGAGGCATCAAGCTTTTGCCGTCTGGATTATTCACGCCGGAGATTCGTAGCGCCGTCGTCGGCTTCACAGGAGTGTTGATGGCTGTCGTCGGATTGCTGCTGTTGATCGCCTGCGTCAATCTGGCGAACTTGTTGCTCGCGCGTGCCGCAGAGCGACGCAAGGAGATTGCGATACGTTTGGCGCTCGGCGCAAGCCGCGCGCGTCTCGTGCGGCAGTTGTTGACGGAAAGCGTGTTGCTCTCGGTGGCGGGCGGCGCGCTCGGCCTGTTGCTTGCCGTGTGGATTAATGATCTGGTGGCCGCGATTAAACTGCCGATGGACATCGCGCTCGCGTTTGATTTAAGCCTTGACTGGCGCGTGCTGGCGTTTACATTTCTGCTGTCGTTGATAACGGGCATCGTGTTCGGTTTGTTGCCCGCTTTGCAATCCTCGAATCCGAATCTGGTTTCGTCGCTCAAGGACGACACTGCGGCAAGCGGCTTTCGTCGCTCGCGCCTGCGTAACACGCTCGTCACCGCACAGATAGCGTTGTCGTTATTACTACTCATCTGCGCCGGGTTGATTGTGCGCAGCCTGCAACATGCGCGTTCGATGAGTCCGGGTTTCAATCCTGAAAATGCTGTCGCCGCGTCATTCGATGTCGGGTTGCAAGGCTACGACGAAGCGAAGGGGCGCGCATTTCAGCAGCAAGTCGTCGACCGCGTCGCGGCGTTGCCCGGCGTGCAATCGGCGACGCTCGTCACTAATCTTCCGCTCAGTCTCAACTACAATTCGACGAATGTTTACATCGAAGGGCAGCCCTTCGTGAATAGCAGCGAGTTGCCGCCGGTGATACCGAACAAAGTCGGCCTCAACTATTTTCAAACGATGGACATCGGTTTGCGCGGGCGCGACTTTACCGCGCGCGATAAGGAAAAGGAATCGCGCGTGGCAATCGTCAACGAAACTTTCGCGCGCCGTTTCTTTCAAGGGCAGGAAGCTCTCGGCAAGCGATTTAATTTCGACGGGCCGACGGAGCCGTTCTGGGAAATCGTCGGTGTCGCTGCCGACGGCAAATACAACACTCTCGGCGAAATGCCGCAGCCGCTCGTGTATCGCCCCCTTTTGCGCAACTACGATTCGACGACGACGCTGGTGGCGCGAACAATTGCGACTGATCCGCAAACAATCATCCACGCCATTCGACGCGAAATCGGTAGCCTAGACCCGAACTTGCCGCTCTACGATGTCAAAACTCTGAATGAGCACATGAACCTCCCGCTCTTTCCCGCGCGCATGGCGGCGCTCGTGCTCGGCAGCTTCGGCGTGCTCGCGCTCTTGCTCGCAGGCATAGGAGTTTACGGCGTGATGTCTTATGCGGTCTCGCAACGCACGCGTGAAATCGGCATTCGCATGGCGCTCGGCGCGCAGCCGCGAGATGTTTTGCGATTAGTCGTCGGACAGGGAATGCTGCTGGCTCTCATCGGCACAGTGGTCGGCTTAATCGCGGCCTTTGCACTGACGCGTGTCATGTCCGGTTTGCTTTATGGAGTAAGCGCAGTTGATCCGCTGACGTTCGTCGGCGTGCCTTTGCTGCTCGCGTGCGTGGCACTCATTGCATGTCTCATTCCGGCGCAACGCGCGACGAAGGTCGATCCGATGATCGCGCTCCGGCACGAATAAATTTGTTCTAAGGAAAGGCGTAAAGGTGAAGCGATGGGAACAGTGTGGCAAGACGTGCGTTTCGCGGTGCGTATGCTGGCGAGGAATCCCGGACTGACAATGATAGCGGTGCTTGCGCTCGCGCTCGGTGTGGGAGCGAACACGGCAATCTTTAGCGTGGTGAACTCTGTGCTGCTGCGCCCTCTGCCGTATAAAAACGCGGCGCAGCTTGTCTCCATGTATTCACAGAACACGAGCAACGCCGAAGCTAACTTGACGGACAAGCCGCCGCTTTCTTATCCAGACTTCAAGGATTACAAAGAACAAGCGCAGACGTTGCAGTACGTCGCGGCTTACAGCCAAAGCGGAACCGTGCTCACAAGCGGCGGCGATGAGCCTGAACGCGTTCTCGGCGCGGACGTTTCCGCCGAACTCTTTCCGATGCTCGGCGTAGAGCCGTTCATCGGGCGCGTCTTTACGCCGGAAGAGGACAAGGCGGGCGCGCCGCCCGTCATCGTCTTGGGCTACGGATTGTGGCAACGCCGCTTCGGTGCGGATAAGTCGATCATCGGGCGCGAGATTAAATTCGGCGCGCGAAGCGTGACGGTGATCGGCGTCATGCCGCCCGATTTCAAGTTTCCGGTGCAAGCCGAGAGATCGGATTTCTTTGATTCCTTTACGGCTGCAACGGCGCGTGCCAGCGCCGCTTCTTTGGAGAGTCGTGATAGCCGATCCAAGACAATCGTCGCCAGCCTCAAGCCGGGCGCAACTCTTCAACAGGCGCAAGCAGAGATTGACGCCATCGCGCGCCGTTTGGCGCAACAATATCCGGCAACCAACGCGGGCTGGCGCGCGCGGCTCATCTCCTTGCATGAAGACGTTACCGGAGACGTTCGTCCGGCGCTCTTTGTGCTCTTGGGCGCGGTGTTGTTCGTGCTGTTGATTACGTGCGCCAACGTCGCCAATCTGCTGCTGGCACGGGCATCTGCCAGACACAGAGAGATGGCGATTCGGACGGCGCTCGGCGCGAGTCGCGCGCGCATCGTGCGTCAATTATTGACGGAGAGTTTGCTGCTTTCCTTCATGGGCGGCGTGCTCGGGTTGCTGCTCGCGCTGTGGGGAATCGATTTGTTGGTGGCGGCGAGTCCGGCGAGCCTTCCGCGCGTCGCTGAAATCAATCTGGATAATCGCGTGCTCGCTTTTACGCTTTTCGTTTCGGCTTTCACAGGAATCATCTTCGGCATCTTCCCAGCGCTTGCTTCTTCAAAACTCGACCTTAATGAATCGCTCAAGGAAGGCGGGCGCGGCTCGATGGAAGGCGCGCGGCGCAACCGCGTGCGCAGTCTGCTCGTCGTCTCCGAAATCGCGCTGTCGCTCATACTCTTAATCGGCGCGGGACTGTTGATTAAAAGTTTTCTGCGACTGCTCGATACCGATCCGGGATACACTGCGGCGCGCGTGTTGAGCGTCACGCTTCCGCTTTCAAGAATAAAATATCCGCAGCCCGAACAGCAGGCCGCGTACTTTCAAGAACTGATTAATCGCACGCGTGCGCTGCCCGGCGTCGAAGCAGTCGGCGCGACGAATCTGCTCCCCCTCGGCTTGCGCGACACATTCAACACCTTCAACATCGAAGGCCGCCCGCCCGCCGCTCCCGAAGCGAGAACGGCGGCGAGAAGTTACAGCATCACGCCCGATTACTTCCGCGTGATGAGCATTCCCGTGCGACGCGGGCGCGCCTTCACCGAACGAGATGCAAAGGATGCTCCGCCCGTCATCATTATCAACGAAGCTTTCGCGCGCCGCTTTTTCCCGAATGAAGAAGCGCGCGGCAAGCGCATCATCCTCGAAGATGAAACAAACAAACCGTTGCCGCCGCGCGAGATCGTCGGCGTCGTCGGCAACGTCAGGCACGAAAGTTTGGACGATAAAGAACAGCCGGAATACTACGTTCCGTTTTTCCAAGCGCCAGACCGCCAGATGGATTTAGTCGTGCGCTCCGCCGTTTCCGATCCGGCGGCGCTGGCCGTTGCCGTGCGCGGCGCGATCAGATCAATTGATAAGGATCAACTGATTTGGGAAGTGAAGACGATGGACGAGCGCGTGGCGAAGTCTGTCGCGCCGCGCCGTTTCCAGATGCTGCTGCTCGGCCTCTTTGCCGCGCTCGCGCTTCTTTTGGCAAGCATCGGCATCTACGGCGTGATGAATTTTACGGTCACGCAACGCACGCATGAAATAGGCATACGGCTCGCTTTGGGCGCGCAAGCGAAGGATGTGTTTCGTCTCATCATCGGGCAGGGCATGACGCTCGCGCTCATCGGGGTCGTCATCGGTCTGCTCGGAGCGCTTGCCTTGACGCGCGTGATGGCGAGCCTTCTCTACAATGTGAGCGCGCTAGACCCTTTAATCTTCGCCGGTATTGCGCTGCTGCTCGCGTGCGTAGCGTTGCTTGCCTGTCTCATTCCGGCGCGGCGCGCGACGAGGGTCGATCCGATGATTGCACTACGGTACGAATGACGACGATTAATAGTAGTGGATGCGGAACGATGGATGAACACATGATAAGGCTTTCGTTGGTCAATTAATCCCGCGACGTTCCCGGTTTCATTTGCGGTGGAGGTGTTGATGAAAAGCTTTTGGCAAGACTTGCGCTATGCGGCGCGGATGCTGTTGAAGAGTCCGGCTTTTACGGCAATCGCCGTTCTTTCTCTCGCGCTCGGCATCGGCGCAAACACTTCGATCTTTAGTTTCGTCAACGCCGTGCTGCTCAGACCTCTGCCGGTTGTCGAGCCGGAGCGACTCGTCTCCGTGTTCAGTAGCCGCCGCGCTAATCCCTACGATGTTTCTTCGTACCCGGACTACGTCGATTATCGTGATAAGAACGAAGTCTTTAGCGGGATAACGGCCTTCTCCTTTGCCGCTGTCAGCTTGAACAGCGACGATCAGACTGAAGCGATTCCCGGTTTGATCGTGACGGGCAACTACTTCGATGTGCTCGGCGTGCGCGCGGCGGTGGGACGCACGTTTCTGCCGGAGGAAGACAGAACGCCGGGCGCGCATCCGGTTGCAATTATCGGTTATGGTTTGTGGCAAAGACGCTTTGCGGCGGATCGAAACGTCGTCGGCAAGCAACTGCTTTTGAATGGACAATCCTTTACGGTTGTGGGCGTTGCTCCGGCGAATTTTAACGGCACGGAGGCGGGGCAGACAAAGGATATTTATCTGCCGATGATGATGCAGGCAGTCGTGCGCCCGCCGCCGGGCAGCGGTTATTCCGGCGAGATGAATCCTGATCCGCTATCGAAGCGCAGCCATGGGTGGCTCAACGTGATAGGCCGCCTCAAACCCGGCGTCACAGTCGAGCAGGCGCAGGCCGGAATACAAACGCTCGCAAAGCAATTAGAGCAGGCTTACCCGCAAACGAATCGAGATAAAACAGCAACGCTTTATCCTGTCAGCAAAGGCGATCCCAAACAGCGCGGCACACTTCTCTCGGTTGCCGGATTGTTGATGTCTGTGGTCGGCCTCGTGCTCTTGATCGCGTGCGCGAACGTGGCGAACTTGCTGCTGGCGCGTGCTTCCACGAGACGCCGCGAAATCGGCATTCGCCTTGCTTTGGGCGCGAGTCGCGGGCGTTTGATTCGCCAACTCTTGACGGAGAGCATGTTGCTGTCGGCATTGGGCGGCGCAGTCGGGCTGCTGCTCGCCGTGTGGATAATCGATGTGCTCAGAACTTACACGCCGGATAACATCTTTCCGTTCGTCTTTGATTTCAATTTGGACGCGCGCGTGCTGTTGTTCACGCTGGTGCTGTCTGTCTTGACAGGTCTCGCATTCGGCATCGCTCCGGCGCTCCAAGCTTCAAATCCAGACCTCGTCAACGCGCTCAAAGATGAAGCGATGATGTTGCCCGGTAAAGGCTCGCGGCGGCACTTCAGTTTGCGTAATTTGCTCGTCGTCGCGCAGGTCGCAGTGTCGCTCGTGCTCCTGATCGGCGCGGGGCTGTTTCTACGCAGCCTCCGGCAAGCGCAGCGCATCGATCCCGGCTTCAACCCGGAAAATGCTTTGGTAATGCGGCTCAACACGAATTTGCTGCGCTACACGAAACCGCAGGGACAAGAATTTTACAGGCAGGTAATCGAGCGCATTGAAGCCTTGCCGGGCGTGCAGTCCGCAACGCTCACGAGCGCTGCGCCCTTGAACGGCTCGCGCCATCAAACCAGTGTGGTTGTCGAGGGACAGGAGAGCATTGATAGCGCCACCAACGGTAAAGGCGCGGGTGCGATTGCGGAGTCGCGCCGCAACACGACGCTTACCTCTTCAATCGGGTTGCGATATTTCGAGACGCTGCAGA
Organism: Pyrinomonadaceae bacterium; assembly: GCA_051000345.1. Lineage (GTDB taxonomy): Bacteria > Acidobacteriota > Blastocatellia > Pyrinomonadales > Pyrinomonadaceae > JBHENC01. The sequence continues at coordinate 15,768 of JBPCOJ010000086.1, read as the reverse complement.
TTCCTTTGCTGCGTGGGCGTGAGTTCACGACGCAGGATCGTGAGGGCGCGCCGGGCGTCGCCGTCGTCAACGAAACTTTCGTGAAGCGTTACCTTGCCGGTCAAGACCCGATTGGCAAACGCATCAGACTAAGCGGAGCAAAAGACCCCTGGCTGGAAATCGTCGGCCTTGCGCGCGACAGCAAGTACCTGACGCTCGGCGAAGCGCCCGCGCCGTTTGTTTATCAACCAATAGCGCAACGCTATGAGAGCGGCATAAGCTTGATTGTGCGTACAAAAACCGACCCGGCGAACTTCCTCGCGCCGGTGCGCAGAGAAGTACAGGCGATTGAAAAGAACTTGCCGGTTACGGACATCAGACCGATGACGGAACTGCTCGGCAATTCCCTGTATGCGGCACGGATGGGCGCGGTCTTGCTCGGCGTTTTCGGATTGCTGGCGTTGCTCCTTGCCGCCGTCGGTTTATACGGCGTGATGGCTTATTCGGTGGCGCGGCGCACGCGCGAGATCGGCATTCGGATGGCTCTCGGCGCGCAGCGCGGCGACGTACTGCGGCTTGTGTTGTACGAAGGCATGACGCTCGTCGGCGTCGGCATTCTGTTCGGTCTGGCAGGAGCGTTCGCGTTGACGCGCCTGCTCGCAAGCTTTCTCTACGGCGTCAGCGTGACAGACCCTTCGACCTTCATCGGCATCGCCGTGTTTCTCGCCGCCATCGCGCTCGTGGCGAATTTTATTCCGGCGCGTAGGGCGACGAAAGTCGATCCGATGATCGCGCTTCGATACGAATAGGAGAAATCATGGCGACTCTGTGGCAAGACATACGTTACGGTTTTCGGACGCTGCTTAAAAAGCCCGGCTTCGCGGCGATCACGGTGCTTACTCTGGCCTTGGGAATCGGCGTCAACAGCGCGATCTTCAGCGTCGTCAATGCTGTGCTCCTACGCCCTTTGCCGTTTGCGGAGGCTGACCGCCTTGTGTACGCCGAAGGATTGGACTTTCGAGACAACACGAAGGGCGGTGCGATTTCGCCGCCGGACTTTTTGGATTACCGCGAGCAGGCGCACGCCTTCGAGCGCTTCGCCGCGTTTCAACCTTTATCGTTTACGCTGACGGGCGAGGGCGAGCCGGAGCGTGTGACGAGCGCGCGTGTCTCGGCAGGATTCTTTGAGACGCTCGGCGTTCAGCCTGTGGCGGGCGGGCGAACATTTCTCGCGGACGAAGAACAGTCCGGGCGCAATGGTGTGGTCGTCATAAGTCACGGCCTCTGGCAAAGTCGCTTCGGCGGTGATCCGAAGCTTGTCGGAAAAACTCTTGCGCTCAACGGACAGAACGCGACGATCATCGGCATCATGCCGCCCGATTTTCAGTTTCCGCGCGCCGCCCAACTATGGACGCCGATTGCTTTCAAAACTCCGCAGATGTCGCAACGCAGAACGCACTTTCTGACAGCCGTCGGGCGATTGAAAAGCGGCGTGACGCTCGATCAAGCGCAGGCTGAAGTTAATAACATCGCGCACGGGCTTGAAAAGCAGTATCCCGAATCGAACACGCATTTCGGTTTAGGATTAACGCTGCTACCGGAAAGGCTCGTCGGGCAACTGCGGTTAACATTGCTTGTGCTGTTGGGCGCGGTTGGCCTCGTGCTCTTGATCGCGTGTGCGAACGTCGCCAACTTATCCTTGGCGCGCGGCGTGTCCAGGCACAGAGAGATTGCGATTCGTTCAGCTTTGGGCGCGAGCCGCGTGCGTGTCGTGCGGCAGCTTTTGACGGAAAGCGTATTGCTCTCGCTTGTCGGCGGAGGCTTAGGGTTGCTGCTCGCTGTGTGGAGCGTTGATCTGCTCGTCGCGTTTAGTCCCGAAAATCTTCCGCGCATTAAAGAAGCGACGATTGATTGGCGCGTGCTCCTGTTCACACTGTTCATCTCGCTTTTGACCGGTATCATCTTCGGCCTCTTTCCTGCGCTCTCCACCTCGAAGTCGAATTTAACGGAGACGCTCAAAGAGGGAAGTCGCGGCACAATGGGAGCGAAGGGACAGCGCCTGCGCGCGTTGCTCGTCGTCTCGGAAGTCGCGCTCTCTTTGATGCTGCTCGTCGGCGCGGGACTATTGATTAAAAGTTTCCTGCGATTGACACACGTCGATCCGGGCTTTACGGCGACGAATGTTTTGACGATGCAACTTTCGCTGGCGCGCGCGAAGTATCCAGAGCCGCAACAAACCGCCGCCTTTTTTCAGACACTCGTTTCGCGCATTGAAGCTTTGCCCGGCGTGGAGTCTGCCGGAACTGTGACGGAACTTCCTTTGAGCGGTCAGGAAAACGATACGTTTTTTACTATCGAAGGCAAGCCACCGGTGGCCTTCGGAAGCCTCGAAAACGACGCCAACATACGCATCATCAGCCCGGATTATTTTCGCGCCATCGGCATTCCGCTGCTTAAAGGGCGAGCGTTTACAGAGCGCGATTCGGCAAACGCTCCGAACGCCATTATCGTCAGCGATAGCTTTGCGCGGCGCTTTCTTCCCAACGAAGACCCGCTTGGAAAACGCTTGACGATTGACTTCGGCAAGCCATGGACGGGCGAAATTGCGGGAGTCGTCGGGAACATTCATCACAGCAGTCTGGATCAAGAGCCGACGGGCGAAATGTATGTCAATCACGCGCAAACTCCCTCGCCGATGACAAACATAGTCGTGCGCGCCAATGGTGGTGATTCGTCGAAGCTCACTGCCGCGATCAGAAACGAAGTGCAGGCGCTCGATAAGGATTTGCCGATCTACAACATCAAGACGATGGAGCAACGCGTTTCCGAATCCGCCGCGCAACCGCGTTTTCGCACGTTGCTGCTCGGACTCTTCGCGTGCATTGCGCTTCTGTTGGCGAGCGTCGGCATCTACGGCGTCATCGCTTACTCTGTGACACAGCGCACGCACGAAATCGGCATTCGCATGGCCTTGGGCGCGCAGGCGAGCGATGTGCTTCGCCTCGTCGTCAAGCAAGGCATGGGGCTGGCGCTCGTCGGCATCGTGATCGGTTTGGTTGCCGCTTTCGCGGTGACGCGCGTGATGGCGAGTTTGCTGTACGGCGTAAGCGCGACTGATCCCGTGACGTTCGTCGGCGTATCGGTATTACTTGCCGGAGTCGCGCTCGTCGCCTGCCTCGTTCCGGCGCGTCGGGCGACGAAAGTCGATCCGATGATCGCGCTCCGGCACGAATAATTTAGTGGGTGAGAAAAAAACATAGAGGTGCAGCGATGAATACTTTGTGGCAGGACGTGCGGTTTGCGGTGCGTATGTTGTGGAAGAATCCGGGCTTTACGGTGGTTGCAATCTTCACGCTGGCGCTCGGCATCGCCGCGAACACGACGATCTTCAGCGCCATCGATGCGCTGTTGCTGAAGCCGTTCGCGTTCCGCGATATGCCGCGCATCGTGAATGTGTTTGAAACGATACCGGCGCTCGACATGCAAACCGGAAGCGTTGCGCCCGCTATTTTTCTCGACATCCGAAACCAGATTACGGCGTTTGAATCAATCGCCGCGACAAGCGGTTGGTCGGCGAATCTCACAGAGAACGAGAGACCCGAACGCATCACGGGCGCGACGGTGACGCCGGGCTTTTTCGAGGTGCTCGGCATCGAGATGAAGATGGGACGCTCCTTCGCTGCCGAAGAAGAACAAACGGGACGCGATCCCGTCGTTATCCTGAGCGATGCGTTATGGCGACGACGCTTTAACAGCGAACCGAACATAATCGGGCGCATCGTTAAAATCAACGAACGCAATTTTACAGTCGCAGGCATTGCGCCGCCCGAAGCGAACTATCCGCGCGGCAATGTCGAGATGTGGACGCCATTTATTTTCGATAAGGAAGACACGGCTGATCGTGAATCACATTACATGCGCGTCGTCGGGCGTCTCAAACCGAATGCTTCCGTCGAACAGGCGACAAGCGAGTTAAACGGACTCGCGCAAAGGCTTGCCGCGCAGTATCCGCAGACGAACGAGGGACGCGGCCTGCGCGCGATGAACTTTCTCGAATCCGAGACGCGCGGGCCGCGCCCGTACTTAATCATCATGCTCGGCGCGTGCGGGTTCGTGTTATTGATCGCGTGCGCCAACGTCGCTAATCTATTGCTCTTGCGCGCCGCCGAACGCCGCCATGAAATCGCCATTCGCCTCACCCTCGGCGCGAGCCGCTTTCGCGTTGTGCGGCAACTGCTGACGGAAAGCTTGTTGCTGGCAATCGCGGGCGGAGCGCTCGGATTGCTTTTAAGCGTGTGGAGCGTTGATGCGCTGCGCGCCGGAATGCCCGCCAACTTTGCGAAGTTCGTTAGCGGTTGGTCGAATCTCGGCATTGATTGGCGCGTGTTCGGCTTTACGATGTTGTTGTCGCTCGTGACCGGCGTGGTCTTCGGCCTCGTGCCTGCGCTGCAAGCATCGAAGACGAATCTCAACGAAGCGCTGAAGGAAGGCGGGCGCAGTAGCGGTGCGCAATCGGGACGCGGGCGCAATCGCACGCGTAGCCTTCTCGTCGTCACGGAAGTTGCTTTAAGCCTCGTGCTGCTCGTCGGCGCGGGCTTGATGATGCGCAGTTTCGTGAAACTCATAAATGTCGATCCGGGCTTTAACGCACGCGGCGCGCTCACGTTCGGCGTCGCCTTGCCACGCTTGAAATATCCGAAGGATGAAGAGCGCGTGAACTTTCAAAAACGATTCCTCGAACGCCTTGAGACGCTGCCGGGCTTGACGAATGCCGCGGCGATCAACAACCTTCCGCTCGGTTTCGATAACTCCGACACGGGCTTTTGGCGCGACGGAGAGCCGACGCCCGCGCCCGGACAAACGCCGCTCGCCTACATTCAGGTCGGCAGTTTGAATTACTTCAAAACGATGGAAATTCCGCTGCTCGAAGGACGCAATTTCGATACGCGCGATACGGCGGAAGCGACGCCCGTTCTCATCATCAGCCGCGCGCTTGCACAAAAGCATTTCAAGAATGAAGACCCGCTCGGCAAGCGTTTGCGATTGGGCAGCGGCGACAAGCCATACGAAATTGTCGGCGTGGTCGGCGATGTGCGGCACGAAGCCTTTAGCGAAAAGGTAACCGAACAGGAACTCGCCGTTTATCAGCCCTACGCGCAAAACCCCTGGCGCGAGATGACATTCATCGTGCGCGCGAAAAATGGCGATCCGGCGGCGCTGACTGCCGCCGTGCGAAGTGAATTGCAGGCGATTGATAAGGATCAGCCCCTTTACAACGTGCGCACGATAGATCAGGTCTTTAGCGAATCAATGGCTCCGCAGCGTTTGTCTTCGTTCATGTTCGCCGCCTTCGCGCTCGTCGCGCTGCTGCTCGCGGCAGTCGGCATCTACGCCGTCATCGCGTATTCGGTGGCGCAGCGCACGCACGAAATCGGCATACGCATGGCCTTGGGCGCGCAACGCGGTGACATTTTTCGCCTCGTCATCGGGCACGGCATGAAGTTGATTTTAATCGGCATCGGCGCAGGCCTCGTCGCGGCCTTCGCGGTGACGCGCTTGATGGCGAGTATTCTTTATGGTGTGAGCGCGACGGACGTGTGGACGTTTGCCGGAATCTCCGCGCTGCTTGCGGGCGTCGCGCTTGTTGCGTGCTACGTCCCGGCACAGCGCGCCACAAAAGTCGATCCGATGATTGCCCTCAGACACGATTAGGAGAACACGATGACGACGCTCTGGCAGGATGTGCGCTACGGGATTCGGATGCTCGCAAAGCGTCCGGGCTTTACAGTCATCGCGGTGCTCGCTCTTGCTTTAGGCATCGGCGCGAACATGGCGATCTTCTCGGTGGTCAACGCGGTGATACTGCGGCCTTTGCCGTACAAAGACCCGGAACAGATTGTGACTATCTTAGGCACCGCGCCGAAGTTGGATATAGATGTGTTTCCCGTATCGGGGCCTGACTTCGTTGACTGGCGAAATCAGAATCACGTCTTCGAGCAACTCGCGGCAATGGAGGAAGCGAGCTTTAATTTGACAATCGCGGGCGGCGAACCGGAGCGCGTGTCGAGCGCGTCGGCAAGTGCCGCGCTGTTTCCGTTGCTCGGCGTCAACGCAAGTTTGGGGCGCACGTTCGGCGAAGAAGAGGAAGGAGCGGGGCGCAATAAGGTCGTGGTGCTTAACGACGGTTTGTGGCGGCGGCGCTTCAATGCTAACCCTGCTTTGATCGGGCAAACGATTATGTTGAGCGGTGAAGCATACACGGTTATCGGTGTGATGCCGCCGACGTTTCATTTCCCGGAAGGCGATACGGAAACGAGCGTGTGGGTTCCTCTGGATGTTACGGCGGGCGAGACGGGCAGGCGCGGGCATCGCAATCTGATCGTCGTCGGGCGTTTGAAAAAAAGCGTTTCCTTAGCGCAGGCGCAGACGGAGATGAATGGAATCTCGCAAAGATTGGCCGCGCAGTATCCGGGATCGAACGCTGATTGGGACGTAAAGGTTTCAGGCTTGCAATCGCTTTTAACGGAAGACATCGAACCGTCATTGCTCATACTTTTCGGCGCAGTCGGCTTCGTGCTCTTGATTGCGTGCGCCAACGTTGCCAACCTTCAATTAGCACGCGCGGCGGCAAGGCAAAAAGAGATTGCGATACGTTTGGCGCTCGGCGCAAGCCGCGCGCGGCTCATGCGGCAGTTGTTGACGGAGAGCGTATTGCTGTCGCTGATGGGCGGCGCGGTGGCGTTGTTGTTCGCGCTGTGGAGCATCGATGCGCTTGTCGCGGCGTTGCCGGAAGACGTGCCGCGCGCGGGCGAGATCGGCCTTGACCGTTACGCGCTCGGCTTCACTTTGCTCGTCTCGCTTTTGACGGGCGTGCTGCTCGGACTCGCTCCGGCGTGGCAGGGAACAAAGCCGGATTTGACGGAGGGATTAAAGGAGGGCGGCAAGTCTTTGATGGGCGCAGGTCGGCGCAATCGCGTGCGTAGTTTGTTGGTCATCGGTGAAGTCGCTTTGTCGCTGCTGCTGTTAATCGGCGCAGGCTTGATGCTGAAAAGCTTTTATCGCTTGCGCGAAGTCAAGCCGGGCGTCGATCCGCATAATGTTTTGACGATGCAGATTAATTTGCCGCCCGCGAGGTACGCGGAAGATTACAAGCAGTTAAACTTTTTTGGCGCAGTGCTCGAACGCATCAGCGCGCTGCCCGGCGTCGCGTCCGCCGGAGCGACGACGAATCTTCCGTTCATAGGCGATTCGCAATCCGATTTCACAATCGAAGGACGGCCTGAAGCCCAAACGCCGAAGGACGCCTTGATTGCTAGTTATGATTCCGTCAGCCCGAGCTATTTCAGCGCGACGGGCATACCGATTGTGAAAGGCCGCGCCTTTACCGAACAAGACAAAAAAGGCGCTTTGCCTGTCGCCGTGATCAGCGAAACAATGGCGCGGCGATTCTTCGGCGTCGAAGACCCGATAGGCAAACATATTCGCGGCGGAGATTCGGAAAACAATCGTCCATGGCTGACGATTATCGGCATCGCAGGCGACGTGCGGCGTTACGGTCTTGCGGAGAGGTTGAGGCCGGAAATCTATTATCCGTTTATGCAGCAACCGCAGGCAGCGATGTCGCTCGTGGTGCGAACTACGGCTGCCGATCCTTTGAGCATCGCAACGGCTGTGCGCCGCGAAGTGCTGGGCGTTGATAAAGATCAACCCGTTTACGACATCAAGACGATGGACTCGCTGCTTGCACAGTCGATTGCCTCGAACCGTTTGGCTGTGTGGTTGCTCGGCCTCTTCGCCGTCCTTGCGCTTGTCCTCGCATCCATCGGCATCTACGGCGTCATCGCGTACTCTGTGACGCAGCGCACGCGCGAAATCGGCATTCGCATGGCTTTAGGAGCAAGTCAGCACGACGTGCTCAAACTCGTCGTCGGGCATGGCCTGCGGCTTACTCTCATCGGTATCGCAATCGGACTCTTTGGCGCGTTCGCTTTAACGAGATTAATGGCAAGTCTTCTGTTTACGGTAAGCGCGACTGATCCTGTGACATTCGCGGGCATCTCCGCGCTGCTTGCCTTCGTTGCTCTCATCGCGTGTTACTTTCCGGCGCGTAAGGCTATGAAAGTTGATCCAATGGTGGCGCTCAGGCATGAGTAGGCGTGTGATTAAGGAACGAGAAGTGTCGTTATGAAGAGTACGGCTTCAATAACACCGCGCGTGCTTGTCGCGGACGATCAGCCGGACGTGTTGGAGGCGCTGCGTCTTTTGCTCAAAGGCGAGGGTTACCGGATCGAGTCTGTGACATCGCCCGCGAAGGTGCTCGAAGCGCTTGCCGCGCAAGATTTCGATGTCCTGCTGATCGATCTCAACTACACGCGCGATACTACTTCAGGGCAGGAAGGCCTCGATCTTCTTTCCAGCATTCAAAGCATAGACGGCACGCTGCCCGTCGTCGTGATGACGGCGTGGAGCAGCGTCGAGACGGCGGTTGAAGCGATGCGGCGCGGCGCGCGCGATTTTATTCAAAAGCCTTGGGAGAACGCGCGCCTTCTGACCGTGCTGCGAACTCAAATCGAATTGGGTCGCGCGCTTCGCAGAGGGCAGTATCTCGAAGCCGAAAATAAATTGCTGCGCGATGTGGATAACGTCAAGCGCCCTGTGCTGATCGCCGAATCGAGAGCGATGCAGTCCGTCTTGCAACTCATAGAACACGTCGGGCCGTCGGACGCCAACGTGTTGATTACGGGCGAGCACGGCACGGGCAAGGAAGTCGTCGCGCAGACGCTTCACTTAATTTCGCAACGCGCCGCGAAGCCGATGGTTACGGTCAACATCGGCGGGCTTTCGGAAGGAACATTCGATAGTGAATTGTTCGGGCATGTGAAGGGCGCGTTCACGGATGCCAAAACGGATCGCGTCGGGCGTTTTGAGCTAGCCCATAACTCGACGATTTTTCTCGATGAGATTGCGAATATTCAACTCAACCAGCAAGCGAAACTATTGCGCGTGATCGAGACGGGCGAGTTCGAGCGCGTCGGGTCATCGAAAACTCATCGCGTGGATGCGCGGATTCTCTCGGCGACGAATGCCGACTTGAACGAAGATGTGAAACAGAATCGCTTTCGTCAGGACTTGCTTTTTCGCCTGAACACAGTCGAGATAAATCTGCCGCCGCTGCGCGAGCGCGAAGATGACGTGCTGCTGCTGGCAAAGCATTTCCTGCGTCATTATGCGCGGCGTTATCGCAAGCCGCTCGAAAATTTCGATGAAGCGACGACGAAGGCTTTGCTGAATTACGCTTGGCCGGGCAATGTTCGTGAACTAGGCCATGTCATAGAGCGCGCGGTGTTGATGGCGCGCGGCGATGTTGTCGAAGCGCCCGATCTCGGTTTACGATCAGGGCATGAGCATTCGGGGCGGCTCGAAGAAATGAGCATCGAAGAGGTTGAAGGTTTTCTCATTCGCAAAACTCTCCTGCGCTTCGATGGTAACGTCAACAAGGCTGCCGAAGCGCTCGGTTTGAGCCGCAGCGCGCTTTATCGCCGCATTCAACGCTACGGATTATGAACAAAGGAAAAAAGCAGGATAAGCGCCGGACGAGTTATGAAAGGCGCATCCTGCTGTTGGCCTTGATGTCCGGTCTGCCGGGCGTCTCGGTCTCGCTGTCGATGTTGTGGAGCAATGCTTACACAGCGAAGGTGCAGTGGACGCTCTCCGTTTTTATCTTGAGCGTGTGGTGCGGCTTCGCTTTTGTTTTGCGCGAGCGTGTCGTGCGGCATTTGCAAACTCTCTCGAACTTACTCGCGGCGCTTAGAGAAGGCGATTATTCGATTCGCGCGCGCGGCGCAGGGCGTGACGACGCGCTCGGCGAAGCGATGCTCGAAGTCAACGCGCTCGGCGAAACCTTGCGCGAACAGCGGCTCGGCGCGATGGAGGCGACGGCCTTGCTTCGCACAGTGATGGCGGAGATAGACGTTGCCGTCTTCGCCTTCGATGCGTCGAATCGTTTGCGACTCGTCAATCGCGCGGGTGAACATTTGTTAGGGCAATCAAGCGAGAGACTGCTGGGGCGCAGCGCAGACGAACTCGGCCTCTCCGATTGCCTGCATCAAGATACGCACGCGCGCACCTTGCAAAAGACTTTTCCGGGCGAAGCAGCGGGGCGCTGGGAAGCGCGTCGCGGCACATTCCGCGAGCGCGGGCAGCCGCATCAACTATTGGTGCTTGCAAACTTGAGCCGCGTTCTGCGCGAAGAAGAGCGCGAGGCGTGGCAGCGCTTGGTGCGCGTGCTCGGGCATGAACTCAATAATTCGCTCGCGCCGATTAGTTCCATCGCAGGAAGCCTAGAGACTTTGCTGGCGCGTGAACCGAAACCTGCGGACTGGCGCGAGGACATGCAGCGCGGATTGACTGTGATCGGGTCGCGCTCTGCCGCCTTGAACCGCTTCATGGGAGCTTACGCGCGCCTCGCCAGATTGCCGAGACCGCAGTACGCGCCGCTCGATGTCTGTGAGTGGGTGCGGCGCGTTGCGCGCCTTGAGATGCGGCTTCCGGTCGTAGTGCGCCCGGGCGTGCCGCTAACGATTCAGGCCGACGGAGATCAGTTGGATCAGTTGCTTATCAATCTTCTTCGTAACGCGGTGGACGCGGCACTCGAAACAGGCGGCGGCGTGAGCGTGACGTGGACGAAGAACGCATCGTATTTGCACTTGCTGGTCGAGGACGAGGGTTACGGCCTGTCAAGCACCGCTAATTTATTCGTCCCTTTTTTTACTACCAAGCCCGGCGGCGCAGGCATCGGTCTGGTGCTCTGCCGTCAGATAGCAGAAGCGCATGGCGGCACGCTCACTCTGGAAAATAGACAAACACATCGCGGCTGCATCGCGCAGCTTAGGCTTCCGCTCTAAAGCTGGCCGCATACCGAAGGCTTCTTTACCCGACTCGTAAGATGATTACCAATTAATCTTCAATTTATTTTTTCCAAACGATAGCGTAGCGCCAGAATAAGTGTCTGGCGACTTGCGCGCCCGGCAACGTGTCAGCGCAAATCTGCTTTATCTGCGGCAGCGTGAGATATGAATCCGTTTTTCCATGCTCGTCGTATGCCTCGCGCACTTTTCTTGAAGGTCTGTGCTTTCCGGTTTTTATCAGCGTGAGAAATAAACTTGCGGGATAAGCGACGCCGTCAAAAATCAAATCGCGCGAGTTAGAGCGTTGATATAGATCGAGGCAAACGAATACGCCTCCGGGCTTCAAAGCCTTTCTTATTTTTCTTAAGGTCGCTTCCATCGGTAAATGGTGAAGCGTCGTCAGCGTTGCAATACAGTCGAATCCAATATCCGGCAATTGATATGTCATCGCATCGCCCTCTATGAATTCGATGTTCGGATAAAGTTTCGAGCCTTCGCGGGCAAGGCGAATCATCTGCGTGGATAAATCTATGGCGACGACTTTTTCGGCGCGCACGGCAAGCAATCGGGAGAATTCCCCTGTGCCACAACCGATTTCAAGAATGTTCCGGCATCGTGCGGGAATGCGGCTTAGCAAGTACCTGTGATAATGCGCGTTATGATCCCATTGCTCATTGGAGAGCAGGGCAATCCGGTCAAAATCGGATTGGATTGATTCCGGCGTTTGCCTCGATTGGCTCATAGCCCTTTTTGTGCTCCCGCATAATGCCTCCGGCAGCTGAACGCTGGACTTCACCTGCTTTTTAAGAGCGGAGCGATTAAAAAGTCAGGTGCAAGGACTTGTTCGGTTGCGCGTTGAGAGGAACGGCGAACCTTGCAGAGCTATTCAGTTGTTCATTGCCTCCCAAAGTAGAATTGTTTTCTTATTTGCGCCCGCTGCTACAATCATCTTTCCATTGGAACTAAAAGCGGCAGGGTCACGTCCTTCGTTTGTTTCAGTGATTAGTTGTCCCGTTGCCGCATCCCACAATCTGATTGAGCCGTGATTAGCTCCCATTACAATCCGGTTGTTTGGATGGAAGGAAAGCAGGTCAACATTTTTCTGATAGTCGCTCACTAAATCAAAACCCAACTCGGAGACGAGCGGCACATTTGCTTTAACTCGTCCTGTACGAACTTCTATGAATGTAGCCCTGTAATCTTTGTAACCACTTCCTATTACCAGCGTTTGACTGTCTGAACTGAAAACCATCTGATTCAGGAAAGATGTGTTTACGTTTAGAGCTTGGACGTTTCCCGTTTCGATATTCAACAACCCGACAATTCCATTTTTCTTTACCAAACCAAACAAGCGTCCGTCAGGGCTGAAGGTTCCCACTGATAATAAGCCGACGGTATCTCTCAGCCTTCCCGTAGCTGCTTCCCATAGCTTCGCCGTATCAATACTTTCAGTCACAATAAATCTTCCATCTGGACTAAAGCTGGCTCTCCAAACTTCAGTTGGTTCATTCTGTGTAATATACACTCCGATTTCTTGCGTGTGTCCTCCCAACTCTGCCTGTAGCTGCCCCGTCACAGCATCAAACAGCTTTGCCGTTCGGGATTGATAACTCTGTGCCAATATGCTGCTCCCGTTCGGACTAAATGAAACAAAAACTCGAACTGGAATTGACAGCGCTCTTGGGCTTTGTTGCATAAATAGGGTTTTGTGCCCATATATTGTGGAAGACCCGTCAAATTTCAGACCCGAAACCGCAATATATAGATTTATGCAACAACGCCGCGCTCTTGATACAATTCTGTATCTCGGAAGCCGTTTGACTTGATGCACGACCAAGCTAGAAATTGTGCGCCCTGTCGTGGCATCCCATATCTTAGCCGTTCCATCTGTGCTTCCGGTCGCTACCCTTTGACCATCTGGGCTGAAAGCCACCGAAGAAACATCTTTTTCATGACCAGTCAGTGAAACTTTGGGTGCACCCGTTGCTGCATCCCAGAGATTGACCACTTTGCCGCGCGTGGTAGCTAACACGTTCCCGTCAGGGCTAAAGCGAGCCATCACACCATCAAGAACCGTAATCAGTTGTTCGGTCGCTGTATTCCATAACCGTGTTTCTCTGTCATCGGATGTTGCAAGGAATTGATTATTGGAGCTAAGAGCAATGCTCTCAACTTGGCGGTTATGCCCAACTAAAGTCGCCCTTCGCCGTAAGGTAAATCTACCTTCGTTATTTTGTGCTAATGAAGGTATACATGAAATGATTACCAATGAAAGGCAGGCGGTAAATTTCGCTACTCGTTTCAAAATGACGTAATCCATTCTCATATAATAAAACCAAATTCTAACAGCAAGCGAAGCGACCGAACGATTGAATTGACGTGGGGCGAAACCGCCACTACGCAACGTCGGGGAAACCAAAGACCGTTTTAAGAAAGTCGCTATTTCGCCCTCACGTCCAATGATTTGTTCGACCTTGCCTTCATCTTTAGGACGCAACTAATCTATCCCAGCCATACACTACCGTAGCGTAACTTTCGCCTTCGATGTTCGTCGTCTTTCGTTCAACGAAATGACCGCCCATTTTCTCATAGAACGGTTTATACGGACTTATTTCCAGAGCGGTCAAACTCAAGGAATTCATATTTTGGGCGACAAGAGATTGAACGCCTAAGTCAAAAAGTTTGCCGCCAATGCCTTTTCTTTGAAAATCACGCAACAAGTAAATTGCGTAAAGTTCCGCTTCGTATTGATTATGATTATCACGAGCCTTGCCAAAGTCGGCAAAGCCGACAATTCCGTTCTCCTGTGTTTCCGCCACAAACATTTTATAGAAATCAACGGCGAAACCCTCTTCAAACTTTTTAGCCCGATTTTCAACCGACATTTTATCAAGAAAGGTTTGCGGGACAATGCCAACAAAAGATTCTCTCCAAGATTGAACCTGAACTCTGCCAACGGCTAAAGCATCAGCAACAGTCGCTTCTCGAAAGGTAATTTTGAGTTGCTGTTCTTCACGCATACGTTACAAAAGCGAAAAGGTCGAACAAATATTATAGGACAGATAGCTTAATAATACTTCATAGGTGCATATTATAATACGGTTTATTGTCTGGCGGCTGGTTGAGTAAGTTAGATTGAATTTGCCTGTAGGTCTGGCGATGCCGGGAGCGTGTGTGTTAGATTAGGCGGCACAATGCGCCCGTAGCTCAGTGGATAGAGCGCCTGCCTCCGGAGCAGGAGGCCGTAGGTTCAAATCCTACCGGGCGTATTTCTCATCATTATGCTTATTGTCAAACGCCGCAACGCCGCCATCATTAACACACCGCACGGTTCGGAGATTCGCCCGCTCGTTGACCGCACTACTTCGCACATCGAACGCTGTAGCCTCGCCGAAGAAGTGATGCCCGTCGGCGCGAAGATCGGGCGGCATCATCATCTCGAAACAGAAGAAATCTATTACATACTGCGCGGGACAGGCCACATGACCGTCGGCGCAGAGACGCGCGAAGTCGAAGCGGGCGACGCCGTTTTTATTCCGCGCGGGCAAGTGCATACGCTCGAAAATACGGGCGCAGCGCCGTTGACGATGTTGCTTGTGTGCGGCCCTGCTTACTCCATCGAAGACCATCGTCCGGGTGAAGCGGCGGAGACCGAATAGGCTTCTACGTTTCTAGATTTATTCAAACGGCGCGAAATCCTTTTGACTGCGCGCGGCTTCCTGCGGCCAAACTTTTAGTTTCGTGAACGGATCGAGCGCGGCGAGCAGCCCTGCAATGCTTGCGTATCTGTCGCGCGGATGATTTGCGAGACAGCGTGCGATGACAGTTGCGAGTTTGCGCGGCGCTTTTTTTTCGCGCAGCAGCTCAAGCGGCGGCGCTTCGATTAATTGCGGATAGCGCGCTTCGAGGGGAGCGTGTCGGTCATGTCGCGGCGCGTCTCCTGCGCGGAACGCACGCGCGCCTGCGATGAGTTCAAAGAGCAGCAAGCCTAGCCCGTAAACGTCTGTCGCAGGAGTTAAAGGTTCGCGGAGAATTTGTTCCGGCGCGAGATACTGCGGCGTTCCCGAACGATCCGGCGGACGCTTCCTTGTTTGCCATTTCCACGCCACGCCGAAATCGAGCAGCACCGGACGCCCGTCGCGCAAAATAATATTCGACGGCTTCAAATCTCTGTGAACGAATCCGCGCGCGTGTGCGTGCGTGAGCGCCGCGCCCGTGTGCTGCACGATGCGCACCGCCGCGTCCGCCGCGAAACTACCTTGATCGTTCAATTCCGTGCGTAAGGTTTGATCGCCGATGTGTTCGAGAAGCAAATAGGGAAGCCGCGCGCTCATGTTTTGATTGATGAGCCGGACGATGCCGGGATGGTTCATGCGCGCGAGCGCCGCGCCTTCCGCGCGCAGCAGCCTGCGCCATTTGAGATAATGTTCATCGGCGGGACGAAGGCGCTTGCAGACAAGGGGCGCGCGCAGTTCGTGATGCCAGACGGCGAACACGTCCGCGTTCATGCCGTGAGCGATTCGATAAGCGACGGTGAAATCGTCTATGCGCGTGCCGGGCTGCGGGTCTTCTGATGTATCCGGCGTGGACGCGTGCGCGGCGGCGGTTGTGGTCATCGTTTAAGCATATGGAAAGAGCGCGAGTCGATCCGAAGTGGATACAAACTCGCGCTCATCGTGTTGTGAGTTTTGCGACACTGTGCGTTTCGAGCGCGCCTTGTGTTCTACAACTCAAATAATCAGGTGTGCGACAACTCTACTTCGAGCCGCCGCCTTCTTGACCGAGTCCCTGACCGGCCATGCCGCCCTGCGTGCCTTTTTCGCCGGGGCGCGGCGGATGACCATCGCCGGTTGTCGAGTTCGGGTCTTGACCGCCCTTCTCG
>JBPCOJ010000041.1:0-6774 GCA_051000345.1 Pyrinomonadaceae bacterium | reverse complement strand
CCTTGGGGAAGAGGGAGGGCACGTGGTGTGTTTTGGGGGGGGAGGTGTTTTGCCCCTGCCGGTTTGGTGAACAAAGAAAGGGCCGGGGCCAAGCCGCTGCCCCTACGATTAAAACTTTTGCGAAGCGCCGACCAGCGATTTCATTAACTCTGCGATGTTCGTTTTTTCCGGTATGCCTTCGAGAATCAACACATGTGTTCCGTCGCGTTGCATAATCACCACGCCTTCATTTGTTAGCCACACGCGCAAAGCATTGCCTCGAAGATTTTGCGGAACAAATGAATCAACCATCCCACTTGCATTTTTGTAGCGCAAGGTTGTGCGTTTGGCGTAAGCTTCGAAGAACTCGCGTGCGTCTTTTTCCGTGTCCCAAACAGACGATTGCGCGATCATTGCTGCGCCTGTTTTGCGGTCTTCGTAAACAGCGTAGCGATCACCGCTCCAACCCGCTGCGGCTTCTCTCGATTCCTTCTCGGATTTCAAATACTCATCGAGAATCAAATACAAACTCCACTCACCGTTGACATCGTAATCAATGCGTTTCCAATTAGCGCCGAGCTTGAGGCTAATGTCCGGCATGGAAACTTTAACGGGCGCTTCGTGCGCGAAATATTTTTCCGGGTGCAGAATCTGTTCGGTTGATTGCGGCAAATCCGTGAACGCCTGCGAGATGCGCGCCCAGCCGCCGCGCTTGTAAAGTTCCGCGACCCATGATACGCCGTTCTGATATGGAAAAAGCAAAGACTCGCGCAATGCTCGCGGCGCGTGTTCGATTTGTTCCATCGATCCGGCGTCGGCCTCGGCAGATTTCAAAAGCGCGCGCAGGCGTGATTGATCGCGGCGCGCAAAGGCAATCATCGTAAACGTCGCATCGCCTTCGATAAGCGCGTGCGCGGCGAGTTCCGCATCCGAGTCGCCCTTCGGCCAATCCTCGAAGCGCCGCAAATTGAAATGCTGATCCTGTAAAGCGTGCGTTAGCTCGTGAGACATGACAGTGAGTTGCCCGTCCGCGTCTATCCAATCGGCAAGGTAAAACTGTTGCGTTTTCGGATCGTAGTAGCCCGCAACCTGCTCTGTCAAAAGTTTGATAAAGAAAGGGCGCAACTCGAAATCGAGCGGCGCGAGGCCGAGTTTTTTCAGCGCCACGCCGGACGCACGCAGTTCTTCGGGCGTCGTATCTTCATCGAGGTTTTTGACGATCATGCGCTCGATGTCGGCGCGCGATTGCGCTCCGCTTTTGACGGGACGCAGCACGGGCAACTGCCGCAGCTTGCTCGTTTCCTGCAACACGTCGGCGGTAGCAGCAACCACCGCAGCATTCCTTGCCGCCGAAGATTTGGTGACCGCCGCGCCGCTCTGCCGTTGAGCTTGTTGCGCATGAGCACGCGAGTTGATTGCGTTATACGGCAGTGTAAAGATAACGGCGACGAGCATTATCGCCAACGCGCGAAGTCTGATTTGCTTTGACATCCTTAACCTTTCGCTTTTATAGTCCGCTTCACAAGTTAATAATCCGAGTTTCGCGTTTGCGTAACGCCTGATCGATTGTACATAAAATAGTGTGCGCGGGAGGAATTTCTTTCAGATGACTGAATTCACTGATGAAGATGCTTTAATCGAGAATTGGCATGAAACAAAATTGCGCGTGCGTTATTCCGAGACGGATAAGATGGGCGTCGTTTACCACGCCAACTATCTTGTCTGGTTCGAGATCGGACGCACGGAATTCTGCCGCGCGCGCGGCTTTTCCTACCGCGACATGGAAGAAAACGCCGACGCATATCTGGTCGTCGCCGAAAGCTATTGCCGTTACAAAGCGCCCGCACGCTACGATGATGAATTAATCGTTCGCACGCACATCACGGAACAGCGGCGGCGCAGCTTGCGCTTCAGCTACGAAATAATACGCGTCTCGGACGACGTGGTAATCGCTGAGGGCGAAACAGGCCATGTCGTGACAGACTCGCGTGGTCGCGTGCGTAGTTTCCCGCCTGAATACAACGCGCTTTTCGCTCCCTCGACAATCGGCGAATCGAGTTACGCAGCTTCACAAAAACCGGAGCGCGTGCCGGAAAACAGCGCGCCGGACTAAAGAGCAAGGAGACAGGAGTCAGGAGACAGAATAAAAAGAAGTTGAAAAGCTAATAATGTACTTAGAGCTGCGTAATGAACGCTGTCGGATTTAATCAATTGCCACTAGCTTCAGCTAGTGGACAGTAGCAGCACAGATTTATTGGCTTTAGCCAAACTCTTTTGGCTAAAGCCACACTTCTTCTTGATCTGCATCCTCCAGCTAAAGCTGGAGGCAATTCAAAGAACTTAAATTACAGAGCGCCTGTAGCCCGTATTCCGACTCCTGATTCCTGTTTTCTGACTTCTCTTCTTTAAGCTTCATGCGGCAGCGAAAGGCGTGTGATGCTGCGCGCGCGTCCGGTTGTTTCGTCGATGTCCAAGACGACGCCGCAGATGCGCACGCTGCCTTCCGCGTGTTCGGCGCGCTTGCCTGTCGCCGTCGTAAAGCGTTCGATCACATCTTCGCGCTTCATGCCGATCACGCCCGCGTAGCTTCCCGTCATCCCCAGGTCTGTCAGGTACGCCGTGCCTTGCGGCAGAATCCTATCGTCCGCCGTTTGCACATGCGTGTGCGTGCCGACCATCGCCGAAACGCGCCCGTCCAGATACCAACCCATAGCGTACTTTTCCGAAGTCGCTTCGGCGTGCATATCCACGAGGCGGACTTTTATATTGGCATCGAGCGAGTCGATTAATTTATCCACAGTGCGGAACGGATCATCCGACGGCTGCATAAACACGCGCCCGATCAAATTGATGACGGCGACTTGCACGCCGCCGATTGCGCCCGTCCACATTCCCTGTCCGGGCGTTCCCGGCGGAAAATTTGCAGGGCGCAACAAACGCCCATTGCGGTCTATGTACGGGAGTATTTCGCGCTTGTCGAAAATGTGATTGCCGGAAGTCATCACGTCTATGCCGGAGTCGAAGAGTTCGTCGGCGTAGCGCGGCGTGATGGAGAATCCGCCCGCGACGTTTTCGCCGTTCAGCACCGCGAAATCTATGTCATGTTGCTCGCGTATGTCCTGTATGCGTTCGAGCACGGCGATGCGCCCGGGCTTGGCGACGGCATCGCCGATCATCAATACTTTCATTCTCTGTTCTTGACCTTCGTTTCTAAAATTAAAAGGGCGCGTCTCGCTTTAGTTTTCGAGCGAGACGCGCCGCCTTGAGTTGAAAAAAATTATGGCTGGAGGGAAATCCGCGATGGCCGTTCCGAAACCGTGATTGGGCCTGCTCAAGCAGGTGGGTGACCTTTTAAGAGCCGCCGCCTCTGGTTTTCCTTACTATGAAGGAAACGCACTGGCTAAATGGCGGCATCGGTCTCCCTTATCAACGGCATTGGCTCAATCATCTAAAATCGGTGACGAACCCCGCAGAAATTACCCTCTGCCACCGGAGATATTAACACAATCAGGAGCGGCGCGAAAAGCAAAGGCTCAAAAATTTATGAGATGACCATGTTGCCCGCTTTGAGCACATGGTCGAGCATGGCGGCGCATTCCGTGCTGCGCGAAGCGAGTTGCGAATCGGCTTGGTCATGAAGGCGTTTCAGGCGGTGAAGTTCGTCGGCGACGTGAAGCGCGGCGAGGATGGCGACTTTTAATGAATCGACGGTCAGCGTGCCGGAAGATATCTCGCGCATACGCGTATCGACAAACTCCGCGAGTTGCGTGATGTATTCGCCGTCGCCGTCCGAGCGGATGTTGTATGTTTGATTGTAAATCTCTACGCGAATCGTCGGCGTCGAAATTGTTTCCGCATGGCTTTTGCCCATAGACATAAATTCACTCCGTTACTTCAAACATCGCTTGCGCGTCGTTTGCATATTACTTGCGCATCGCTTCGACGGCTTCGGGGTCGATGGCGGCGATGGCGTCCAGCATGGCTTCGACTTTCGCGCGAATCATATCGCGTTCGGCAAGCAATCGTTCGACGTGCGTTTCGAGCCGATCCTTTTCATCCAACAGGCCGCCGAGTTCGCGCCTGACGGTGGATACTTCGCGTTCGAGGCTTTCTTTATCCTGCCGCAGCGTCTTGGTCAATTCAATGGTGCGGTAAATTTTGTCTTCCAGATGCGAAAACTTTTCCAGTCCAGATATTCCGACCATCGCTGCTTCTTCTCCTCAAATCCTTTTTATCTAGCTCATGCGCGTTGACAGATTATGCGACGAGCGCGCCCGAAGTGGCAAGACTCATGCGTAAAATCAATTTTGAAAATCTAAAAAGACGATTTACGCTTGCGGCACGCGCGCGCCTGTTTTGCGTTCGAGCACTTCGAGCACGCGCCCGTGCATTTCATTAACTTCTTCATCAAAGAGCGTTCGCTCATCGGCGCGATACTCGAACCGCAGTGTTACGCGACGCTCATTAGCCGGAACATTTGCTCCCTCGTATTCATTTACAAAACGAACATCGCGGCAATTTTCCACATGCTCACCGGAGATTGCTTGAAGCATTTCGGCGAATGTTATCTGCCGCGCGATGCTAAACGTCACATCGCGCACAATCGATGGATAACGGGCAAGTGTTCGGTAAACTGCATTCACTTCCGCGCCATTCAATAGCGCGGTCAAATCGAGTTCCGCGACGTAAAGCGGCTGGCGTATTTTGTAAAGCCCCGCAATCGTTTCATCGAGCCTGCCGATGCTTCCGATAATTGTTTTATCCGGCAAGGAAATGCTCGCCGCCTGTCCTTCGCGCAAATGCTTGACGCGCGCCGCGTGAAACCCTAGCGCCTCACACTTCAAAGCATCGGCAACGATTTCGAGCACGCCCTTCAAATCGAAGAAATCCAACTCGCGCGCCGTGCCGACGCGCGCGGCTTGGGTTGCCGTGCCGACGGCGACAAGCGCCAACGATTCACGTTCGAGCGGTAATTCGCCAAGGCTATCGTCGTGCTGTGCCGCAAAGATGCGCCCCGTCTCGAACAAGCGCACATCGCGCGTGCCGTAATTAAAATTATGCCGCACGGCCTGAAGAAGTCCCGGCAGCAAGCTCGGACGCATTCTGGTCGCGCCTTCGATAATCGAATTGCGCAAGGTCACGAAACGATCCTCGCCGCCGCCGCCATCGCGCACGAAGTTCGGCACAACGGCGAAACGCTCATCAGTGCCTGCGTCGATGAAGCTGTAACTGATCGCTTCGTCGTAGCCGCTCGCCGCCAGAGCATTGCGCATACGGCGTTTTCTTTTCTCGTTCGGCTGGTACTCGCCCGCGTGTGTCGCCGACGGAAGCATCGTTGCAATTTTTTCGTAACCGACGTGGCGCGCGATTTCTTCCACCAAATCCTCTTCGCGCTCGATGTCCACGCGCCACGTCGGAGCGACGAAGTTCAACGCTTTACCCGTAGTGACTTGTTGAATTGAACCGGCGGAATAATTTTCAACAGAAGGATTCGTTGCGCCGTTTTCTTTTTCACTCGCCTGTTCGATGAAACCGAGCGCCGCGAGAATGCGCATCATCTCCGACAATTCAACATCGAGGCCGGTCAGCGTTTTGACGCGCGACGGGCGAAGCCTAACAACAGGCTGTTTTATTTTTTGCGGGTAAACGTCAATCGAATCAATCGTCGCCGTGCCGCCCGCGATGTCGCAGATGAACGCAACGCATCGGTCAAGCGCGCGCATGACGCCATCGTAATCAATGCCGCGCTCGAAGCGATGCGAAGCTTCCGTGTGCAGCCCGAGCAGACGCGATGTGCGGCGCACGCTTGCCGGATCGAAATACGCGCTTTCAATTAATACGTCGCTCGTCTCGCTCGAAATCTCCGTCGCTTCCCCGCCCATCACGCCCGCCACGGCGACAGCGCGCGAGGCATCCGCGATGACCAGCATTTCCGCATCGAGTTCGCGTTCCGTGCCGTCGAGCGTCTTGATTTTTTCGCCAGCTTCGGCGCGTCGCACAATGATTCGTTGTTCGATTAACTTTGCAAAATCGAAGGCGTGCAGCGGCTGTCCCTGTTCGTGCAGAACATAGTTCGTAATGTCTGCGACGTTGTTAATCGCGCGCTGCCCGATGGCTTCCAAACGCTTCACCAACCATTCGGGCGATGCGGCGATTTTCACGCCGCGCACTACGCGCGCCGCATAACGCGGGCAGAGCATTGCTTCGTGCACTTCGACTGACGCGAGAGTTTCAATGCGTTCGCCGGTTCGCGTGACGTTCGCTTGCGGCAAAATCACAGCACCGTTATCTATCACTGCGACTTCGCGCGCGACGCCTAGATGCGACAAACAATCAGGGCGGTCCGATGTGAGATCGATGTCCAGCACGAAGTCATTGCCCGCCGCTTCGTGTACAGCTTCAACCGCCAGCCCGACCATCGTCAAACGTTCCGCCAGCTCGCGCGGCGCGAGCGATGTGCCGGACAATTCACGAAGCCATTTGTAACTAATGTTCATAATCGGTGATCAGGGGTCAGTAGCCGGTAATCAGTAAAGACGAAAGCTTTTTCTGTTCACCGATCACTGACCACTAGACCTCTTTCATAAGTGCTGTTTGACAAATTGGATTGTCTAGGTCATCAACTTAGAGATGAGCTATGAACATATCAAATCGCTGTCTCCGACCCGCTTCAAACGCTACTGTGGTGTCAAGCCACATACTTTCAACCGGATGTGTGAGTTTGTCCGCCGTGAACTAGGGCGCACACAGAAGAAGCCGGGCAGACCCTGCAAACTCTCCATCGAAGACCAGATG
>JBPCOJ010000119.1:0-20340 GCA_051000345.1 Pyrinomonadaceae bacterium | reverse complement strand
GGCTCAAAGAACTGGCGTATGAGACTAAACGCACGGTCTATCAAATCAAGTATGGGCAGTTGTCCGAGTATCTGATTCAGCAACTGAAATCCCCTTCGGTTAAGATGACTATTGCGTAAGTCCTACTATTGAAATGTTTCTTTTTCCGCGTTCAACACTTGAAATATAAGTTCTATCAAGTCCGGCTTCGTGCGCTAAACTTTCTTGAGACAAACCTTTGGCTTCACGTAATTCTCGAAGACGTTTGCCGAACTGAACTTTTATATCTGACATTGATTGAAAGTTAATTTATTAATGAATTTTGGTCTACGGACTTTAAGTCACTATTGGGCTGTCGCTAGATGGTGGGCGATAGGTTAATACCAGCGTTGGCTTGACAGCATTGCATGTGAGCGGTTAGATTTTTCTCGTTGGGCCGATAGCTCAGTTGGTAGAGCAGCTGACTCTTGTTCTTTAATTAGGAGCTTTCATTGGAAACAATGAAATGAATAATGTGGCTGTATGCTGGAAACCTCTTAGAGCTTTAAGTACGACTTCCATCGTAAAAACCTTAAAGATTGAGCAATCAGCAGGCAACTCTTGACAAAGATTCCGAATTATCAATAGTCATAGTATTGGAGTGATAGTATGACCGTTGATAATCCAAATAAAAAAGGAACTTTGGGAGAGATTGCTGTTTGCAAAGAGTTGTTACAACTTGGATACGACGTATTTGTCGAACTCGGCAATCATTCAAAAGTTGATTTAATAGCTTTAGATGAAAATTATAAAACTTATAAAGTTCAGATAAAAACAATTAAATCAAGCGATGATGTCGTTCAAGTTTATTCAATAAAAAATTGTCTAAACCCGAAATATAATTCGACCTATACGGTTCAGCAAGTTGATATTTTTGCCATTTACATTATCGATAATGATTCAGTATTTTATGTAACGGCAAAAGAACTTCTGACAAACAGTAAATCTTCTAAATTTAGATTATCTGCAAGCAAAAACGGACAAAATAAAAATGTTCGCTATGTTAAAGATTATCTAGACTTCAAGAAAGCCCTCAGAGACTGTACGCCGCACACCCAAACAAGTAACGCTGTGGGTGATGAGACAGTCCAGACTACAACGCTAAAAGTATTAGCGGCTGGTGAAAGCCAGTGTGGTAAGTAATCAGCGGGTCGCAGGTTCGAGCCCTGCTCGGCTCATTTTGTCTTGGTTAAAAGGTCATTCTTCGGAATGGCCTTTTTTTGTGTTCTCGGCGAGATGACATTGCCGGAAAGCTAACCTTACTTTTGGCGGACGTGGACGCTGATCTGCGACGGTTTTACAAAAGCGAAAATGCCTAAATTGAAGCTAAAAGATTGTTGCGGTGCGTGAGAATCGGAAAGGCGCTCTAAAAAATAAGCGGGCGGGAGTCTCCCACAACTCCCACCCTAAGGCCACGTGTCCTCACCCCACGCGACCACTTCGCTCACCGGGGAGGCGAGCGCGGAATGATTATGCACAAACTCACCGGATTTTTCAACCGCACACCACAAATAGAATAATCTGCGGCGCTTTTACGGCTGACCGAAGCGCTGTCTGTACTCCGTTGGCGTGATGAACGCTTTGACCATTGAGCGGTGATTATTCGGCACTCTGTTATTCACGACATCGAGCCAGAACTGATAACCACCCGCATCTGGATCGCGCCTGAGATAGCCGAAGTATTGCATCAACACAAAGGCGCGATTGTATTCGGCCTGCTGAAAAGCCTGATCTTCGACGATTTGGCGCACGACTGCCGCCTCCCCGCTCTGCTGCAAAGTATTCGCATAGATTGCACTTTTCGCTGTCAAATTAACTTCACCGTTTGTTGTAATTCTGATCATAGTAATCAACTTATCGACGATTCCTTGCGAGTTTGGATACAGCGCCAAAAACTCTGGGCGCTGGATGAAACTATTGACGAACGAAGTTTTGCTTGCGTCTAGATTCGAGCCGCCGACGACTTGCCTGCGGTCTGCGATGAACTCTGCTAAGTTAGGCTGGCGTCCGAGCGCGCCTTTGTACAGACGATAGACGTAAGAGCCTGTTTGCTGAAACTCCAACTCGATAAAGAACGCCGCCGAAACGGAAACGCGCGCTTCGCCGATGCACGCGGCATCGCCGTTGCATTGATTAATGAGATTCGACCAGTAAGCGAGGCCGCCCGCATCAGGCTCGCGCTCGAGAAAATCGTGGTACTGCTGCGTCACGAAAAACGTCGTGTCGTCTAAAGGATTCGTGAGCGTCAAACCCGGCGCGGGATCGACGGTCAGGCCGCCCGCGACATACGCCACTTCGCCGGAATTCGACTGCAAACGAATGCTATACTCGCCCGCCGCCGTGCTGTCGGCAGCCGTCACGTTGAAGCTAATGATAGGGTACGGCGTGCCGAAGCTCGTTCCGTACTGCTGCAAGCTCGCCAGATCGACTGTGAAAAAGCGTGAGGTAATGCTGATGCCGCTGCCCGGCACTTGATCGACGCCATCGCCGCCGACAAAAACTGTGTAGCGCTGGCTCGGATTAATCGGAATGGCAATACTCGAAAGCTGCGAGTTAATGCCGAAGATGCGCGGGTTAAGCGCGGGCGCGGTGGTCTGAAGCGTAATCGGAAAATTGACGGCTGCATCAGCAACATTGATCTGCCCTAAATCCACCGCGCGAAACGGCGGCTGCGTATTTGCGAGACCGCCGTATGCGCCGCCGCTCGAAGCGATTTCCCTTGCCGCAATAGGCTCATTCAAATACTCCGCCATTACGCGAAAATTGCCCACCCCCGTGTTAATAGAGTAAGCGCCGCTCGCTAAAGTGACGTTGCTTGCGATTATTCTTCCTGTGCTCAAATCCTCCGCCCACACATGCGCGCCGAAGGCCGGAGTGCCGCCCGCGAAAGTGACCGTGCCGCTGATGCTGCCGCCGATGCGTGGGCCGTAAATAGCGCGCACGCCCGCGCGGTCATCATATGTAAGCGTGCGCGCGGTCAATGCCGGAAGACTGTAAAGCCCATTGCCGCCCTGTCGCGGCTGCATTGTCGCGCCGATAACAGCCGAATGTTCGAGACCTAGAAAATGCCCGAACTCGTGCGTCAGCGTCGATTCGAGATCGTATGTATTGGGCGTGCCGTCTGTGGAAAATTGCAGGCAGGGATTAATGGCGATGTCCGCTTCGGTGATGCCGCCCGTGTCTGGATTGTAGAAAACGCGCGTTCGCCCTGTTACCAGCGAGGCGCTGCCGCACGCCGGAAACACAGAAGCGTTTTCTATTGTGTTGGCAACGGTTATTAAGCTGACGCCGTCGCCGTTGTTCGAGCTGATCGAAGTTGCGCCCGATGAAGTTTCGACAAAGCGCACGTTGGAGGCGTTTGACCAGCGTGCCATCGCGCGACGCGCGGCTCCGATCACGTCGCTGCCGGATTTAATGTTGGGCGGCGGCGACGAAAGCGAGGACGACAGCGCGACAGTAATAGTCGTTGAAGGCCACTTGATTTGTCTGTTAGCCGAAGCATCCGTGTATTGTAGCGAGTAGGCGCTTGCGGGCGCGACGGAGCCGAACACGATTGCGAAAGTGAGAAACAAAGCGGTAAGACAGCGATGCATTATAAATCCTCGGTTTCAATTAAGAACGTGTCAATCAGTTTGCGCCCGGTTCTCTCAGCACAAATGGCAGGATAATTCAATATAGGTTGACTTTCGATGTTTGCACAACTGCGAATGGATGGTTTGAATCCGGTAAACTATAATGACGAAATAAGCGGCCTTGAATTACCATAAAAGAGGTTGACCAACCTTTTATTTGCTTCCGAATGCAATGTTCCTTGCGAGAGCCAACGATATTGCAATAATTCTCGTTGGTGTGGACTGCTGCGATGCTTGCCAGCAAGATAGTCGTTGCAAAGCTGCGCAACAACAATGTTTATCATACTATATTAGCGTCGCTTAATCAATAGACAGCCAAAATTCGGCAAGCTGCTTAAGATTAGCGCACATCAGCAATCTTGCCGTAGAAATAAAATCACTTTCGAGCCTTGAATTTCTGAACGCAGCAAGCTAAAGCTTCACTTCTGCTGTGTGGCGTGTTTGCTTGCTCTGCACAATCGCCACATATTTATTTAACTTCCTCGCTCCTACTTTAAGCGAATCGTTAGCAAATCCACTTCTCTGCGCCACATTCGGATGGCACGTCTGTTGCTCCGATTCTGGAGTTAAGAGCGGGCAAATGGCGTTGATAGCTTACATTCAATCCGCGCCGCTCGTTGCGCTCGAACACCAAAATACAATCATTATGTTGCGCCACGCGCACTCTAAACAGGAGAATCGACAGTGAAAAACAAACTTGGAATCGTTCTGGCTCTGACCTTCGTTTTGTGCTTTAGCAGTTTTGCCTTTGCTCAGAACTCGAACATGAGCAGCACCGCCAACACCGGCAGCAGCACCACGACAACCAGCACGACCACGACGCGAACGCGTCATGGTCGCGGTAGTAGCACGGCGAAAAATCGTCGTATGATTATGCAGAATCGTCGCATGATTATGCATAATCATCGCATGATGAGTAGAAATCAACGCAGACATCATCACCATCACCGTGGCGGCAGCATGGGCGGCAACATGAACGGCAATATGGGCGGCGGCAATATGGGCGGCGGCAATATGAACAACGGCAACATGGGCAACATGAACCGCTAATCCAGCGCCGCATTTATCGTGTTACGCACTGAAGTGTAATGCTTCGGCTCGACAACTAAATACTTTCGATTTGCGCTCTCAGGAAAGGCTTTCAAAGTCTTGCGATGAGGCATACGCAAACGATTAGCGCGCGCCGATTGCCGTCAGGCAAAAGGCTACACGCGCTTTTGGAGAGGGAAAGCGGCTATTTGAGGAGGTAGACGCTTCCCCTCTCCTATTTTCTTTTCGTATTCGATAATGTAAGGTCAGGATGCAATCAACGGGTAGAAGGCTCTGCCACGAGTCGCAGTCGAGCAATTTGATCAGGTACGCGCGGATGAAGCGAAGCGGCAAGACAATTTTAGAAACACAGGTCGCAGACGAATCGAAGCGTCGCCGCCGGACTGCTGTCCTGTGCCTGATTGCAATCACCGTTTGCGGCGGCGCGTTTTCAGCCTGCACTTCGCGCCCTGTCGAGGAAACCGTGACGACTGCTGCCAGCCGTTCGGCACAGCTTCCGGCAAATGCCGCGCAACCCGTCGCCGTGACGCCGACTTTGCCCGCGCGCGATGCGGATTTAGAAACAGCTGGTGACCGTATCGCCGAAGCAATCACACATCTGGGCAAAACACGACGCGGCGGACACGAAGCGGCACTGCGCGCGCTCGGACAAGCGGAGGCGGCGATGAACCGCGCCCTTCGCGCTAAGGCACGCGGTGAGCGCGCCAGCCGCGCGCTTCACTCTGCCCTGCGCGACGTGCAAAGCGCCGAGCGCGCCGTTCAACGCGGCGGCGCATCCGATACAATCGCCGCGCGACAACTCACAGCTCTCAACAAAGACCTCGACGACCTCGCAATGCAGCCGCCGCCGGACACAACCGAAACTTTGCCGGACGATCAACAGCAGTTGCCTTAAACGCGATTTTCTAATCGTCACTCAATCTTCCAATTTAATTTTGAAACGCTCTGCCATGCGGTAAAGCGTGCGGCGGTCTATGCCCAGAACTTCGGCGGCGCGCGTGCGATTGCTGCCTGTCGCCTTTAGCACATGAAGCAGATAGCGGCGCTCCAATTCATCCAGCGACACCAACTCATCACCGTGCATGGCGGCCAGCAACAGCGGCGACCGCGCGGCGGAGGAAGAATAGTGCGCGTGACTATGCAGATCGGTTGATTGCAGCTTCGCGGGCAAATCTGCTGCCGCCACTTCCGCGCCGCGCGTTCGCAAAGCAGCATACTCGACGGCGTTTTCGAGTTCGCGCACATTGCCCGGCCAATCGTAAGCGAGCAGCAATCGCAGTGCTTCAGCCGATAAGCGCAGGCGGCGTTTGCCGTCAGAAGAAGCGACGCGCAAAAAGCGTTCGGCGAGAAGCGGAATATCGCTGCGCCGCTCACGCAAGGGCGGAACAATTAGCGTAACGACGCTCAAGCGATAAAAAAGATCGGGACGGAACTTCCCTGTTTTAACGTCTTCTTCCAGATTGCGATTCGTTGCCGCGACAACGCGTGCGTTGACATGCACGGTGCGCGAAGCGCCGACTCTGCGTATCTCGCCTTCCTGCAAAGCGCGCAATAATTTCACTTGCATCGCGTGGCTCGTCTCGCCTATCTCGTCCAGAAAAAGCGTGCCGCCTTCGGCCTCTTCCCACAAGCCTCTGCGATCACTGACCGCGCCCGTGAAGGCTCCGCGCACATGCCCGAACAATTCCGCTTCAAGCAAAGTTTCGGTGAGCGCGCCGCAGTTGACGGCGACAAAGGGATGAGTCTGGCGCGGGCTGATGTGATGAATGGCGCGCGCGACGAGTTCTTTGCCGGTTCCGCTTTCGCCGATAATCAAAGCGGTGGAACGAGACGGCGCGACATACGCAATCTCTTTATAAAGTTCGATCATCGACGGCGCGCGCCCGACAAGTCCTGCGTCTTCATAGCGCGCGGAAATGTTAGCGTTGAGATTGCCGGAGTCCGTTTCCTGATAGTTGCCGTCATCTTTAGCGGCAGCCTGTTGTTCGAGAGCGCGGCGCGCGGCGGCAACGACTTCTTCGACCTTGAACGGCTTTGAAATAAAATCCCACGCGCCTTCTCTCGAAGATTCGACGGCGGCTTCGAGCGTGCCGAAGCCTGTCACGAGTATCACGGGGCATTCGTCGCGCAACTCACGCAGAAGGTCTAGCCCGGATTCCGCCGCCTCTAAATTAACGTCGCTGACAACGAGATCGAACTTTTCGCGTGCGGCGGCGGCGAGCGCCTGCGGCGGCGTTTGCGCAGTCTCCGCGCTCCATCCTTGCGCGGCGAAAATTTCGCGCAACAACTCGCAAGAGGCGTTGTCATCATCGACAATCAAAATTCGTTTCATCACGAACTCTCTCGAACTATTACCGGTATGTTGGCGAAAGTTTTGGCTGACATTCTAAATAACCTTCCGATAGGTCTTGGCCTCATGTGCGGATTGATTGAAGCGGTGCGGCAACACGCTTTGTCGTTGGCGACGGCGGCAGCAAATCCGTGTTTTCCATTGCGGGGAGTTTGAGACGAAAGCGCGCGCCGCACTGCGTGTCGCTTTCGGCTTCGATTTCGCCGCCGTGTTCACGCATGACCTGCCGCACAACGAAAAGTCCGAGGCCTGTGCCGCGCCCTTTTTCCTTTGTCGTATAAAAGGCATCGAAAATATGCGCGCGAACGTCCGCAGTTATGCCGCAGCCCGTATCTGCAAATTCCACGAAGACGCTCAATCCTTCGACGGATTTTTCTTTCGACGTAATGCTTTTTTCTTTTCTGCCCTTAGACTCTTCAGCCGATAACGCCCAAGCGCTGACACGCAATTCTCCGCCTTCGGGCATCGCATCGAGAGCGTTGTTGATGAGATTGATAAAGACCTGCTGCAGGCGATCCGCGTCGCCTTTAACGCGCGGCAATTGGGTTGCGAGATGCGTCGTATCCAGATGCACGCCGCGCGATTCGAGCGTCGGCGCAGTCGTCTCGAAGGTGCGCAGCAGTAGCGCGTGAATGTCCACGGGAACGAGGGAAACTGCTTCAGGACGTGTGCGGTCAAGCATACGGCGCACGATGCGTTCGATGCGTTCGATCTGCGCGCTGATGGTTTCAAGGCGCGTATCCGCGCGCGCATCATTGATTAAATGAGCGCGCAGCAATTGAACATGGCCGCTGATTAAATTGAGCGGAGTGCCGACTTCATGGGCGAACTGCGCGGCGGTTTGCCCTGCGGCGGCGAGGCGTTCGAGTTCCGTTAAGCGGCGCGTGGTTTGCCACAACTCCAGATTAATTTCTTCCAGTTGGTTATTTCGCCGTTCGAGTTCCGCAGTCGCTTCATGCACGCGTTCCTGCAAGAGACCGGCGCGCGCTTCGCGTTCCTCCGTCATTTCGCGCACGCGCTCGATCATGCGATTGAAGCCGCGTGTTAGTTGACCGAGTTCATCGGGCGGGCGCGGCGGCAAAAGCGCGGCGACGCTTAAATCGCCTGACTCTGCGCGCGACATGGCAAACAGCAAGCGTTCAATCGGGCGGTAAACAATTTGTCGAAACAGCAAATAAACGGCGAGCGTGATAATCAGCACGGCGGCGAGCGCCATCCACACGGCGGTGCGCTCGAAGCCTCTGGCGATCAGCGGCGCATCGTCGAGGCGCTCGATTAATTCAACCGCGCCGCTAAAGCGTTTTTCCTCTGCGTTAAGGTTAGACGAGTTTGTTGAATCGGTAATCGGTGCGGCGACGCGATAGAGCGAGGAGTCGGCCTCCTTGGGAAGAGTTTTGATAATGCGTGAATCAAGGCCGGAACGCAGTGCGTCGATGGTTTCGTCGGGCAAATTTTCGGCGGGCGCGCTTCCGGCAGCTTCCGCCGCAACTTTGTAAACGCCGCCAACGCGCTGCCAGACGCGCACGGCGACAATGTCCGGGTGCGCGCCTCGCATAAGCGTCGCCGACTGCGCCAGCAACTGCGGATCGCGCGGCACAGGCATGTGGCTGATCTGGTCTGCGAAATTAATAACCAGCAACTGCGCGCGGGATCGCTGCTCTTTATCGACGATGTCAGCGACGCGCACGCTGACGAGCGCGAGCGCCGCCCCGAGCACTGTCAGCGTAATCGCAGACGCCAGCACAGTCGTTTTTGTATGAAGGTTAAGGGAACGCATAAAAGCCATGCGTTAACTCTTCTGCATCAGAGCGGCAAGACGGCAAAATCACTGCGTCGCAAAACTGCGCATAGCGGAAACTTTCAGTCGCCGCAAATTATTAGAAGCATGGCTTCCACGCATCGCGGCAGAGAATCGGCGTCACCGGCGTTTGGTGTTTCTTCGGGCGCGTTTATTGGAAGGCAGATTGCCTGCTGTTTCGGCAATCGTCGGCGCTTCAGGCGTGATTAAATTATCACCTAAGGCGGCAGAATCATCCGCCGGGCGCGGCTCTGTGAAGACTTGTTGCGCGCCGCCCAGATTCGCCAACGCGACGACGACTAGCAGCACTGTCACGGCAAGCGTTGCCAGCACGTAAAGCAATGCAATCTGCTCTGTGTAGAGCAGTGCGATGATGACCAGAGATGTTCCGGCGATCCATGCGAAACTCGTCCAACGCCGCTTGCTGCGAATGCCCGCAGGGGCTGTCGCTCTTGCACTCATTTTCGTTTCTCCAAATATTTTACGGAATGACAGTTCGTTACTTTACCATAACGCGGAAGCGGACTGCATAATGCGGCGACGGCAATCCTAATAAACCGCGCTCAAACAATAAGAGGCTGGCCGCTAAAGCCAACCTCTTACGATGAAACCATTATCCGGCTTTTAGTAAAGCACGCGACCCGGCAAGCTTGCGCCGAGGCCTGTGATCGTCTGCGGGCCGATACTGAGTATTCCCTGAATTAACGTTTGTGTCAGGCGTTGTTTGGAAGCAATGCCCGCTTCGGGCACTTCGATAATATCGTAAGCCTGTAGCAACACATCCTTTTGCTTCTGCTTCTTTATGGCCGCGTAATCGACATGGATTACTTCCTGATCGGATGAGCCGGGCTTCTGGCGATAAATGCGCACGTCCGTCGCTTTGGCTTCTTTTCTAGCGCCGCCGACTTGCGCGAGAGCGCGCCCGAGCGTTAAGCCATCGCGGTGATAAATACCCTGCGGGGCAATCACGCTGCCCGTAATGTAAACAGGTTCAGAAACAGAGGCCGTGACGATGTCGCCGGGGCGAATCAGAGGATTGGCCTCCTTTTTGCCCGCAAGCAAATCCGCAATCTTGTACACCTTAAACGGAACCACTCCGTTTTCGGCTGTCAAAGGCTCAACCTTTTCACCCGGCTCCGGGCACATGAGTTGTTCCGTGTGAAGAATCTGGATAGTGCCGTTGGCGCGCTCGGTGACGCCGCCCGAGGCTGTTATCAACTCGCTTAAACGCACGCGACGCTGCATTTGCACGCGTTGCGGGACAGTTACCGCGCCAAAGACGATGGCCGGTTGGCGACTGTTGCGCCCTGTGATGCGAACGCTAATTTGTGGATTCTTCAGATACTTCGAGTAGGCGGCGATGACATCCTTTTGCACGTCCTTTTCCGTGCGACATTGCGCGCGAACCGGCGTCTCGATAAAGGGCAGCGATGAAACATTGCCATCGCTATCGACTTCGCCCGTCCAGTTCATATCCGGCTGCCCGAAAACGCGTATGTCGAGCGTATCGCCGGGGCCGAGCAGATAAATTCTAATTCCCTGACTGTCAATGGAAGAATTGTTGGACGCGCTGCTTGTGGGCGTCGATAATGTTGCCTGCTGCTGCACAGACGATTGGCTCTGTTCCTGCGCGTAAACGAGCGGCGTCGCAGTAGCGCAGCAGCCGAGCATAAGACCGAGAATCAACTTATAAAATTTCATAAATAACTCCTGCAAATCATTCGTGTCTTGAAAGCGGAAAAATAGAATCGTGAGAGAACAACTTTTAGAGATGAGCCGAACCATCGAAAAGCTGCCTCTCCGACATCACAATTACGACAAAGCGAGTTCAGGTCGGGTCTTTGGTTTCCTGCTTCGCGTTGAATGAGTGCTTTTTCCTGCCGCTGCTGCCCGGCTTCGATACCGTACCCGGAACCGCAAAGCCTCGAAACAGTAGATTGCAATGATCGCATAGAAGATTATAAATACCAAACATACGCAGCAGTATGGGCGT
Organism: Pyrinomonadaceae bacterium; assembly: GCA_051000345.1. Lineage (GTDB taxonomy): Bacteria > Acidobacteriota > Blastocatellia > Pyrinomonadales > Pyrinomonadaceae > JBHENC01. The sequence goes on along the minus strand of JBPCOJ010000119.1, from coordinate 9,499 downwards.
CGGTTGATAACCGCGACGAATGCGGCGACTATGACATTTCGGACAGCGCTGGCTAATCATTTAAGTTTCTCAGACATTTTCCTGCACGCCGCTTCGCGCGCCGGATTTAGTATTAGTGCCGCTGGTGCGCAAATGTGCATGTAAAATTTCTACCTCAAGCTTGATTCGTTCAGCAGCCTCGCTGCGTGATTCTTCCTTGAGCGCGCCGCGCGACAAATAAAACAGCGCATCTTGATAGCGGTCAATCGCCTTTGCGAATTGCCCTTTGAAGGCCGCGCGTTCGGCGAGTTCGACCCAATGCGCGACTTTTATCGTCGCAATTAATTCCTGCACCGCCAGCGCGGATGATTTCAACTCCGGCTCGTCAGGATAAAGCTTGAGGGCCGATTCGATAACATCGAAGGCGCGCGCTGCCGTTTCTAATTTGTCCGCGAGCAAAACGCGCCGCTGCGCATCATGCGTTAGAACACGCGAGGCCGCGCGCGCCCATGCGAGCAAATGCTGTTTGGCAAGCGCACGCGCACGTTCCTGTCCGGCGCGCAAGACAGCCCGCGATTCGCTGTTATTGAGCGCGCCTGTGCCGCGCGCGTTCGAGGAGCCGAACACATCCTCGACGCCTGCAAGAAATTGTTTGCACGCATGGTAAAGCTCCAAATGCGCTTCGGGCGAAGTGTTCGCCGCCGTGTTAGCCTGCGCTGATTGTTGCTGCAAAGAGCGTAGTGCGGAAGTAAAGCGCGCGATCCGGGTTCCGTTGCGCCCGCCGCCGCTGCCGTCGCTGCTGCTATGCTTTTTTGTATGGCCTGTGGCGGATACGTGCCTGTCTTGTTCCAGAAGATGCTGCGTTGAGGCGCGGCGCACAAGCACTTCGCGGGCGGCGGCGGCAATCAACATCACGACGCCAGCAACGAGTCCCGCCGGAACCCACGGCGTTTCATCGCCGTTCGCCTGCAACAGCCACCACAAAGCGAAAAATATCGTACCCGCGATTAAGCCCGCCGTAAACATGTATCGCATGATCGACGACAGGCGCAGCGGTGTCTCCATATTGCGCGCGTTCGCGGCTCTTGCGGCGGGACGCGCATGGGCGGCGCTGCTGCGTGTAAATACCTGATTAACCGGATCAGTATGCAAGAGTTTGATTCTCTGACAAGAAAAACTGTTTCTCGCGGCGCGTGCCGGACAAACATCGAACACGAACGAATACAGACTTTATCGCCACACTTTCAAAGAGCGCAACGACGCAAGCTGAAACAGAGCTTTATAGTCAACCTTTCAACCTTGTCTGTCAATATAGGATTGTCTCCGTTCTGTACCACACTCGCAAAAACGATTCCCTGTTTTACCATTTACAACTCGAATCTGCCTGTGAGAAAGCGCGCGGGCAGTCGGCGGCTCACGTCTTGACGCGACGAAAACGGCAACGTGTAATAGCATATCGGTTGAACGCACTTTCCCGCACGCTTTGCCGCGACGAATATCGCGGGCGACTGTGTTCAATAGTCCAAACATTCGGGAGACAAGATGAACAAAGAGTTAAGTGGGAAAGTAGCAATCGTAACCGGCGCAACTTCCGGCATAGGGCGCGCGACTGCATTGCGATTCGCGGAAGCGGGCGCGCTGGTGACAGCCATCGGGCGCAACGAACATAGTCTCGCAAGCGTTGCGGAAGAAATACGCGCGGCGGGCGGCGACGCGGACACTGTCTGTGCGGATGTCACGAATAAAGCGGACGCAGAGCGCATTATCGCGGCGACGATTGAACGCTTCACTAAGCTGGATGTCGTCGTTAATGCCGCAGGCCATATCAGCAACGGCACAATTGAAAACACATCGCTCGAAGCATGGGACGCGATGCTCGATGTAAATTTGCGCGCGGCCTTTTACTTGATGCAGCAGGCCGTTCCGTTTCTCGAACAAACGCGCGGCAACATCGTCAACGTGTCGAGCGTGACGGGCTTGCGCGCTTTTCCGGGCGTGCTCGCCTACTGCGTCTCAAAGGCGGGGCTTGACCAGCTAACGCGCTGCGCGGCGCTCGAACTCGCGGCGAAGGGCGTGCGCGTCAACGCGGTCAATCCGGGCGTCGTCGTGACTGAGATACACAAGCGCGGCGGCATGAACGAAACGGACTACGCGGCGTTTCTCGAACGCTCGAAGCAAACGCATCCGCTCGGGCGCGTCGGCGAAGCGCGCGAAGTCGCAGATTTAATTCTCTTCCTTGCTTCGGATCGAGCCGCATGGATCACGGGCGCAACTTACTCTATCGACGGCGGGCGGGCGCAAACTTGCGCGCGGTAAATCGTGAATGACAAACGAGGTCAATCTCCTTCAACAGGCAACCCTAATCGAAAAACAGAAGAAGCCAGTCCCATACGAGAACGGCTTCTTCTGTTTTTTATAAAATCCGGCGCGTGTTAGCTGCTTTTCCTTAGCACAGCGGATCGAGCTTTTCGCTGATAATGGGCAGCCCGCTCGCCACTTTGTCGGCGTTCATCTGCGTGTAGTGCTTCCACTCTTCCGGCACTGCGTCTTCCGGGAAAATCGCTTCGACCGGGCATTCCGGCACGCACGCGTCACAATCAATGCATGTGTCCGGGTTGATAACGAGCATTTCCTCATCCAGATGAAAAGCCTCGACCGGGCATACCAGAGCGCAATCCGTGTAACGGCATTTCACGCACGGCTCGACCACAACGTAAGTCATGAACTTCTATTTCCTCCTCGAAATTTTGCGACGAACAACGTATCTCACGCTGCCCTCATTATTCTAATTGTATAAAAGCTTATTGCGTGCGGATATATTAAACACGATGCGGCCTGTTTTGAAAGTCGAAATTTGCGTTCGGGTGCGAAAATGACAAAGGGAGCGCCTCTTTTGCAAAAGACACGCTCCCTGTTAATTGTTTCCAGATGCTCTAACGGCAACGGCATTACCCGCTTAACGCTTGAGCGACGCCGTTTGGATTAGTATGCGCTTACGCTTCGGTTGGCTGCGCGTTCGTATCGGCGAATAACTGTTTGATGGCCTGCGAGGTTTCGGTGCGGCGTTTCTGCTGAAACTCGCTGACCCATGTGCTGACGTTGGCGACCATTTCGCGGGCGGCTTGCTGCGTTGTCGCCTTCGGCGCGGTTTGTTGTTCGGCGAGCGCTTCCTGACGAGTTCGCTCGTCGCGCTTAATCACTTTGATCGGGGCTTTTGTAGTCATCTTGACGTATCTCTCTATCTGAATGATTCCTTTATTTTCACTCTTGAACGATTTATTCGCGGTAAAGTTCGATTATTCTTTCAATCGCGCGATTTCTTTCGTTCCCTCGCGCATTTGTATAGCAAACGACAGACCACACAGCTTACTGAAACCGACTTCATCGAATTGCTCTGCCGCGATTATTCTTTAGACGCTCTGTTCGTCTCAAAAGATTTCTGTGCGCCCATCAGCCAAGAGCAATAAACATCGGCCTTAAAGAATTTTCACCGAGCGGCGGCGCAGTAAACTTTCTTTCCCGGCCTGCAAATGTGTATGGCGGGCGGCGTTTGCCCTGAAAGAAAAGACGGCTCATAACGGTGGCCTCATTACATACATCGAGAATTATGAATGAGCATTCATTCGTACAACATCAATTCGTGTAAACGACGAAGCCAGCTCGGAACAAGTGTCGGCAATTCTATTTCAAGCGGCTCTCATCCGTGAACCGGCCAGCCATATCAGGCCATGCCGCGCTACGTTATTTGATCGTAAACACACGTTCAGCCGTTGCGCTGTAATTTGCACAATGCCATGACGAACCTTCAGCCTTGCGCTTTGCCAATCGTCATGCTTTCTTAATTCTTCAACGACATTGCTCGGAATCTTCCGAAAAGCCGCCAAGTCTTTGAATAACAACCCAAAGAGCGAGTCACGGAATTCCTTTCATAGAGGAACGATGCGGCTGGCACAAGCGTTGCCCTAAAGCATTTGCGCAATGCACCTGAGCGAAATTTTGATTATCTATATGGCAATCGCCGCCCCTCACGGCGTCGCGTTTTTTCTTCAAGCGGGTTCCGCCCAAAGCCTAACGCGGCGGCTCATCGGCGTATCCGGCGCGACTCTTTTGTGGCCGCTCGTGTGGCTACGACGCGCACGCAAAGGCATAGGCCGCCGATTCGTTTTTCAAGACGAAGACCACTCGACCAACGAAGCAGACTTCGCCGAAATGGAAAGCGCAACATTTGCCGGAATAGAAAGTGCCTCGCGTGAATTACTCGCGGCCTTCGCCGACGCAGACGAATCCTTGCGCTCGATTAAAGTGTCAACAAGCGAACTCGCGGCTTACGAATTCCGCGAGCTACTCGAAAAGTACGTCGGGCTGACGCGCATCGCCGCTGCGAATTCCGTTTCTCCTTCGGCGCGTGAAATGGAAACCGCACGCCTCGGCGGACGGCGCGGCGACGATCTGTTTCTCGCGGGACTTTGTACACACAGGCGCAACAACGCACGTCTCGCCGATCATCTAAACATAGCGCGCGCCCGATTGCTGCAATCGCTCACCGAATTATGCTGCCGCGCTCCTGAACGCCTTTTACCTTTGCCCGCAGACAAAGCCGGAGAGAATGATTTATCCGAACGCACTTTGCGCGTTTATGCCTGCGCTATCGACCTCGCATCGCTTCTCGAAGACCGTGAGACAGCGCTACGCATCGCGCCATTGCTCGACGCGCAATGCGCACGCTTGCAAACACTCGATGAAGCAACTACAACCGAAGACTCGCCAACTGTTTTCTCTCATGAAGAAGAAAGATGCCTGACGACACATGCGGGACACGCCGTTTCGACAACCCGCCGGTCAAACGAGAACTTTACGCAGGCTTGACCGCTTAATAAGCGAGTTATATTGATAAGTGAGTTACGTTTCGGCTCGCTGCCGGATTGTTTTGTGGTAAAAACGTTCGGCTGACCGTTGAATTCGATTGCTGAAGACTCTCCATGCTGCTTGCCCTGCTGCTACTTTCGCTTTTCCTGCTGGTGCTGCTCGGCTTTTATGTTTTCGTCGCCGCGCCGCGCAGCCGTATTCATCAGACGTTCGCCATCTTCGTGCTCTGCCTTGCGCTGTGGACGATCAAAGACATCGCGCTGTGGGGCTTTGCAACGCGCGAAGGCTCTGCCGCATGGTGGGCGACGACGAGCTTTATCATCGCGCTGCTTTTGCAATACTCGCTTGTGGTTTTTGCATGGGTCTTCCCGGAAAACCATCCCGTCAATTTCAAACGCGCCGCCGTGCTGTTCGCGCCCGGCGTAGTGCTCGTTCCCGCCGCGCTTTTGAATATGATGTGGCAGGACGTGCGTTTCATCGACGCGAAGTTTGTCATTCGACTAACGCCGCTCGCCTACGCCTTCGGGCTTTACGCATACGGCGTTTTCGCTTACGGCTTCGTGTTGCTCTACGCAAAATACCGGCGCTATCGCGGCACGCTCTGGGGACAGCAACTCGGCGCGATTCTCTGGGCGCTCGTCATCACCGGCACGCTCAACACGCTCGCTAACATTGCCCTGCCGCTTTTCGGCATCTACGATCTTTTGCCCGTCGGCTCCGTCTTCGTGCTTCTCGGCGTCATTATCTATGCTTACGCGATCACGAATTTCAAACTCTTTTCGCTGCAATCGGCGCTCGATCAATTCCGTCTTTTCCCAGTCGCCTATAAAGTCGCGCTCGCCATCGCCATCGTCGCCGTCTCTAGTTTCTTTCTACTGCAAATTCCGATTGTCTGGTGGAGTTTCAGCGACAGCAGTAGTGGCGTGCAAACAATCGAAGCGTGGCGGCGCTATCTCGTCTTCAGTGTTATCACAGCGCTCGCGCCGAATCTGGTGCTCGTCGCATTGATCGTCCGCATTCTGTCGCGTCCCGTGCGGCGTTTGACCGAAGCGGCGGTTGAAGTCGCGGGCGGCGCTTACGGCGCGCAAGTCGATCTGCGCAGCAACGATGAAGTCGGGCTGCTCGCCGCATCCTTCAACGAAATGAGCCGCAAAATGGCCGCCGACATAGAGCAACTGCGCCAGCTCAACGAACAACTGATCCGCACTGAAAAACTCGCCGCCGCCGGAACTCTCGCCGCCGGAGTCGCGCACGAAGTCAACAATCCGCTCGCCTCTATTTCATCGCTGATACAGATTCTTCAAACACGCACGACGGGCGACGCCGAAACAACCGAAATGCTGCGCCTCATCTCGACACAGATCACGCGCATTACGCAGGTCTTGCGCGACATGATGGACTTCGCGCGCGCGCGTCCGGCCTCGCGCATCCCGCTCGACATCAACGAAGCCATCGACGCCAGCATTCGCCTCGCCAGCTTCGACAAATCATTCCAGCAGCTTCATCTCACAGTCAAAAAGGACGCTCGCGCGCCGCACGTTTTCGCCGACGCCAACCAACTTCAGCAAGTCTTTCTCAATTTACTGCTCAACGCACGCGACTCGATGCAGAGCGTTGACGGCAACAAAGAGCTTTCCATCACGACGCGACATGACTTTTCAACGCATCGACTCATCATCGAAATCGCGGACACAGGCATAGGCATTGCGCCCGAACATCTCGCGCATGTTTTCGATCCCTTCTACACAACCAAGACTGCGGGCAGCGGCACGGGTCTCGGCCTCGCCGTCTGCTACGGCATTATCACAGCGCACGGCGGGCGCATCGAAATTCAACCGAACAACTTGCGCGGCACATGCGTATGCGTCGTCTTGCCCACGCAACCGACATTTATTCCTGAAGAAGTATGCCGATAATTCATCTTGAAACTTTTATTCGCGCGCCCGTCGAAATCTGCTTCGATCTCTCGCGTGACGTTGGCGTACACATGGCATCGACAAGCATCACAAATGAGCGCGCCGTCGCAGGCGTCACGTATGGCATGTTGCAGTTAGGCGATGAAGTAACATGGGAAGCGACACACCTTTATGTGCGCCAGCGGCTCACGTCACGCATCACTGCATTCGAGCGTCCGCATATGTTCACAGATGAAATGCAAAGCGGCGCATTCAAACACTTACGGCACAAGCATACGTTTGAGGCACGCGATGGCGGCACATTCTTGATTGACGAACTCGATTTTGCCTCGCCGTTCAGCGTCATCGGGAACATTGTCGATTGGCTGTTTCTAGAAAACTACATGAAACGCTTTCTCGTTTTGCACAACGACTACATTAAAAATCTCGCGGAGAGAATGGTCTGATAAACGCGAATTAAAGTCGCATTGAGTTGATTTGCCTGCACTTCAAAAACGGATTAAAAGCATGACTAATACATCACCGCTCGTTCTCGTTGCCGAAGATGAAGATTTAATGCGTGCGATTCTGGCGCGGCTCATTGAAGATGCGGGCTACCGCGTGACTGAGGCTCGCAGCGCCGAAGAAGCATTGGAGATTTTCGAGTCGGCGGATGTCGCCGTGACGCTCACGGACATACGCATGAGTGGCATGGACGGCCTCGCCTTGCTTGATCGCATTAAGGACATCAACGCGGAAGCGCTCGTCATCGTTACCACCGCTTATTCTTCCGTCGATTCGGCAGTCGCCGCGCTTCGCAAAGGCGCTTACGATTACATTACAAAACCCTTCGTCAACGAAGACTTGCTGCAAACAATTAGAAACGCTTTGCGCCAGCGCCAACTCTTCAGCGAGAATCGCGCCCTTCGCCGCGAACTCGAACGCCGCTATTCCTTCAACGAGATCATCGGCACATCCGAAGCGCTGCAATCGGTTTTTCGCGCGGTCGAAAAAGTTTCCGGTACCAACACCAACATATTCATTCAAGGCGAATCTGGCACCGGCAAAGAATTAATCGCACGCGCCATTCATCACCACAGTTTGCGCAGAGATCATCCCTTCGTCGCCATCAACTGCGGCGCGCTGCCCGAAACGCTGCTCGAATCGGAACTCTTCGGACATACAAAAGGTGCGTTCACGGGAGCCGTCACAAACAAGCCCGGCCTTTTTCGTTCCGCGACGGGCGGCACTATCTTTTTAGACGAAATCGGCGAAATCTCTCCCGCGATGCAAGTGCGGCTCCTTCGCGCCGTCGAAGCGCACGAAGTCACGCCCGTCGGCTCTAGCGCGCCCGTTGCTTTCGACGCGCGCATTCTTTCCGCCACCAACCGCGATCTCGAAACGGAAGTCGCGGCGAATCGTTTCCGCGAAGATTTGTTTTATCGTTTGAACGTCATCGAAATTCACTTGCCGCCTTTACGCGAACGCCGCGAAGACATTCCGCTGCTCGTGCGCTACTTCATACAGAGCATCGCGCGCGAGCAGGGGCAGAATGAAAAAACAATCGCGCCCGAAGCCTTAAACGCGCTCATCAATTACAACTGGCCGGGCAACGTCCGCGAACTGCAAAACTCCATCGAACGCGCGTTCACTTTGAGCAACGAACAAATTGATCTCTTAAGCCTCCCGCCGCGAATAAAGGATGCCGCCGCTGCTCTCGCCGGACACGCACCCTTGCGCGACCCGGAAGGACTGCGCCCGACGCTCGCCGAAATCGAACGCCGCTACATTTTCGAGACGATGGCTTCCGTCAATCAAGATAAAACGAGCGCCGCCGACATTCTCGGCATAGACCTCTCGACGCTCTACCGCAAACTCAAACGCTACGATGTAGTGTGACGAAAGCAAGCATGGCAATCTTTCCGCACGACAAGCATTCGATAACGATTGATGCAAGCCACAGACCTTGGCCGATGCCCGAAGGCCGTTGGGCGATGGCGATGAATTGGCATGATTTGTTGTTTATGCACTGGCCTGTGCGCGTCGATTGTTTGCGTCCGCTCATTCCTTCGCAACTTGAGATTGACACGTTTGACGATGAAGCATGGCTCGGCATTGTGCCGTTTCGCATGACCGGCGTTCGTCCCAGATACACGCCTACGCTGCCATGGCTGTCTGCCTTTCCCGAACTCAATGTACGAACTTATGTGAAGACGAATGGCAAGCCCGGCGTGTGGTTCTTTAGTCTGGACGCCGCGAATCCCGTTGCTGTGCGCATCGCGCGGAGTGCCTTTCATTTGCCTTACTTCGACGCGCGCATGTCATGCATTAACAAAGTGGATGAAATTTTTTACGAAAGCAGGCGCACGCATCGTAGTGCGCCGCACGCCGATTTTCGCGGGCGTTATCAGCCAACCGGAAATGTTTTTCAAGCTGGCGTTGGCAGTCATGAGGAGTGGCTCACGGAGCGCTATTGCTTATACGCGGCGAATCGAGGCAAGCGAGTTTTTCGCAGCGATATTCAACACACGCGCTGGCCTTTACAGCACGCTGAAGTCTTGATTGAAACGAACACGATGGCGGAGCAACTAGGATTCAAGCTGCCGCAAACAAAACCGCTGCTGCACTTCGCTAAAAGATTAGACGTTGTGGCATGGATGCCGCAGCCTGTGTGATGAAGACGACACGCGTTTGTTCGTTGAATTGTGCGTCGTCCAATGAAGATGATTAACTGCGGGTCGAGAATCTTGCAGGATTTG
>JBPCOJ010000079.1:0-25883 GCA_051000345.1 Pyrinomonadaceae bacterium | reverse complement strand
ACGGCGGGCAAGATTATATCGCTCCAATCGTAACGGCCTGACGGTGCGAATACGTGGAATTTGACAGCAAACGCGTAGACGAGCAGCGGCCCTATGACGAAGCTCGGAAGACTGATGCCGAGAAGCGCCAGCACGGATGAGAGACTATCGATCCATGTTCCTTGATTCGTGCCTGCCACGACGCCGAGCGGAATGGCGATCAACACCGCAATCAAGAGCGCGGCAACGGCGAGTTCTATCGTCGCCGTATAGCGCTCGAATATCGTCTCGATGATCGGGCGGTCAGTGCGGAAGGATGTTCCCATATCTCCGCGCAAAAGCCCGCGCCAGTATTCCGTGTAACGATTATTCCAGCCGTGCCACTCGAAATGGCGCGTGCCTTGTGCGTCGCTTGGAAAGGAAAAAAAGAAGGGCGGGCGGTCAAGGCCGTGTTGCTGGCGAAAGTCCGCGATTTGTTCGGGCGTCGCCGCTTCGCCCAAGATCGCCGTCGCCGGATCGCCCGGCACAAGCTCTATCAGCACGGTCACGAGCGAGACGACCGTCCACACGACGAGTAATAAAATAATGATGCGGCGCAGCAGGCCGAGTAGCTTGTGCTTCATTGCGCGGGCAAAGCGGAAATTTAAGGTTTAATTAAAATAGAAAATTGCTTGCGGATAATAGCAGATTGCGCGAACGAAGGGCTATGGAGTGCAAAGGAAATCGCGGCAGATAAAGAAGTGAAGAAAAAGAGAGGCCGCCTTGAAACGCGCGTGTCGAATATAGTAGAAGAATCGTGCAGCAAAAATAAACGTAGCCCGGAAGCAATCGTGTTTTGAATTTCACGCAACAGCCCCGACAACCGCGCGCGAAGTAAATGAACACGAGCACCCGGGCTACGTTTATGATTACAAAGCTCGTTAATTACATCAGCGTTGTAATCGAACCGAATCTTTCAGAGTCGAGCGTTGCTGCGCGAACCGATGTGCAGCGCCGCAATGCCGCCCGTCAAATTTTTGTAGTCAACCTTCTCGAACCCGACATCCTGCATCATTCTTGCAAGTTGTTTCTGATCCGGAAAACGCGAAACGGAATCGGGCAAATATTCGTAAGCGCCGCGCGAACCGCTGATGAAGCCGCCGACGAAAGGCAGCACGCGCGTAAAGTAAAGCTGAAATAAAGCGCAAAAGCCCGGCACGACAGGTTTTGAAAATTCCAGAATCGCTGCTTCGCCGCCCGGCTTTAGCACGCGCCGTAGTTCACGCAAGCCGTCCTTTACATTCGACAAATTTCGCAAACCGAATGCAATGCTGACCGCCTCGAAGGATTCATCAGCGAAAGGCAAGGAAAGGGCGTCGGCTTCAACGAATGGAATCGGCTTTGTTCCCTTTGCAGCCTTGTGCGCGGCGATGTCCAGCATCGGGCGGCAAAAATCAGTGCCGATGATGCGTGCGCGCGTGCCATGCGCTGACGCAAATTCGATTGCCAGATCGCCCGTACCACATGCGACATCGAGCACCTGCGCGCCTGCTGTTTCAAGCGCGGGCTGCAACTTTTTTGCCACCAGACGCCGCCAGCGACGGTCTGTATTACCGGATAAGAGATGATTTAAAAGATCATAGCGATTTGCGATGCCTGCGAACATGTCGCGTACACGGCGTGCATGATCGCTTTCTGCGACGTCTCTCTTAATAAGCACAGTTAACCTTATTTGAAAAAACAGATGGTTGCGGAAAACTTGCAATTAGTTTGCGAGTTGATTATTGCGGCGGCTTGGGCGGTAATTTATTTTGAGTTGCATCCCTGGCTGCGCCCATAACTTCGACGCGGCCTGTGCGCTCCAAATCCGTTTTGAGTTGCGCGGCGCTGCCGACGGCAACCGAAGCAAGCGGCGCGCTCAGAAACAACTGCGCGGCGGTGCGCTGCATGGCAACGGGCATCACGGCCTTGAGTTGTTTGATTTGATCCGCAAGCGTGTCGAGTTTGTATGTGTCCGCATCGAGCCACAAATCTGCAAGCGTTTCGGGTTGCTCGAATTGTTTGTTAAGGGCGGCGAGAGCTTCCTCACGCACGCGCTCAAGCTCTACGGTTGTCGGTTGCGTCGTCGCCAGCGCATTCAGCACGGAGCGCGCGGCGGTGAGCGCGTTTGCCGCCGCAGGCGAAGGCACGGACGCTCCCATCACGAAGATGCCGGGCAGCGGATGTGTTTCATCGCGCACGAAGAAAGCGCTTTTGCCGAGTTGCGGAAAGGCCGTTTGCCAGCGGTCGCGCGCGAGCAATGCAAGCAAAGCCGCCGCCGCATAGTTTGGGTCTGAACGCGTTATCGAGCGCGCCGCAAGCCTGATTTCCGCCGTGTCCGTATTGGGCAGATCGACGATCAGCGTGCGCGGGTCGGGCGCGGCGGGCTGGCGAAACGTCGGCGGCACAATCGCTTCGCTTTGACGCCACGCGCCGAGACGTTGTCTGAGCAAGCGCAGCACGCGCGTGTTGTCTATGCCGCCTGTAACGACGAGCGTGGCATTGTTCGGATTGAGAAAACGCTCGCGCGCAAATATCACGTCGCTGCGTTCGACGCGCGCGAGGCTATCAATTGTGCCTGTGAAGGAACGCCCGAGCGGGTAGTCGCCGAAGAGCCTTGCGGCGATGGCGCGGTCGGCGATGGCGGCAGGCACAATGCTCGTTTCGCGTAGGAGTTTGACGCGCGCATCGCGTAGCTTGGAAACGCCTTCGGCGGTCACGGAAAAATTGAAAATCGCGCTGCGCAATTGTTCTAGGATGCGCTCGAATTCCGTCGCCCGCCCGCTGAGAGAAATGTTGACGGAGTCTGCATCAGTCGTGACCATCAATCGTCCGCCGAGTTCTTCCGTGAAATACTCGCGCGTTGCGGGGTCTGGAAAAAGCGCGTCGCCGAGCAAGGCCATTGTCCCTGCTTTGCCTGCCGTGTCGAAGATTGCGCCGCTGTGTATGCGCATTTTCAAAAGCACATTGGCATCGCCCGGGCGCGGCGACAACACTATGCGCAGGCCGTTCAATAATTGCTCGCGGCGCGGCTCCGGCGGGTTTTGCGCGGCGGCAGTAACGTGCGGCAAAAACAGGCCGTAGAGAGCAACGAAAAAAAGCAGCATCGAAAGCGCGGCTTTGCGTGTGCTGAAGGAATTTGTTTGAGCGTTCATAATTCGACGATAATCTATGGAATCGTGCGTGCTTGGAAAACGAACTGAAGGCAGCCTTTTCGCCTTATCGTGCCTTTGATGCGGCAGGGCTTTGGATCGGTGTCGGACAAGCAAAAACAGTTTAGAGATAGGCGTGGCGGCGCGTCAACCGTTTGGCCTTGCCGCGCATCGAAGCTTTGTCTGCTTTAGCGTTTGGTTCAGGAAGCGCGCATTTGCTTCACAGGTTTCCGAAGAATTGTATAATGGGAAAGCCGGACGCGGAATTTGCGCGGTGCGGACGGCATCCGGCGAACGCTTTTTAGCTTCGCAAATTAACTTGTCGTGCGGGCGTATCTTTTCGGTGGTTGCCGGTAATAATAAAAAGGGAAGCGATTCCTGTTGAATCGAAGGGGCCGCGTTGCCCGATAAAAGCACAGATGCACAACTTTTAGAGCGCGCGAATCGCGGCGACGAAGAGGCCTTTCTGGTTTTGTACAGAGGCCACCGCGACACTGTATTTCGCTTCGCTTACAGGCTGCTCGGCTCCGTCGAAGCGGCTGAAGACATTACGCAGGATTGCTTTTTGAGCGCGCTCAAGCATCCAGAGCGGTTCGACGAACGGCGCGCTTCCTTGCGAACGTATTTATGCGCGGCGGCGAGAAATCTGGCGATGAAACATTTTCGCCGCGCCGGACGTGAAGTTGCTCTCGAAGAAACGCCCGAAGATTTTGTTTACGAGCACGCGCCCGCGCAGCCTCTGGGCAAATTGCTCGGTGAGGAATTATCAGAGATAGTGCGCCGCGCCGTCGCCGGATTGCCGCCGCTGCAACGCGAGGCGCTCGTGCTTTTCGAGTATGAAGACTTTACGCTCGCAGAGATTGCGGCGATTACGGAAGCGGATACGGGAACGATCAAGGCGCGGCTTTATCGCGCGCGCGAGAGCCTGAGACGAAGTTTAGCGCCGTATTTCAAAGCGCACGAAGCCGCCGCCGAAGCGTTGGAGAAGCATTGAGATGAGCAACGAGAAACGAGATCAACGCGATTCTTTTTTCGATGAAAGTCCGATTGCTTTCAACGGCGATGCGAACGGCGAAGAAACGATTGAAGATAAGGAACTGAAGCAGTTATTGGAGAGTTGGCGCGCGCCTGTCGTTGCCGCTTCGCACGAAAGGCGTTTGGTTGAAGCATATCGCCAGCAGCAAAGTGAACAGGGCGCGGATGCCGCCGTCGCACTCCGCCCGAATAATAAAGAGGTAGCGAAGATGAAAACATGCACAACGTGCCACGAAGAGTTTGCTGATAAGTTCAGCTTTTGCCCGGTTGACGGCACGCCGCTGAACGGCTTAAACGCAGGCGCGGTTGAACCCGTTCTGACTTCGGTTGAAGAACCCGTCACGTTGGCGTCCGCTGGCACGCACGCACCAGCCAACGGCAACGGCAATCTTTCTTCTGCCGACGGCAACGGAAAATACGTTCTCGGCGACGGCGGTGCTGCGTATGATAACGTAGCGGCAAGCGCGGCAGCGGGGGGAGCAACTGCGGGAGCGTCGGCGGCAATGAGCAGCAATAACGAATTTCATTTGACAATGATTGAGGACGCCGGACTCATCAATCGCCTGACGACGGAATTGCGTGAAGTCGCGCAGGCTTCGCAGTTGACGTGGCCGGAATTCAAGCGTGACCCTGTAGGCTTTACGCGCCGCTCCGCCGCCGCCTACGGCGCGCTGGTATGGCGTTTCTTTCGCGGGCCGAACGTCGCGCTGGCGTGTCTCATCGCGCTCTTTACAGTCCTCTCGGCAATCGTCATCATCGGCTTGCTTGATCGTCGCGCAACCGAACTGGCGCTGAACGAACCGGAGCGCGCCGATCAGATTTTGGATTTTACGGAAGTGCCGGAAGAACAGCCGAAGGAGAAACCCGATAAGGGCGTCGGCGATAAAAAGGACGAAGGGCGCGTCGGCTTCAATAAGGGCAAGGGCGAAGGCTCGAAGCCTAAATTCGAGAAGGCGCAGGGCGGCGGCGGCGGTGGACGACAGGAACAAAAGCCTGCTTCACAGGGCGGCATTCCTCCCGCCTCGATGATTCAGCCGCAGATCGTCACGCCGAACCCGAATCCTCCGGCGATTAAATCTCCGCGTCTTCCCGTCGCCGTTGTGAGCAAAGGCGATCCGGCGCTTTTCCCAACGACCACGCCGCCCGTTTTCGGCGTGCCTAGCTCGAAATCCAAAGAGCCTTCATCCGGCCCCGGAACAGGTGACGGCATCGGCAACGGCAGCGGCAATAACATCGGCAGCGGCAACGGTTCGGGCTACGGCAAAGGCGAGGGCTACAACATCGGCGGCGGCAGCGGCAAACTCGGCGGCGGCGGCAGTAGCGGCGGCAACGGCGGCAATGCAGAAGAAAACTACAATCGTACCTTTAAGGCTACTGAAGTAACGCAGAAGGTACGACTTCTAACAAAGCCTGAGCCGGGCTACACAGAAGAAGCGCGCAAGAATCAAACGACAGGCACTGTCACATTGAGATTGATTTTCAATGCGTCGGGACAGGTAACAAACGTTAGCGCCGTCAACGGGCTACCATACGGACTGACCGAGAAAGCTATCGAGGCAGCGCGCCAGATTAAATTTTCACCGGCCATGAAGAACGGCCACGCTGTTTCTTCTTACGGCAAGATAGAGTACGCTTTCAATATCTACTAACGAAAGCAGCTTCTTGTACTGTAATCGTAAGAGCCAAGCGGCATCGCTTAAAATAGGCGATGCCGCTTGGCTCTTACGATTAGTTGCAAGTAAATAATTACTAATTGCTAACAAGCCCTTCAGCAACGCGGCGAATGCGTTTGATGCCTTCCTGTAAGCGATCAAGCGATGTCGCGTAAGAGATGCGTATAAAGCCTTCCGCGCCGAAGCCCGCGCCGTCCGTCACCACTGTGTGTTCTTCCATTAGTAATTTATTCGCAAAATCGCCCGACGTTTTTACTTCGCCGCCCAACAACTCGCGCACGTTCGGGAAAGCATAAAACGCTCCTTCCGGGTGCGCACAACAAATGCCCGGAATATCGGAAAGCGCAGAGAGCAGCCAATCGCGCCGCTTCGTATATTCAATCAGCATCTTCTGCACCGAATCTTGCGCGCCGTCGAAGGCTTCGGCAGCCGCGCGTTGCGCCAACGAGTTCGGATGAGTCGTCGTGTGCCCTTGCACCTTCAACATCTCGCGCGTCCAAGCCGCAGGCGCAAGCGAATAGCCGACGCGCCAGCCCGTCATCGCATACGTCTTGGAAAACGATCCGGCGACGCACAGGTTTTTTCGTAGCTCCGGCGCTAACATCGCAGCGCTGTAAACTTCAGCCGGTGGATAAACGAATCGCAAATAGCATTCATCTGTGATCGCATACACGCCGCGCTCCGTCAAAACTTCCATGATGCGCTGAAACTCTTGCGGCGGAATCACGCGACCCGTCGGATTGTTCGGCGAGTTGAGAATAATCAACTTGGTGCGCGCAGTGATCGCGCGCTCAACTTGTTCGGCGGTCAAAACAAAACCCGTTTCCTCTGTCTCTATGAAAACGGGCGTCGCGCGCGCGAAGGTTACAAGCTCCGGGAAAGTCACCCAGTAAGGTTTAACGATCAAGACCTCATCGCCAGTGCCGACAAGGGACACAATCGCATTGAAGATCGCTGTCTTGCCGCCGCTTGTCGCCATTACTTCCGGCTTGTCGTAGTGCGCGCCGAACTCGCGTTCGTAATAAGCGATGATCGCGTCTTGCAGTGTGCGCGTCCCGGCTGTCGGCGTGTACTTCGTTTCGCCCAAGCGCATCGCTTCCTGTGCCGCTCGTTTAATGTTATCCGGCGTGTCGAAATCCGGCTCGCCCGCCCCTAGGTCAACCACGTCAACGCCTTCCGCGCGCAGCTTAACGGCGGCCTGCATCGCGGCGAGCGTCGTTGAAGCCTGCATCTTTGCCACGTTATCGGCGGCAGGAAATTTATCGCTAACCAATTTTGTCATGTCAGAATAATTAAAGGAAAACGCGCGTTGAAACCGTGAAACACAAGCGAGGCATCACCGCGCCGCGCCGCTTAAACTCCGTTTGATTTTTGCTTCATGCGTTCCAACGCGAATGAGGGAACGAGGCCGTCGATTGCGCCGCCCAAGCTGAACACTTCCTTGACGAGCCGCGAGCTAACATACGAATAATCTTCGTGCGGCATCATAAACACTGTCTCGATGCGCGGCTCTAGCCTTCGATTCATCAAAGCCATTTGCAACTCGTATTCGTAATCCGAAATCGCGCGAATGCCGCGCACAATCGCCTGCGCCTCGCGCTCGACGGCATATTTTACTAACAAGCCTTGAAAATTATCGACGCGAAGCACGCACTCGCCCTTGTCTATTTCACCAGTCACCTGTAACAGCATCTCGACGCGTTCTTCAATCGTGAACATCGGTTTTTTGTCTGGATGAACGAGAATGGCGATGATGATTTCGTCGAACAGCTTGCAGCCGCGCTCGATAATGTCCAGATGACCGTTCGTCACAGGATCGAATGAGCCGGGATAAATCGCGCGTCGCATCTTGAAAAAATAGTAGTGATTACAAAACCGAAATGAAGTAGGCCGCAAGCAAAATTAACACACGGGCGCGCAACAAACAACGAAGGCCGTCGAGCGCCGGAATCGAGCGGCTGCCCGCCCGCAAGCAACAGCCTCAAAGAAACCATCTAAGATTAATGAGAGGCAAGCTGGCGGGCAGTCCGCTCGACTGACTTGTTCGACGGCGCGTTCATAGAAACACGCTGCTTAGTTTGCGAGCCTCGATAAAAAAATATCGAGGTACATCGGGTATGTGTCGAGGTGCAGTGGGGAATGGCCAGCGGGCGGGATCAACTTCTCCGGGCTGTGTTGCCACCGCAGTCCACCCAAACTGCTCCATGAATTTTTCAGGCTCATCTAGGCCGAAACGCCAGGGAGCGCCTAACTTTTCAAAGAAATGAAGTAGGTTAGCCATCTGTGGAGCATCAAGCAAAGAGCGTCCCAGAAGATCAAAGAGCAGGATGCTATTCGGTACTGATAGCGAATTTATTTTTTCAAAGAGCGTCAAAACAGCGGCTTCGTCTAAATAGATAAGTAGACCTTCGACAAGCCACAGTGTGCGCTCGGTCGTGTTCATTCCGACCTGAATCAGTTTGCTCTGCCATTCCTCTCGAAGATCAACGCCCACAATGTGTCGTATGCAATGAGGTAACGTATCACCAAGTTTTTCTTGCTTGTAGCTCAGCACCTCCGGTCTATCCAACTCGAAAACCCGTGTGCCGTCTGGAAACGACAAACGATACGCACGGGTGTCCATTCCTGCCGCTAAGATCACAATTTGCCGGATTCCCTGAGCAAGCCCTTGGATGATCCGATCATCCAAATAACGTGTCCGCAACACAAAGCCGTTTTGATCTCCCTCCTCTGCACGAAACTGCTCCAGAATAGAAAAGCCTTCCCTGCCCGCCAGTACTTCTGCAAATGGATCAGAGAATAAACGCCCTTCATTTTCGCCTCGACTATTTTCTACCGCGCGCATGGCTGCGGTCAGCAATGAAGTTTTAGCAACAGCATCAAAATTCATTTTGCCTTCTCCGATTGCTTGCCGTCGAACTACTTTTCAGTAGCTTGACGGCCTTGCACAATCATCTGTTTAGCTTAACTCATCGAGCGTCGGGCGAATCGGCACAGTTGTGGAAGACGACACCGTGCGCGCCGTGCGTGTGACGCCTTCATCGAGCGAACGCTGATTGGCTGCGACTGCCATGTTCCTGCCGCTTTGATACCAAGACTCTGTAATCTTCGCCGCCACGTCGCGCCCGCCAAGCCCGAACGCCAGCCCGACAGCCAACGCAATCGCTCCCACAAATCCTATAAATAAAGTGTTCACGACGACAGCCGCGATGCCGAGTTGATTAATCGCGGCGATGACGGCGAACCCGATTACGGCGTAGCGCGTCAGCGTCGCCAGCAGATTCGGATTGCCGACTCCCATCTCCGACACAGAGCCGCGCACGAGTCCCGAAAGAAATTTTGCGATCAGCGCGCCGATCACGATAATCACCATCGCCACCACGATGTTCGGAATAAACAAAATAATGCTATTGATAATCGCGGTGATTTGCGGCATTCCCAGAATGTTTGCCGCCGCCTGAATAAAGATCAGGCGTATGAACCACTTGATGAGTTCGGCGATCAATTTAGAAGTCGTCCATGCGGTGCCGGAACGCACGATAAAATCGTTGATGCCGGAATGATGCACGGCGCGCTCAAGCCCTATCGCCCGCAAGCCTTTTTCGATCAAGCGTGCGAGCGCGCCAGAAATGACCCAGCCGATAACGAGCACGATCAGCGCTCCGATCAAGGCCGGTAAAAAAGTCGCAAAGCTGTTCAGCGCGTTGGTAAACGAAAGCCACACGGCATCGCTTGTAGTTCGTATTTGCAAAATTGAAGGCTCCTTTGTCGGGCAAGAGGTGGGAAAGCAAAATCATTGTCTCAAAAACCGCCGTTCGCTTCAAAGCAGAAACGAAAAACGGTGCGGGAAACAATGAACACGACAGCAAGTGTATAAAACTTCAGTGCCTAAATCGTCGCAACTTCGGCTTGACCTTACTCCGATTCGCGCCTCGTTTGCAATAGCGATAAAGCGTGCATCGCTTGACAGTCCGGCGCGCCCTGTTGTTCAATAATGCCCGAAACAAACGTGGTGAGTTAAGGCAACTTGCGGCCACGAAAAACAAACTGCTAAACAGCTCGGCGAGTCTTTCCATTAAGACCACTCGAAAACAGCTTTTCACGGAAAGCCCCGCGTTGTTTGGCGCGGGGCTTTCCCTTGCGCCCTTTCATAAAAGACAATCGCCGGAACGGACACGAACCTACATGAGCACAAATTTTCTCGACGCACTAAAAGAACGCATCATCGTCTTCGACGGCGCGATGGGCACAAACATTCAATCGCAGAATTTGACGCCGGACGATTTCGGCGGTGCGCATCTCGAAGGCTGCAACGAATATCTGTTGATTAGCAAACCCGAAGCAATTGAAAAAGTCCACGCCGATTTTTTTAGCGTCGGCTGCGATGTCGTCGAAACGAACTCGTTCGGCTCGACTCCGATTGTCCTCGCCGAATATGACATTGCGCATCTCACATACGAACTGAATCTCAAGGCCGCCCAACTCGCCAAACGCGTCGCAAATGATTTCTCGACGCCAGACAAACCGCGTTGGGTTTCCGGTTCGATAGGCCCCGGCACGAAATTGCCGACGCTCGGACACATTACCTTCAAAGACCTCAAGGCTGCCTATGCGGATCAAGTGCGCGGTTTAGTAGAAGGCGGCGTGGACTTGCTTCAAGTCGAAACCTGTCAGGACTTGCTGCAAACAAAGGCGGCTCTGTCAGCCATTTTTGAATTCTTCGAGCAAGCCAAACGCCGCGTCCCCGTCATCGCGCAGGTGACCATCGAACTCTTCGGCACGATGCTTAACGGCACGGAGATCAACGCCGCTTTGACCGCGCTCGAACCTTTCCCGATTGATGTCATCGGCATGAACTGCGGCACAGGCCCCAAGCACATGACCGAAAGCATTCGTTATCTCTGCGAGAACGCTCCCAAGTTTGTTTCCGTGCTGCCGAACGCGGGCTTGCCGCAAGTCAAAGACGGCGCGCAGCACTACGACGAAACGCCCGAATCCTTCACCGCGCAAATCACGCACTTCGCAAAAGATTTCGGCGTCAACATCGTCGGCGGCTGCTGCGGCACGACGCCCGCGCATCTGAAGGCGGTTGTCGAAGCCATGCAAAACGTCACGCCGAAACAGCGCGATGCAAAGTTGATTCCATCCGCTTCTTCCATTTACTTTCAACAGCCCTACGTGCAGGATACCTCGTTTCTGATCGTCGGCGAGCGCGTCAATGCTTCCGGCTCGAAAAAGATGCGCGACCTTTTGAACGCGGAAGATTGGGACGGCCTCGTTGCGTTAGCACGCGAGCAGGAACGCGAAGGCGCGCACATACTCGATGTCAATGTGGATTTCGTCGGGCGCGACGGCGAACAGGATATGCACGCTCTGGCCGCGCGTCTCGCCACGAGCGTCAAGATTCCGCTGATGCTCGATTCCACCGAATGGCAAAAGATGGAAGCGGGGCTTCAGCACGCGGGCGGCAAGTGCATCTTAAATTCAACGAACTATGAAGACGGCGTGCCGCGCTTTCTAAAAGTCGTTGACATTGCCAAAGCCTACGGCGCAAGCATAGTTATCGGCACCATCGACGAAGAAGGAATGGCGCGCACAGCGGACGGTAAATTCAAAATCGCCAAACGCGCTTACGAGCAGGCGACGAAGGAATACGGCCTCGCCGCGCACGACATTTTCTTTGACCCACTCGCGCTCCCCATCTCGACGGGCATCGAAGAAGACCGCCGCAACGCCGCCGAAACACTCGAAGGCATTCGCCGCATCAAAGCGGAATTGCCGGAGTGCTTTACTATCCTCGGCGTCTCCAATGTTTCCTTCGGCCTTCATCCGCCGTCGCGCGTCGTCTTAAATTCCGTGTTTCTACATGAAGCCGTCGAAGCAGGCCTCGACGCGGCAATCGTCAACGCCAGTAAAATTGTTCCGCTCAATCGCATAGACGACCGCGAACGCGAAGTCGCGCGCCAGCTTATTTATGACGAGCGAAAATTCGACGGCGATATTTGCACTTACGATCCGCTGACGGAATTCACCAAACTTTTTGAAGGCGTCTCGACTAAGACCGTCAAAAAAGACGTGAGCAATTTGCCCGTCGAAGAACAACTCAAGCGCCACATTATCGATGGCGAAAAAATCGGCCTCGAAGCCGCGTTGAAAGTCGCGCTCGAAAAATACTCTGCGCTTGAAATTATCAACAACACTTTGCTCGACGGCATGAAGACCGTCGGCGAACTCTTCGGCAGCGGACAAATGCAACTTCCGTTCGTGCTGCAATCGGCGGAAGCGATGAAAACGGCTGTCCGCTTTCTCGAACCATTCATCGAAAGAAAAGGGGGCGCAACCGAAAAGGGCACGATGATTCTCGCCACCGTCAAAGGCGACGTTCACGACATAGGCAAAAATCTCGTTGACATCATCCTGACCAACAACGGCTACAAAGTTATCAACCTCGGTATCAAGCAGACGATTGAAAACATCATCAACGCCTTTGAAGAACACGGCGCGGACGCCATCGGCATGAGCGGCCTGCTCGTCAAATCAACGCTCATCATGCGCGAGAATCTGGAATTGATGAACGAGCGCAGCATCAATGTTCCTGTCGTCTTGGGCGGCGCTGCGCTGACACGTCGCTACGTTGAAGACGATCTGCGAGATATATATAACGGCGCGCTCTTTTACGCGAAGGATGCCTTCGATGGTCTGCACACGATGGACGAATTGACGGGCGGCGGCGCGGCAAACGGACACGGCGCGGCGAAAGAGCAAACGATTGCGACGACGGCAGAGACGACGCACACGCTCAGTAAAAATTCCATCAGCGAACCCGACGACGCGGAAGATTTAGTCGGCGAAGATGCGAAACTAGGAATCAACACCACTCGCGCTGTGAGACCTCGCGCCGCCACAAAAATCAATGGCGACACGACGCACACCACGCGCTCCGACATACGCACGGACGTACCCATTCCGCGCGCTCCATTCTACGGCTCGCGCGTCGTCGAAGACGTTTCGCTTGATGACGTTTTCGCGCTCGCCAATGAAACTGCTTTGTTCAAAGGCCAATGGCAATTCAAGCAAGGCAAAATGCCCGCCGAAGAATATCGCGCGCTTGTCGCAAATCACGTGCGCCCGATCTACGACGCTTTGAAGGAGCGTTGCAAACGTGAAGCATTGCTAGTGCCGCGCGTCGTCTATGGTTATTTCCCGTGTCAATCAAACGGCAACGATTTAATCATTTATCAGAACGATGAGCGCACAGAGCGCATGAGATTTACGTTCCCGCGCCAGCCCGCCGGAAAGCGTCTGTGCCTCGCAGATTACTTTGCGGCGCAATGTTCCGGGCGTATGGATGTCGTTGCGTTTCATCTCGTTACGGTTGGGCTTCGCGCGAGCGAGTATGCGCAGGAGCTTTTCAAATCCGACAACTACGCTGACTATCTTTACTTTCACGGCTTGAGCGTCGAAGCGGCGGAAGCACTCGCCGAACTCTGGCACAAGCGCATCCGCGAAGAACTAGGCATCGCGGGCAAAGACGCTGGAGAAGTAACGAAGCTTTTTCATCAAGGCTATCAAGGCTCGCGCTTCAGCTTCGGCTATCCGGCGTGCCCGAACCTAGAAGATCAAACAAAGCTTTTCGAGTTGATCGATCCCTCGCGCATCGATGTCACGCTCTCGGAAGAATATCAACTCGAACCGGAGCAATCGACCTCCGCAATCATCGTGCATCACGAAGACGCGAAATACTTTTCAATTGATTGACAGCATCGACAGCGTGGAAATATAAAAGTAGACGTATGGCTCTAGTCGATCCTGTTTTGCCTGATGATGAAACGTCGCAAGCAGAACAACTCGTTTCCGAAAAGCTCGATGCCCGCGACCCTACGCCGGAAGAACTCTCTGTGCTTTCGCCCGTCGAGCGTTTTGCTTTTCGCGTTGCGCATCGCATGAATCAAGGAAGGCTCAAGCGTTTCTGGACTTGGTTTCAGCGCCGTCTCGGTTCAATCTGGATTCATCTTTCGACTTATAATCTGCTGCGCGTTTACGGTCTCGAACACATTGAAGCCGTCACGCACGCGCGCCCGCTTCTGCTCGCCGCTAATCACCGTTCATTCTTCGACATGTACGTTGTTTCGACGATTCTGTTTCGTCGCACGAAATGGCCGAAGAAGCTTTTTTTTCCGGTGCGCGCGGTGTTGTTTTATGACTCTCTGCGCGGACTTTTCATCAATTTCCTGATGGGTTGGTGGAGCATGTATCCACCGATTTTTGCGAGCAACGAAAAACGGCTCTTCGATAAATTTTCGATGCGCCGTTTGACCGAACTCTGCCGCAACGGTGAAGGCCACGTCATCGGTTTCCACCCGGAAGGCAAAAGGAATTTGAGCGATGATCCATATTCGCTTTTGCGCGCACAGCCCGGCATCGGCAAGCTTATCAAGGACGCCGCGCCGCAGGTGATTCCCGTTTTCATCGCCGGACTCGGCAACGATCTGCCCAAACAAGTTTTGAGCAACTGGCGCGGCGGCGAACCCATACGCGTACACTTCGGCGCGCCGCTCGATCTCGCAGAACATCTCGCCAAGCCTGAACGCCTTCGCACCTACAAAGAAATTGCGGATTACGTAATGCTCAAAATCGCCGAACTCGGCGAGCAAGACCGCGCGCTTTGTGCAGCATTGCAAACGCAACAAGAGAACTCTTTGCCTTCCGCTTCACGCGAAAATTCTGTCGCGCAGGATCGCACGCACTAATGTCGCAACTCCCGCTCGTCATTGTTAATCCGGCTTCCGCAAACGGCGCGACGGGGCGACGCTGGCCTGCCATCGCCAGCGATTTGCGCACTCACTTCGGCGCGTTTACTCCGGCCTTCACGAGAGAGGCGGGCGACGGGCGCATCATCAGCGCGCGTGAAGCAACGGCGGGCAGGGAGTTTATCATTGCGTGCGGCGGCGACGGCACAATCAACGAAGTGGCGAGCGGCATACTGGAATCCGGCGCGGACGCAGAGCTAGGCGTTTTGCCAAGCGGCACGGGCGGCGATTTCCGTCGCACGCTGAACCTTTCGACAAACGCGGCAAACGTTGCGCGAGCATTGCAAACAGGCCGCACGCGCCGCATAGACGCAGGCCGCGTCACGTTCATTGACGAGAAGGGCGCGCAGGCCGAAAAGTATTTCGTCGGCGTCGCATCGTTCGGCATGAGCGGCGACGTGATCCGCCGCGTCAAGGCAAACACGCGCGCGCAAACATCGCTCGCGTCTCGCCTCGATTGGCTCGGAGGCCGCATCTCCTTCGCCGTCGCCGCACTCGGCGCGACGCTCTCGCTGCCCGCCGCCGATGTGATAATCCAGCTTGACGACAAACCGGAAGCACGCCTCACCCTCGCCAATCTGTGCGTCGCCAACGCGCGCTATTTCGGCGGCGGCATGAAGATCGCGCCGCAAGCTAAAATGGACGATGGTCGCTTTGATGTCATCGCCATCAACGAATTAGGCGCGCTGGAATTGATCGCCAACGCCCCGAAGCTTTATACGGGCGCGCATCTCGGAACGCCGCAGGTTCGACACACACACGCTTCCCGCATCACCGCGCGGCCTGCGCATGAAAGCTTTAAGATTCTGCTTGAGGTGGATGGAGAACTGCCGGGCTATCTTCCCGCGACCTTTGAAATCCTACCGAACGCGCTGCGTGTGCGCTTTCCCGCTTGAAAGAGTGAAGTTTTTTATTTATCTAACTAACCGCTTGTGTCGCAAACTTGCAAAGAGATGCGCGGCGGAACGCTCGAATTAAACCAGCGAACATTGATGAGAGGTAAGCTAAGGACGGTCGGGTTGCATGAGTTGTTGTTGGCGTTATTCATTACATATCTCATGATTCCGAAAGCGATTTACCAACTCTGTAATAAAAGTAGAGCTGATTCTTCTCAATGCCTTGCTTTTCCTGACGATACTTTTTGAATGCTTCATATGCTCCTATAGAAACGCCAGCAGCAGCAGACAAAGCAACAAAAATATCGGGGAACTGCGATAAACGTGAGAGCGCAATTCCTAATGCGGAAGTTGTTACGGCACTTGGGTGTGTTAATGAGCGACTTACAATCTCTAATAGCGGCCTGCTAGATTTATAAGCGTCTTCAATTTCCAGTACCGCAGGCTCAACCCGTTCAATGAATATTTGCTCTACTTCTTGCGAGAATTCATTATTCCACGGAGCACTTTCTATTTCTCTAGAAAAGCCGATAACACCTGAACGAAAACGCTTCAAGGGTCTATCTAGTTCTTTACGAATGTCAATAATTTCATCTACAGAAGCTTCATCAAATAAAGGCAGTCTACTAAACAATCCAGTAGATAATCCCACTTGTTTAGCTCCACTCACCGAAGTACCAAGCGGAGTTATTTGACCTCCCTTTATGCCTAGATCAATTAATTTACCTGTTCGCTCATCTAATAATGGATAGCTAGTACCTGAATCAAGCGCAGCGGCAATGTCTCGGACGAATTCCTCTGTATTATAGCCGCCCATGTATGACTTAAATTCAACTAATTTAGAGTTAATAGCGGCTGTAAACTCAGTCATATTTGCTTTCGTAGCCGCTTTATTCATTTTGCTCAATGACTTTTCAAATGCATTCCTATATCTGAGATAGTTGCTGAAATTCTTCCTCTTGTTACGTTTACTTTCTCTATACTCCTCAACAAACCGTGACACTTGCGAGATATGCGCTTCATGTCCAAGACTCTTATAGAAAGTAAGGAACCATTCGAGTTTCTCATCTTCACTCATGTTCGCAGGGCGATTCATTAAAGATAAGAAACTGGTTGCAGCGAAGCTGCAAAACTTAACGCGATCAGCATACAGAATCGCAGCTTTTAGCAATCTCAATTCGTGAGATATATCTAAAGCAGATTCTAATTCCTCTCCGGCACTCAAAGGCATCGTTGTGCCAATTGTTATGTGAAGGATATTGTTCGATATGTAGTCAGTCATAGCCTGTGGACATTATATCTGGTTAACACGAAGCCACCGAACGTAAGTTATCAAGACGACGCGCTTGATGCGAAAACGTCGCTGCCGAGAAAATTCTGACGCACGTAGGCGATGGTGTCTTGGAGTGTTTCGCCTGCGTCGCGGGGCGTGAAGTTGAGTTCGCGTGCGGCCTTTGAGTGATCCAGATACCAGAAATATTCGGCCATTTCGACGGCGACGGGTTCGACGTGCGATGTTAGATTCCAATGTCTGGAAAGCGCATTGAGAGCTTGCGCGCCGCCGATGGCGAGTTTCTTCGGAAACGAAAAGCGCGGCGCGGAAACTTTCGTCAGGCGTTCGAGCCGCGCGAAGAATTTTTCAAAGCTCCAATTAACGCTTCCCAGAAGATAACGCTCGCCGTGACGCCCGTTTGTCATCGCGCGCGGAAAAGCTTTCGCCGCGTCGCGCACGTCAACGAAATTCAGGCCGCCGTTCGGCACAGCGTTGATCTTGCGCGCGAGAAAATCGAGTATCACTTTCGTCGAACTAAGGCGTTCATCATTGGGGCCGAGCAGCAAACTCGGATTGAGCATCACGAGCCGCAAGCCGCTGCTTGTGAAGGCTTCGAGCGCGACACGCTCCTGATAAAACTTGCTTGCGTAGTAAGGCCAGCGCGCGATGATGTCAAGGGGTGGCGGCCATTCTTCATTCGGCACGATGTCGCCGGATTCCGTCACGGCAATCGTGCCGCTCGTCGAAGCCATCACGATTGATTTCACGCTTGCCGCACGCGCCGCTTCGCAGAGCAAGCGCGTGCCGTCAACATGCACGCCATACATGCGGCGCGCTTCGTTCGGTTCGTAAGAAACGAATCCCGCCAGATGATAAATCTCCGCCATGCCTTCAACGGCGCGCTCTGCATCCGCCGGATTCGTGATCGAGCCGGAAACACTTTCAACGCCGCGCTTGATCATCCATTGCGGCAGCGATGCGCCCGTCGTCAACACGCGAATATCTCTCACGCCTGCGTCGAGCAGTTCGCGCACGACATGCTGGCCGAGAAAGCCCGTGCCGCCTGTGACGAGCGTCCGCTTCGGCGCAAGCTTTACTAAAGCCTGACTCTCAACGATTTTCGTTTTAGTCGTGCGCGGCGCGGGCGTAGCTTTGGAAGCCACGCGCTTCTTGCTGGTAGTTTTCTTCGTTGCCATAAAAAGAAGTAGTCAGAAGCCAGAATACAGTATTCAGGAGACAGAAGTCAGGAGACAGAATAAAAGCCAGAGTGGTAGGCATTATCAGCATGAACGTAACCCTCATTGCTTACATTCCTTTCTTCATTCTGATTTTTGACTCCTGCTTTTAGTCTCCGGCGGCGAGATGCGGAATTGATGCGTTGCGTTCTGCTTCAGCTTTGGCCTCCGCCGTTTGCGCGCGGCGTTCTGTGCGCCAGCGTTTGCGCGTTGCCTTGGCGTCGAAGGTAAGCCGCGTGCCGTCGCGTAGGTTTGCGACTTCGTGATGAGCAAGCTCTGCAATTAAACGATAGGCTTCAGCACGTGCCATGTCCTTCGTCATTTCCTCTAATTCTTCGATTGAGAGATAACGCCCGATGCGCGCGCCGATCTCACGGCTGCGTATGACGTTCGATCCTTTGGGCATCGCTTCGTATGTGCCGCGAAGATAAAGCGGCAGAATGCCGACGCGCGACGACAACGCGAGATAACCGATGACAGGTTTGAAGTCTGCAAGTTCGCCCGTCACAGAGCGCGTGCCTTCGGGAAAGATCAGCGCGTTGTAGCCGCGATCAAGAAAAGAGCGCGCGTGCCGCAAGGATTGACGAAGGCTTCCGCTGCGCTCCATCGGCACAAGATTCGTGAAGTTGTCCATGTAGGCGCGCTTGTATTTATTGTCGAAGAAGTAATCGGCGGCAGCGAGCGCGACCATATCTGTGCCCGCTTCGCCGAGAGCCATCTTCGCAAGCCCCATGTCGAGATGCGAAGCGTGATTGGCGGCGACGATAAAGTTTGTATGCACGGGAATGTGCGAGCGCCCTTCGTAACGCGTGTGAAGAAATTTCTCGTAAAAGGCGCGCTGCAAAACGTCTAGCCCGCGATTGCCGACGGTTCTGATAAATGACGGAATGTAAATTTCTTCATCGTCACTGCCGCCGCCGCTATCGCTGGCGCGTGATGTTTCGGCGTTGTTGATTGAGGCAGTCTCCGGCGTGTGCGTGGATGACTGACGAGATACGACGGATGCGAGTTCGCGCAGTGTTTGCACTTCGGTCAGCGTATCTGGTGAACTGAGGATGCCGCCCGCGTTTTCAATCGCGGTGGCAAGCTCGACATACATCAAACTATCGAAACCGAGATCGCTGAAACGCGAATCGAAACTGACGCTCGCGCGTGGACGATTCGCCACGCTCGCCACTACGTCGAGCAGCCAACGCGTATCTTTCGCGCCGCTCTCCTGCGCTTTGCTTTCGATTGCTGCCGACACCGCGTTGCGCAATCTGTTTTCGAGCGCTTCCATCTGCACGACGACTTCGCGGCGTTTAACTTTGCGCGTCGCCGTGCGCGGCAGTTCGTCGTCGGAAAAATGAAGCACCTTGACGCGCTTGTAAAAGGGAATCGCGGAAGAGACAAAGCGGAAATGTTCTTCGATTTTACGCCGCGCTTCTTCGCGCGAAAGCGACAAGTCCTGATCGTAATCCGGCACGACGAGTGCCGCGACTTTCTCGCCCGCGCCGTCAGGGAGTCCGACGACGCTCAACTCTTTAATGAAACTTGAGTTGCCGTAAATCTCCTCGATTTCGTCCGGGTAAACATTCTTGCCGTTCGTGTCAACGATAATTTCCTTCGAGCGCCCGACGAGATACAAATTATTGTTTGCATCGAAGCGCCCCAGATCGCCTGTGCGAAGCCAGCGGTCGATGATGGTCGCGCGCGTCGCCGCGTCGTTCTCGAAATAGCCCGCCATGATATTCGGGCCGCGCGCAACTACTTCGCCGACGCCTGTTTCGTCGGCATCGATGATTTTTACTTCGACGCCGGGCAAAGGGCTTCCGACGCTGCCCGCGAGCATACGATTCTGCGGGCGCGTGAAGGTCAGCACGGGCGAGGCTTCCGTTAATCCGTAGCCTTCGAGGATCGTAAAGCCGAGTCCGTGAAAATCTCTCTGTATCTTTTCGCTCAAAGCCGAGCCGCCGCTGACAAGGTAACGTATGCGCCCGCCGAGTCCTTCGTGAATCGGATAAAAAATCAGTTGTCCCAGATTAAGCGGCGTGCGATCACGTAGCCACCCGTTGGCGCGAATTAAAATATCTGCGACGCGCCCGACCAACATGCTTTGTTCATTGAATCTATTTCTGATGCGGCGATGCAGCAGTTCCCACACGGCAGGGACGCCGATCATGCCTGTGACGTGGCCGTTATTAATTGCACGCGCTAAAGCTTCGCTTGTTCGCTCCGGCAAATAAGTAATCTGCGCGCCGCGACTCAAGGGCGTGAGAAACCCTGCGGAGAACTCGAACGTGTGATGCAGCGGCAACACAGACAGCGCGCCGTCTCTCGTTGACATATCCAAGACGCTGGAAAGCATCGAGACCATGCTCGTAAAATTGCGGTGCGAGAGCATTACGCCTTTCGGCTGGCCTGTCGTGCCGGAAGTGAAGATGAGCGAAGCGATGCTTTGCGCGTGCGCGCGTTGCGGCAGAAGAGCGAGGCGCGTGTCTTCCGTCGCTTCATCCGGCATCGCAAAGACTTCCGCGAAACGCCAGATACGCGTTTCGTTTAATCCCGCTTCCGCTAATCTTTCTGCTAGATCGGAATGCTCCGCATCCATTTCTTCGCTGAGGATAATGCCGGAGGCCGAGCCAGCGCGGGCGAAGTTGATGACTTCATCCGTCGTGCTTTGCGGATCAACCGGAATACATGTTGCGCCCGCCTTGAGCACGCCGAAATAGCTCATGCCCCATTCGGGCGCGTTGTTGCTCAAGAGCATTACACGGTCATTCGGCTTGACGCCTTCGCTCGCCAGAAACGCTCCGGCGCGAAAGCTAAGCTCGCGCAAATTCGCGTAAGTATATTGCTCTGTGCGTCCGTCGCGTTCGATGCGCATGGCGACGCGCGTGGCATGGCGCTTCGTCGAAGTCTCGAAGAGTTCAAGCAAATCGCGGAACGTGTAAACGCGTTTCGGCTGCGCGCGCATGTCTTCTTCGAGCGTCGGGAAAACCCATTTCTTGAGGCCGGGAAAATGCACGTTCATCCAGTAGTCGTACCAATCAATCGTCTCTGGATGCCACGACAAAAGCCCTTGTTCGTCCTTGCGTATGCGCGAGAAAAGCGAGCGCACGTTGTCTGCGCGAAAGACGTAAGCGTTTTCGACCATGAACGGGCGAAACATCTCGAACGCTTCGGCTGTCTCGCCTGTCAATTCTTCGACGCGATTAATGGTTTCTTTGGCGTGGTCAATCACGTCCGCGACTCTTCCGCCGCCCCAGCGCGGGCGCACAAGGTCAAGCAAGTTATTAACCTTCTTCGCCGCCGCGTTGACCATCGGCGTCGATGTTTTATCGAAACGCGCGGGGGTGACGGGACGCGCTTCCATGCGCGCGGCAAGTTGGTTGACGAGTTTGAAGCCCGTTTCCTTTTCCTGAAAATGCTTGCGCTTGTAGAGACCGAGCAGGCCGACGATGCGGCGCATTTCATTCGGGCGTGTATCCCCTGTCGCCGCTTGATGAACGAGGCGCGGCTCCGCAACGCAGGCTTCGGCGGCGACGGCGAGCATCACGGCGGCGACTTCATCAACGGGCGTGATGTCTAAAATTAATTTCTCATTGACGGGAATCTGCGTCTGGCCTTTGAGCGTGATGAAGATGAGCGGCGCAGTTGTCGTAAAGCCTTCGTTCCATCCGGGAAATGGATATGTGCGAGCAGACTCGACGATGCTTGGTCGGACAATGCTCTTGACGATGCCTGATTCGGCAGCAACGAGTTGTTCGCCGAGGCTCTTAGTATAAGTGTAAATATTCGGCCAGCCCCACCACGCGGCGCGTTCGATGCCGAGTTCGGTGAGGCGCGTGCGCGTCCACACTTTTCGTTCGCGCGCGACGGCTAATCCGAGCGCGTCCGGGTCGTCAACGTCGCGGCCTTCTTCGTCTAGGCGCTTGCGTGCTTCGGCGCGAAAGCGCGCAATCATCATCGCGTCGCGCGCTTCTTCGCGGACACGTTCAGAAAGTTTCGCGCAATCTCTGATTTCCTGCGCGGCGGAAAATTCGACGCCCTCTAATTCCTCGCGGCGCGGAAAATAACCGATCACGGGATCGCTTTCCCACACTGCGCCGGAGCGATTGCCCGCGACGAAGCAGGTCGAAACATGCACGAGCGACGGACGCTTCATGCGCTTGGCAAATGCGATAACGTTTTGCGTGCCGACGACATTCGTGCGCAACGCGCTTTCGAGCGTCGGATTAAAAGTCACGTTGCCCGCGCTGTTAATCACTACGTCGAGATCGCTTGCGATTTTTTTGGCGGCTTCTTCTGTGAGTCCTAGATTGTCGTCGCCGATGTCGCTATTAACAATCGTTACCTTGTCCTGTATGAAGCCTTCGAGCGCATCGCCGTAACGCTCGCGCAGCGGATCAAAGGGCGGCGCAGTGATAACGTTGTTCCAGAACCTCGTCTCAGATTCTTCCTGCGAGCGTGCGCGCACGGTGACATACACTTGCCCGACATTCGGGAAGCGATACAGCAACATGCCCAAGGTGACTTTGCCGAGAAAGCCCGTGCTGCCGATCAGGAATATTCTTCGCCCGCTATAAATTTCTGTCGGAGATAATTTCATGGATTCTGCTTAACACTGAAAAGGCGAATGCTATTTGCAAATACTAACAATGCCTCAATGCGTTAGCGCCACGATATTTTGAATCGGAGTTTTGAATTTCAAAACATCGTGGCTGCAAACGCCCTCCACTCGCAATCAGTAACTTCGTCTCCCGCGTTTATTCTTCTTACGATTCGAGACGGCAAGCATTGTTGCGCCCGCAACTGCTGCGAGGCCAACGCCCGCCAGAACTTTTGGCAATGGATCAGAAACGGACGGAGGCAGACTCACGACGCCTTGCTCGTTGGTGCGCGCCGGATGGCCGACGTAACGACCGTGCGCGGGCATGGCGCGTCGTTCAAAATCTCTGGCGAGTCCTTCTAGTTCGCGCAGCATCGTCTCGCCGCTCATCGGCACGCCGTGTCCAGTCGCGGCAACGAGTGGTTGCAGCGCCGCGAGTTTTTCAACCGAACTTCGCGCCGCATCCCAGTCGGGCGTGAAGTACATCGGCGGCCCGTGAACCTCTTGCTTTTGCGTGAGCACGGCGAGCGCCGATTCCTGTTGCGTCGTGACGAAGGCATCGCCCGCGATCAATGTTCGATCCGAGTCACGGAAAAGCGAAACGTGTCCGGGCGCGTGTCCCGGCGTGTGAATCCAGCGCCAGCCCGTCATGCCCGGAATGCTGCCGTCTGCGGGAAACGTGCGCACGCGCATTCCCAGATCAATCGGATGCTTCGGATAAAGAAAAGACAGGCGCGCCATCATGCCGCCGCCAACCGTCGGATCGGGCGGCGGATAATCCGAGCGTCCCGTGAGGTACGGCATTTCTAATGCGTGCGCGTAAACAGGCACGTCCCATTCTTCCGCCAACTCTTTGACCGTCCCGACGTGATCGAAATGCCCGTGCGTCAGCACAATCGCGGAAGGTTTCGAGTCCGCGCCGAATCGCTCTGCTGCGGCCTGCTTGATGCGATTCGCATTGCCGGGCATTCCTGTATCAACGAGCACCCACGAATTGTTCGCGGCATTCGGCTCTTTGACCATAAAAAGATTGACGATAAGCGTCTGCATGTAAGAGACGCCGTCGGCGACTTCCTGCGTCGAGTTGTTTCCGCTGCCGCTAGCAAGCATTGTTTCGTTTTGCACTTCTCAAATCTCCCTTGTTCGTTCGATGAAGTTTACTCCATATCACAAATTGCGATGAGCGGTTGATGGAGCATCGTGATTTCGGCGGAGTGTCCCATCAGGCCGCGCGCCATCGCTATCGCTTCGGTTAAGTTGTCGGCGCGATCCCATCCCATCATCGTCGGGACGTGCGCGTTTTCGGCTCCGGCGGCGATGACGTGGCCGACGTGCTGGCGTCCGTTCTCGCCCCAGTACCACATAAAAAACGGATGCGAGCCGTGATACGCATTGCCGCGCCGGTACATTTCTATATAGCTGGGGTTGTTCGCAAACTCCTGCTCGTATTTTTCACGCAGCACAAAAGCGTCGCGTGTTTCCGGCAGCAGGCGGTTGAAAAATTCTATGTAGCTCGGATGAAAATTATGGTCGAATTCATCATAGCAAGGATGATGCAAAATCAACACGCCGCCTTCCTTTAACAAAGGCTTGCCGCGATACATGTTGAAGTGATAACCGAGCGCCATGACTTGCACGAGCAACGGATTCAAAATCGAATTGACGTTGTACGGCGACATATCCGGCACAGGGCAAATCAAAATATCGCATTGGCCTTTAAGCGGAATCACGTATTGATCCATGCTTTTGGCGATGATGAGGTCATGCACGGGTTCTGTCTTTCCCGCGTGACAGGCGATCATCTCAAAATTGGACGTGAGCGAATTATAAGCAGCGCGTTTGGCTTTGCGCGGCAGCTTGCTCATCCCGAAACGCATCGCTTCATACTTCATTCGGTCAAATGAAGAAAAGTCGTCCTCGTTCTTCGCCAGAAAATTGAGGTCGCCTTTGAACATGCGATTGTTGACAGTCGTCTCGATGTGAAAGACGTTCAAGTGTTCGTCCGCGAGTTTGCCCAGACGCGAGATTTTGCGATTGAGTTCCGAGCCAGCCGGGTCCATGTAGCTGTTGGAATCGCGTATGGTCTGCGGTTCGTGATGCGCGCGCAGAGATTCGTAATCGCAGAGGCCGACGGCGACTGATTTGTGACCGCCGTTCATCGGCACATAATTGAAGTTGAGATAAATCAGCAAATCGCTTTCGGCGGCGCGGCGATTAATTCGCAAAGGTTCTTTGTGGCGCGTCTCGCCGATAGCAACTAAACCGTCGGGCGCTTCCGCGTCGTGATTGTAATAACGGTCAGGATAATAATCGTCGAAAATCTTTTGCCCGACCATGCGCTTCATTTCAGATTGCGTCATTTTGCGATGCAGAGAAATGGCGATGATGATATGTACGTCGTCAACGCCGCTGCCGTGCAGTAGTTCGAGCAGAACTTCGAGCGCGGTCTGGCGAATGTCCGGCGTTTGCATCGGCGGCAGCGGCATCGAAATGTCGTCCACCGCTATCGTTACTTTCATGCCCGGCTCTAATTGTGCAAAGAGTGGATCGCAGCCATGCGGATGATTGATCGCGTAGCGAATCGCCGCCTCACGATTCGGCAAGCCCTTGATCGGCTGATTCGGATACAGCACGCGCGTGCCCACAGGTAAATCTTCGAGCAGAAAATCCATGCCCGAAGCGATGATGCGCGGCGCGCTGTCGTTATCAATATAAACGACGGATTCGTGTGTTTGTCGTCGAAGTTGGAGTGACATATTGTTAAAATTATCGAGATGACGGCGCTTTTAATGAAACTACTTGACCTAGATATTTATAATCAACGAGTTCTGCCTGATTATTCTTCACTGCCCATTCAAACCTTTCCACCACTAGGCCACGCTCATAGTTTGAAAACACTTCCATCGTGGTTTTCTCTTCATGATTGGCGAAACCGAAATGCCATCCTCGTATAAGCTCCTGAAACATTGTTCTTTCAGGAAAATTATTTTGACTTGCATTGCCATGTTTCTGACGTACTGCGCGAAGTCTCTCCGTGAAGTCTGCTTCACTTGTCGAATGCTGAAGATTCACGTCAGCTTGCGTGTATATTTCCTTACCTAATGTGTGACTCTTTTTAAGCCGAGACCAGACCATCAAGGTCTAATGGGTCACGACCAAGTCGTAGATTCAAAAAGACCATCACTGTATGAGCCAAGACTTTGCGAATCAAACGATGTTGA
>JBPCOJ010000072.1:0-41060 GCA_051000345.1 Pyrinomonadaceae bacterium | reverse complement strand
TTTCTGAACTTTGAACGCCATACCGTTTAAGTTGTTCAGTTACACACACCGATAACGCCCGTTCATATAAATTTGTTCCTGTTGAGGAAGCAACTTGAGCCTGTGAAAAAGCGTTGGCAGCACATAGGCCAAAAAACAAAAAGAGCAATGAGATTTGTTTTGCCATAAAAATTTATTCGTTTCGATTTCAAGCAAGGCTATTCAATTGTTTTTCTGCGGCTTCGCGCATTACGTCCTGCGGCGCGGTTTCCTTTGTCCACAACTCGAATTGCGCGGCGGCCTGATCGACAAGCATCTGGAGGCCGCCGATAACTTTGCAACCGCCGTGGCGTGCTTCCCGTAGAAAACAGGTTTCGTGCGGATTGTAAACAAGATCATAAGCGATGCTCGCTCCTTCTAGTTGAGAGGCGACGGCAGGCGTTTCGTTTTCGCTTGTGCCGCGCGTGCCGAGCGGTGTGGCGTTGAT
Organism: Pyrinomonadaceae bacterium; assembly: GCA_051000345.1. Taxonomy (GTDB): domain Bacteria; phylum Acidobacteriota; class Blastocatellia; order Pyrinomonadales; family Pyrinomonadaceae; genus JBHENC01. The sequence goes on along the minus strand of JBPCOJ010000072.1, from coordinate 40,594 downwards.
GACGGCATCGAAGTTTTTGAAGTTTGCGCCGTCAAGCTTGCGCGCGTCCGCCGAGAATTGTTCCGCGAGCTTTTGCGCACGCCCTTCGTTGCGCGCGAAGACAGTGGCGTTCGCGCCCGCGTGTCTCAGACTCCAGAGCACGCCGCGTGAAGCGCCGCCCGCGCCGATAACCGCGCAACGTGCATCGCGTAAATCGCCGATCATATTTTTCAGCGGCGCGAGGAAGGCGTCTGCGTCCGTGTTGTAGCCGTGCAGCGCATCGTCTTCAAAGACAATCGTGTTGACCGCGCCGATCTCGCGCGCCGACGGTTCGATCCAATCGAGATAGTTTAAGACTTCGCTCTTGTGCGGCGCGGTCACGCTCAAGCCGCGCAGATTCCATACGAGTTCGCGCGTGCGTGGGTGCGCCATGCGGCGAATGAATGCTTCAAGATTTCGCACTTCAAACGGAACGTAAACGGCGTTCACCTTGCGCGCGGCGAAGGCGGCGTTGTGCATGTGCGGCGAAACGGAATGCGCGACGGGAGCGCCGATGAGTCCCGTAATATCCGTTCGCTCGTTTAGCTGATGAACTCTATAAAGCTCGCGCAAATCCTTCGCGCTGAGTTGTCCGGGTGCGGTCTGGTGCGCTTCGTCTTGCGCGCCGTAAGTGAGGAATGCGCCGCGTGAAGGAGCGAGAATTCGCGTTGCAACTCCGGCCTCGCCCATCGCAATCGCAATCATCTCGCGTCCTTCAAGGCGTGCTCGTTCGAGCAACTGAAAGATGGGAATGCAATCCGTTATCTCATCGGCTTGCACGGCGATTTTTAGGATGCGAGCGGAAGTCGCCGCCATGCGTTCATAAATTTTTACAAGATCGGCAGGAATGCCTACAAAATCATGGTGAGAACAAATCACACGCTGCTGCTCAATCAATTCGTTAAATTTCCATACGTGGCATGAATCAAGCAGATCGAGTTCGATGTCAACCAATTCCGGTTTTTGATTTTTACCGCCGTACCAACTTCTCCAGCCGGACGACCAAAAGCCTACGCGGTCAAAAAAGTCTAACGCGCGTTGCCCGCCTTGCTCTGCGGGACGAAACGTGAGAATCAATGGACGCACATTAGCGTGCAAGAGTGCGCCGAGTTCTTGAAGTGCGGTATCAAACTGTGCGCCGTCCAAACAGTCCAGCCGTAATTCGATAATGTCCGCAACGTGAGCAGCGCGTTCCAGCATTTGCGGCAAATCGCGTGCATGGCTGACGCAAATGGGAACACAGATGCGTGGGTGCTTCGCTTCGTTCATCGTAGACACTGCGAGGCGGCGCGTGCTCTGTTTATCTTAGTAGAGTCAACGCGCCGCCTGTGTTTGAAGGCAAACCGCAGAACATGATGAACTCCGGCTTGCGCTGAATTGAGTTTATCCTTCTGCCGCCTGAAAAAGTTCGTGCGACAAATAACGCTCGCCGAAATCGCAGATGATCGAGACGACGCGCTTGCCAGCGCCTAAATCGCGCGCCACTTCGCGCGCCGCCCATGTAATTGCGCCCGAAGAAATGCCGCAGAAGATTCCTTCCTCGCGCGCTAGTCTGCGTGCCATTTCAAGCGAATCATTGTAATCGACCTTAATGATTTGATCGACGACGGACGCATCGTAATTGCGCGGCACAAAGCCTGCGCCGATGCCCTGAATTTTATTCGGCCCCGGCTCGCCGCCCGACAGCACGGGCGAAGAGGCTGGCTCGACGGCGATGATGCGCACATCCTTGCCGACTCGTTCTTTTAAGATGTGGCCGACGCCGTTGATCGTGCCGCCCGTGCCGACTCCCGCAACGAATGCGTCTATGCGCTTGTCCGTGTCTTCGAGGATTTCTTCGGCGGTGGTGCGGCGGTGAATCTCCGGGTTCGCGGGATTATCGAACTGCGAAAGGCCATAACTGTTCGGCGTTTCTTCGGTGAGGTCTGCGGCTTTTTTGATCGCGCCCTTTATGCCTTCCGCGCCGGGCGTCAGCACTACTTCAGCGCCGAGCGCGGCGAGCACGCGGCGGCGCTCCTGCGTCACGGAATCCGGCATCGTGACAATCAATTTGTAGCCTTTGACGGCGGCGGCAAAGGCGACTGCGATGCCTGTGTTGCCGGATGTCGGCTCGACGAGCGTTGTTTGTCCCGCCTTGATTTTTCCATCGCGTTCGGCGGCCTCGATCATCGCCGCGCCGATGCGGTCTTTGACGGAGTCCATAGGGTTCTGCGATTCGAGTTTGACGATCATCTCCGCAGAGTTCGGATACGCGATGTGATTCAATCGAACGAGCGGCGTATAGCCGACTAATTGCAGCATGTTGTCGGCGATCTTCGGGCGTTGCGGCATACAAAAATCCTTTCGTTGAAAACAAACGATGTGTGAAAAAGTATTATAGGCTTTCGCAAAAACTATACAGCGGAGACGGAGACGCGCGCAAGAAGCGACTGTCTCGCCGTTGCCGATTGAGCGCAAACAGGAACGATAAAGCGGCAAACAGGAACGACGAAGCGGCTAAAGATTATCATGCGGTGTTTTCACGTCGGCATCGAAATGCTGCGTTGCTGCTTCGGAGCCTAGATGTCTGGTCGTGCCTTCGGTAACGCTCGGCGGCGAATACATTTCAGCGGTGTTGCGCACCGGAGCCTGTTTCATTTGCGTTGGCGGCGGCGTTGTTGAAAAAGCCTGCGGAGCGGCTGCTTCAGAAAGCGATGCAGCGCGGCGGCTTTGCTTACCGCGAACGATTTCCGCGACGCCGCCTCCCATCAAAGAGAACGCAGGAATAAGCATCCAATACCACCAAGCGTTTTGTCCGTGCTGCCCGCTAAAGAGCGCGAGGCAAATGGCGACAAACAAAAACCCCACGCCCATAAAGAAATGTCTGATTCCACGCTCTTGGCTTGGCGGCTGATTATCCTTGCGCCGATTGAGCGAATCGAAACCTTGCATCCCGACCATCGGAGCAAGCGGCGGAATAAGGCTCGTCGTGGGCAGTTTGCCGCTCAACGCTTGCGAAACGAGGCTGATGTTTGCGCCGCACGCGCGGCAAAATTGCGCGTCATCAATGTTCTGTGCCGCACATTTCGGGCAATACATTTTCCACTCTCCAATCCGTTCAATGAAGATCGTTCAAGACAACTGTACTACCGCAAAAAACGCTGTCAATCATACCACTCATAAGACTTTAGATTCTTACTCGAATTAAAATTCGTATGCGGCGTTTTGCTTATTCGGCGACAGCGTTTCTTTGTACGTTTAACTCTGCTTCCGGGTTCTTTGCCGCAACGCTTCGTAAAGCACGATTCCGGCGGCGACGGAAACATTGAGTGAAGCGATGTGGCCGCGCAAAGGAATACGCACGAGCGCGTCGCAGTGTTCGCGCACGAGGCGATGCAAGCCCGCGCCTTCGCCGCCGAGCACGAGCGCGCACGGCGACGTCCAATCCCACTCCGTGTAATCCATCGGAGCGTCCGCACTCGCGCCGATTGTCCAGATATTATGCTGCTTGAGTTCATCAATCAACCGTACAAGGTTTGTCACGCGCGCCACGCGCACATGTTCGAGCGCGCCCGCAGAAGCCTTCGCCACCGTCTCCGTCAAACCTGTTGCGCGCCGCTCCGGGATAAACGCTGCGTGCGCGCCCGCGCATTCAATTGTGCGTAGGATAGCGCCCAGATTGCGCGGGTCTTCGACTCCGTCGAGCACGACGGCAAGCGGCGGATCATTTGTGCCGATGCGCGCGGCGAGTGATTGCATTAACTCATCCGCATCCGCATAGCACGCGGCAGCGATGTCTGCAACGACGCCTTGATGATTAACGTCTCCGAGGAGGCGCGTGAGTTCGGCGCGCGCGAGACGGCGCACGGGAATGTTGGCAGCGCGCGCCAGTTCGATTAATTCACGCAGGCGATGCGTTTGCGCGCCCTCGCTGATCGTGAGACGTTCAATGGAACGTACTCCGGCGCGCAAGGCTTCGAGCACGGGCAAGAGTCCGTAAAGCTGCGCGGTGTCGGACGGCTGCGTTGAAGCAATCGGCGCAGCATTGGGAGACTGCGGCAGCGGCGATGAGTTGCGGCGGCGCGGCGTTTGATCGCTCCGGGAAACATCGTTTGTGAATGCGCGATTGCGTGAAGTATCGTTACGCGCTTCGTTCTCTTTCGCTTTGTTTTCCTTCGCTGGCTGTTCGTCCCGCTTGAAGCGTGGCTGCGCGCGTCGTTTCATATCACTCATTTCGCAAATCCCTTTTCGCGCCGCCGCAGATAATTTTGCAAGCGCGAATAAAGCGTAAACTGTTTTTCGTTATCGCTCGTCGTGACGGCTTCTGTGGAGTATTTGCCGGGACGCTCGCGCTGCCAGCCGCGCGACTCCGTGCGCTGTTCGGGCGGCCATGCGGTTGACAACGCGTGCCGCAAAACTTTGTATGAATCATTGAGCCGCGCATGATTCGCGCGCTGACGCAAAACTTCGATCAGCGTTTGAAAATTCTGCGCAGCGAGCAAAGTTTTTCTTTCTCCCAGACACGAAAAATCGAAGCCCGCGCTGCCGATGCGCCAGTGTATCCAGTTATCCGAATCAAGCGCGACGTATACATCCAGCAACGCTTCGTCCGCGCCGAATTCGTGCGCCTCGACAATCTCGCCTTCCGAACCGCTGCGCTTCAGGCGTTCCTGAACTTCGACGCGCCGCACGTATAGCCTGCCGTTGACAAGCAATCCGATGCGCTCCCACGAAACAATTTCCGCAGAGTAATTGCCGACGGAATGCCCTATCAATCCGTCGTTCGTCAATTCGAGCGCGCGCAATCGAACGAGCGGCTTGGATTCCAATGCCAACTCATTATCGGCGACGATCAAGACATCGAAGCCGCTTTGCATATCTGCAAGGCGCTGCTTGATTGTGTTCGCGTCATCGTGTGCCGCCGCACGCGCGAGCGGCAGAGGCTGTTGAGCCGCGACGATTTTCTTCAACGCATCAATTTCCATCCGCAGAAAACCGGCGGCTTCCGCGAGTCGTTCATTCGACAACAAACCGGCGTCCGCATCCGGCATTAGGATACAGTTGAATCCCTGCTCCCATTTTTCCAGCGGGCGAAGGGAGGGTTGCCGCAGGCGCAAACTTTCTTCGGTGACGGGAAGCGGCGCGGTGCAATACAAGCACTCTGCGCGCGTCGGTGCATTGGCGCGCAGGCACTCGTCGCACACGATCATCTGCGCGAGCGTAAAACCTCGCGGCTCAACGGGCAAAACCGCGTCCGGGTTCAAACCCGCCATATCTTCATCGCCGAATTTCACAAGGTGTTCTCCACAACATGCGTTCTTCGCAAGAAACGATTATACGTTGCGCGCGCCGCGTTGCAATTCTTATTGCACGATAATTTCAGGGAACGCGTTTGATTCTTTGAACTTCTCACGCTATCTTTTGTATGAGACACGCGCAATCGCTCTTGAACACGACGCCAATGATGATGCTTCATGCAAACCAAAAGAAACGGGCGGACAATAATCGCCGCAAAAATCATTGCGCGGCGCTTAAAAGTTATCGCGCGGCGTTTATCGCTTTGCTAATTGCGGCGTTTGCTCTCGGCATCTCTGCTTGCGCCGGAACGACGCGCCCGCCGGACACCGCCGCGCCGCGCGCAAGCGAGCCGCCGTATCCGGTGCTGCTAATAGCAAGCGAAGACCGCAGCGCCGCAGCACTCGCCGCATGGTCTGCGCTGACGAAGGCACAGGGCATCACGGACGCGCCCGCGCCGGAACTCGATCCCGTCACAGGCGCGATTCTTAAACTGCCCGTGCTGCCCGCAGGCGCAAATTTATACTTGCCCAAAGTCGGCGCGCAGCTTCCGATGTCCGAAGAAGAAACGCGCGAATCCTTGCGCCGCTTTATCGAAAATGAAACGCGCCTGATCGCCGCCACGCCGCCGCAACTTTCGCTCGTGAACCGCGCTGACACGAACACTCAAACTAAAACCGCGCGCTATGAACAGCGTCCGCTTCGTTACGCTCTGCGCGGAAACTACGGCGTGCTGCAAATCGAGTTCGCGCCCGACGGACGGCTGCTTCAACTTTCGAGCACTTGCATTCCCGAAACGGAAAGCCTGCAACGCGCAGTCACGGGAGTGCGCCCGCGTTACTCCGCAGAGGAAACGGCGAAGCGGCTCGTCGGGCGCAGTTTTGCCTTAACGAACATCGACATCACAGGCAAACCCGACGGCGGCAGCGGCAGTAGTATCAGCAGTAACTCCAACACCAACATCAACGTCAGCGTAAACTCCAACCTTAGCGTAAATTCCAACAACAGCGGCGGCGTAAACGCGGGCGCGTCCGATCAATCCGGCTTTACAGTCGGCGCGGGCGACGAAGTTCAGGTGCGCGAGTTGGTCGTGTATCCGCGCCCGCGAACGACCGAGCCGCGCGCGCTCGAATTCCATCTGGCGTGGGAAATAACAGTCGCGCGCGGCGCAAACAAATACACGGTTTATCTGGACGCCGTGACAGATGAATTCATCGCCGCGACGCGCGCCGTGTGAGCGGTGCATGTAACGAAGATTGCAAGGTATTCGATGTATCCTTGATTTCCCGCTTGACCAACAGCGGGTCGCGGCGCATTCTACGTAACAGTTATTTTACAAATTTTATCGGAGCCACTTAATAAGTATGAATTTTGATCCGACGAATAATATTTCATGGCAATTCGGACATCGCGGCAAAGTCGCAGTTTTCATTGACGGAAATAATCTTTTTCACGCAGCGCGTTTTCACAACATAGACATCGATTACAACAAACTGCTGCGCGTCCTTTTGGGCGACGGGCGACTTCTGCGCGCCTTTTTTTACACGGGCGTTGACATCGGAGCCGAACGCCAGCAAGGGTTTCTGTTGTGGATGCGCCGCAACGGTTTCCGCGTCGTGCAAAAGGAACTCAAAACTTTTTACGACGGCACGCGCAAAGCCAATCTGGATGTCGAGATCGCCGTCGATATGCTTTCCCTAGCGGGGCGCTATGACACGGCGGTGCTCGTTTCCGGCGACGAAGATTTCGTTTACGCGGTCAACGCCGTCGCTTACAAAGGCTGCCGCGTCGAACTCGCGGGCTTTCGCTCGAACACCGCGCCGAAGTTGATAGACGTCGCGGACTACTTTATAGACCTCGGCGACATCGCGGATAAAGTGCGCAAGGATTTTTCGCACGGCGTGCCGCGCTACGACGAACGCGATTTGCACGACATGCCGGATGTTGCGCCGGAGTTTTTGCAGCCGCACGCTCCCGCTTCGCCGGACGGCAACCATCAGCATAATTCGGACGGCAACCACCATCACAATTTCGATGTCCAGCCGACGATTGCCATTCTCGAATCTCACATAGAAGTGGACGCGGAAACCTTCGAGCAGAGCACGGAATTTATACGCGTGATTGACGAACACTAAGAAGCCGTTATGCACTGCTGCTGCTGGTGCAAAAGTAAAACAAACCTGTGACAGACGATTCTTTTATCGGGAACATGAGAGTCTTCAGCCTTGAAGAAGCGAACGAGTTGCTGCCGGAGGTGCGCAAGCTGCTCCGCTCCATTCAACGCGAGCATCGTCGATTGATTTCCTTTCAAACTGCGGCGCAAGCTGCCGCCGAGGCAGCCGAGCGAGGTGACGGCGGAATGATCGGCGGCGCAGTCTATCTTCGCGCGTTGATGAAACTTCAGATAGAAACCGGCGAAGTAACGGCGCTCGGCGTGCAGCTCAAAGACTACGCGCGCGGATTGATCGATTTCCCCAGCCTGCGCGACGGGCGCATCGTGCTGCTCTGCTGGCAACTCGGCGAAGCGGATCGAATAGAATGGTGGCATGACGTTGAAGCGGGTTTCGCAGGCCGCCAGCCGCTTTGAGCCGACGCCCCTCACAAACGAGAATCGGCTTCAATTTCTATTTCGCTTCTACACCACTATAACGTAGCCGGGTTGGACGTTGTGAGAACCGGGAATCGCTGCAACTTCGACGGCGCGAAAGATTATTCAGCGTAAGTTTGAAGGATGAACTAGAAAGACGGAAGGATGAAGTTTCGGCTTCATCCTTTTTTATTTGCATTACAAACAATTGCATTTGCCGGAAATTTGTCTTATATTTATAGACAAATGTCGAACAGGTTTTCGGCGGGAGTTAAAGATGAACATTGAGCAAAGATTGGACAAAGAAATTTCGACGCTCTTTAAGCCAAAAAATAAAGGCGAACGGTTTGAAGAAAACGAGCGAAATCTGACATACAGCGAATTTCTTTCAAACAAAATGTTGATAATCAAAACGATTAGAACCGGCGTTCCGTATTCTTTGTTTGATTTGATTAGACATGTTACGCCGTTCAGCGAAATGGATTGGGCGGAATTCTTGAATCTTTCGACTAAATCTTTGCATCGCTATAAACAAGGCGCAAAACATTTCAAGCCGCTGCAATCGGAGAAAATTATTGAGATGGCGGAAGTGACGAATGTCGGCGTGGAAGTTTTCGGCAATATGGAAAAGTTTAAATTGTGGCTCGACACGCCTAATTTCGCGCTCGGAAATTTGAAACCGATGGAGCTTTTGAAGGATTCATACGGCAAGGAAATGGTCATCGGCGAACTGACGCGCATCAATCACGGAATTTTTGTTTAATGGAAGCATTCAGACTCTCGCGTGAAAAGTATACTGGGATTTTGTCGGGAAAAGGCGCGGCAATCAAGGGAGCGCGTTGGAATTCGGTCGGCGTGGAAATGATTTACACGGCGGCCAATCGTTCGCTGGCGATGGCAGAAGTCAGCGTTCATCTAACGCTGGCGACTTTGCCGGACGATTATCTGATGCTGACGGTTTACTTGCCTGACGATATTTCGATTCAAAAACTGACCGAAAAGAATTTACCGCCCGACTGGAACGCTTTTCCGCATCCGAATTCGACACAGGCTGTCGGCGACAAATTCGTTGCCGAAAATAAATACTGCGTTCTGCAAACTCCTTCGGCAGTAACACGAGGCGATTTTAACTTGTTGATAAACCCGCATCATTCGGAATTCTCAAAAATAAAAATCATAGCGAGCGATAAATTTCCATTTGATAAAAGAATCTTCAAATAAAAAACTCTACTGATTTCAAAGTCATCAGAACCGAAAATCTCTACAACGCGCGACGGCGCGAAAGGCTATTCGGCATAAGTTTGAATGATAAATTAGGAATGATTAAGGATGAAGTTTCGACTTCATCCTTTTTATTTTTAACTTTACAACTTGAAGTTTATATATTTATGCGAATCAGTAGTTGAAATCGGGCTTGGGAAATCAACAACTTACAGTCTCCATTTTGCTGTGGTCGCCAAATTGGGTACGTAAGTCTTTTGCTTTCAACATCGATATTTTTCAACTACTGATTCGCATAAATAGAAATATATCCTAAGCTCGACTTTATCCATTTTGATCTTTGAACAATAAGCGAAAGGCAGCGTAAGCTGGCTGACCAACTCCGCCATGAGAGGTCACTTTATGCTCACGCTGCCCTTCGCACTGACGAACCTGATTGTAGGCTTTGCACCACTGTTTTCCAAGCCGCTCTGGAAACACGTTCAAGTCCTGCTCGTCGGTGCCATGCTCGCGCCGGGTAAGCGCACGGTGACTTCCGCCTTGCGCGTGATGGGCTTGAGTCAAGAGCGGCACTTTCAGACTTATCATCGCGTCTTGAACCGCGCGCGGTGGTCTTCGCTTTCCGCGAGCCGTATGCTGCTCTCGTTGCTCGTTAAGAGCTTCGCGCCGACGAGCGCGCTCGTCTTTGCCATTGATGACACGATTGAGCGTCGGCGCGGTGCGCAGATCACAGCCAAAGGTATTTATCGCGACTGAGGTAGCGCTCTTCGCACTCCCACTTCGTTAAAGCGAGCGGGTTGCGTTGGCTTTCCTTGATGCTGACGGTGCGCATCCCGTGGGCTGAGAGAGTCTGGGCGTTGCCGGTGCTGACTGCCTTGTGTCCGTCCGAACGCTACTACAAAGATCGCGGGCGGCCTCATAAGAAGCTGACTGAGTGGGCGCGGCAGATGCTTCTGCAAGTCAAGCGATGGTTGCCGGAGCGCGAGATGCTGGTGGTGGTTCGTCAGACGTTGGGCTGTGGAAGTCACCTTCGAGGAGGCACGCGCGCACTTGGGGATGGAGACGCAAAGGCAGTGGTCGGACAAAGCCATCGCGCGCACGACCCCGGCAGTGCTGGCACTGTTTTCGATAGTCACGTTGATGGGGAATCATCGTTATGGTAAAGAGCCGGAACAGTTCGTGCGGCAGTCCGCGTGGTACGTCAAGCGGTTGCCAACCTTCTCGGATGCATTGGCGACTGTGCGAGAGCAGTTATGGCGCGAAGCGGATTTTCGCACGTCACGTTCTGAAGCCGACAGCGTAAAAGTAGATCGTGCATTGTTAGAACGCCTGACGGATGCGCTTTGCTACGCTGCCTGAATGGATAAAGTCGAGCTTAGGCTCAAGGAACTTAACATTCCAAGGCAATTGACTCATCTGACTTAAAAATATCAATTTATGCAACAACGCCGATTACTTTTAAGATTTTTTAGCGCGTTATGTTTAATCTTCGTAGTCACTCTACCTATGTATGCTCAATCGAAAGATGAGTCATCAAAGAAAACCATAACCGTATGTCGCATCGAACTCGCAGAGATGGGCAAGACGGCTCGTTTCCATTTCAATTACATCTACTCATTAGATATAAAGTCTGATGGGTCTGTGAAAGAAATTTCAAAGGTAAGAGAAAAAGACCCGCCTGCTTTTGTGCATGATGATAAGATTGTCGAATGTATGAAAAAAATGGAAGCTTGCGCCTAGTGGAAAGTATATTGTGGCTTTCAGCGTGGGAACATCGGGTGGCGAAAATTCAATCACAATCATTGCTCCGAATAAAGAATCTGTTCTAAAGTTAATATTGCCTTAATTGCTTTTGGAGTGGATGGCCGGTGGATTCAACGCGCTTTACAATTTTGTGTCCGTGCTGCGAGGCGACGATTATCGTTGACGCGCAGACGGGCGCGATTCTTTCGCATGAGGAAAAGGCCAAGCCGGTGGCTTCCTTCAATGAAATGTTAAAGGGTTTGGACAAGCAAAAGGAAGCGCGCGATCAATTGTTTTCGCAGGAACTCAGTTCGCAGAAGAATCGGGAACGCTTGCTCGAAGAAAAGTTTCAGGAAGCGATGAAGCGCGCCGATAAGGACAAGGATAAGCCGTTCATCAATCCGCTCGACGTTGATTGAAGAAACTCCTAAACCTCGCCTGTCAATTAGCCTCTCATGCTTCTTCGCTCGATTCAACTTTCACCAATCAATCTTCGCTTCAGGAAATCTGCGCGCCATCGTTTGAGCTTGGTGCAGCGAGTTGTTTTCGAGAAGAAATCAATTCGTTCATCTGTTCTGCGCGCTCGTCGTCTCTGCGTATCAGTTCTTCCAGCAGGAGTTCGCTTTTTAAGTTCACATGAAAATCCTGTTCGGCGGCGAGTCGGTCTTTTTCGGCGGAGCGATTCTGCGACATCATGATAATCGGAGCCTGCATTGCGGCGGTCATCGAAAGCATCAAATTCAAAAGTATGTATGGGTAAGGATCGAACTGCGCGCCCGCCTCGCCTTTGCCGTAATGCGACAGCACGAACGAGTTTAGCGCCATCCAGCTAACCAGCGCGGTGCCGTAGATAATTATAAAAGTCCAAGAGCCGCCGAAGGACGCAACGCGGTCTGCAATTCGCTGGCCGATGGTCGCCTTGTTTTCCATTTCCACATTGACGTTGCGCGAGATACGCTGCGAAATGAGCAAATTAGTTTGCCTCATGCGGCGGCCTATTTCGCGTATCACATCGACGGCGATGGGCGGATGCTGCAACAGAAAATCCTGAAAGTGGTCGCTGCGCAGTTTGTGCAATACAGTATCCGTGAGCGTCGTTGCATTGGCCGAGCGCTCGCCGTTATCCAGCACAGCGATTTCGCCTGTGAAATCTCCGGCCTGTAATTCCGAGAGCGTCACCTGCTTGGCATCTTCGTCCAGCACCCATAAACGCACCGTGCCGGACTCCACTATGTAAAGCGCGTCGCCCGGATCGTTTTGGTGAAATACCATTTGCCCGGCCTTGAGGGAAATTTGTTCCGTCAATTCCGCGAGCTTTTCGAGTTCGACGGCGTCGAGTTGTTTGAACATCGGTATCAGCGACAAACTGCGCACCTCGTCGCTTAAAGTTATCTCTGTGTGCATCGACTTTTAACCACGCTCCTTCGGTAAAATGAGTATCCCGCGCCGAACGCCGCAGAGTATAATTGCAATGCGCAACAGGCACAATGATTTGTTGAAGGCGCGTGCGTGCAACATCATCGCTCGGCATCGGCATCCAACTGCCTTGCGCGCGCAGTCGTTGAATCTTTACACTTCTTGCACGCGCGTCGTCCCAGATCATTCTTGTAAAAGACGGAGTTGATAATACATGCGTCGTTTCTTGATTGCTTTTATTTCGTTGGCGGCTTTTGCCGCGAGCGCTTTGCTGTTGCCGCCAGCCTCTCAAGCGCAAACAAATATTCCGCGTCTCGATTACCGCGAGCGCACGTTGGCAAACGGCCTGAAAATCTACAGCGTAGAAGACCATTCCAGCCCGACTGTGGCGATTCAGGTGTGGTATCACGTCGGCAGTAAAGACGACCCGCCGGGTAGAAGCGGCTTCGCGCATCTCTTCGAGCACTTGATGTTCAAAAGCACGAAGCACATGAAATCTGAAATGCTGGATCGTTTGACGGAGGATGTCGGCGGCGTCAACAACGCATTTACCGCCGACGATGTGACGGTCTATTACGAAACAGTGCCGTCGAATTATTTGGAAACTTTACTCTGGGCGGAAGCGGATCGCCTCGCCACTCTTAATGTTGACGATCCGAATTGGCGTTGTTGCATAAATCTATATATTGCGGTTTCGGGTCTGAAATTTGACGGGTCTTCCACAATATATGGGCACAAAACCCTATTTATGCAACAAAGCCATCCGAATTTCAAATCCGAGCGCGCCGTCGTTCAAGAGGAATTTCGCCAGAGCGTGCTCGCGCCGCCCTACGGCAAATTGGATTATCTGCTCACGTCGCAAAAATCCTACGTGACGCACCCGTACAAGCGCCCGACCATCGGCAGCATCGAAGACTTGGATGCTGCGACGCTCGCCGATGTGCGGCTTTTCCACGACACATTTTATCGTCCGTCCAACGCGACTTTGATCGTTGCCGGAGACTTTGACCGCAACCAACTAGACGCGTGGGTAAACAAATATTTCACGGGCATACAGAATCCGAACACGACTCTTCCGCGTGTCACAATCAAGGAACCGGCGCGCACGGCTTTGCACCGCTACACAGAATACGGCGCGAACGTTCCGTTGCCCGCAGTCGAGTTTACATACTTGATTCCGCCGAAGGCAGACGCGGACATCTACGCGCTGCGTGTCGCGCAATCCATCCTCGCGGGTGGCGAATCGTCGCGTTTGTATCGCTCGCTCGTCTACGAGCAGCAACTTGCGCAAAGCGCCGAAGGCAGCGCGGACTTGCGCGAAGATGCGGGACTCTTCGTCTTCAAAACAACGCTCGCCAGCGGCAAAAAGCCGGACGACGCAGAGCGCGCAATGCTCGCGGAAATCTCGCGTATGCAGAACGAGCCTGTGACACTTGCCGAGTTGAACAAAGCCAAAAACCAACTCGTGACAACGCAACTGCGCGAACGCGAAACCAACAACGGCAAAGCCCTCGCGCTCGGCGACGCGGTCGTCATTCAAGGCAACGCTAATCGCGTCAACACGGACATTAATCAACTGCAATCCGTCACCGCCGCAGACGTTCAACGCGTGATGCGCAAATATTTCACGGAAGCAAATCGCGTTGTCATAAATTATCTGTCGGAGACGGAGCGAACTGCTCAGAACGATAGCGACAATCCAACGCCCACAAACAACCGTGTTCCAGATACGGTTGGCAACCCTGCACAGACTCCGCAGCAACGTAAACCAATTGTCATCAACGCAGGCGTACTGAATGGCAAGGCGAAAGATAAGCCTATTCCTACATATCCCGATGAAGCTAAAAAAGCGGGCATCTATGGCACCGTCGCTGTTAAAATTTTAGTTGACGAGCAGGGCAATGTTGTTGCAGCGAGAGCAATAAGTGGGCCACCATCGCTGCGAAAGGCTGCTGAAGAAGGCGCATTGCACACCAAGTTTTCTCCGACACTTCTTGCCGGTAAACCCGTCAAAGTTTCCGGCACTATCTCATTCAACTTCAAGCCCAAGTAAGCACGATCAATCTTGACGAAGGCTGTCAATCGAAATAATTAAAGCTGCGCGCGGAAGCGAAATGCGCGCTCGATTTGGAGAGAACGGAAAATGATACGTTATGTAACATCTCGGTTGCTTAGAGCGATCCTCACGCTCACAGCAATTTTAATTACAGCAACACCACCCGTCTCGGCACAGCAGGATACTCCGCCGCCGCCGTCTGCGCCGCGCTCCGTCGTTTTCCCGAAGCCTGTTGAGAAAACGCTGCGCAATGGTTTGCGCGTAATCGTCATTGAAAAGAAAGATGACCCGCTTGTTGCCGCGCAGTTGTTGATTAAGAACGGCGGCGAAGTCGATCCGCAGCAGCTTGCCGGTCTCGCGCAGATGACGGCGAATCTATTGACAAAGGGAACGGCAACACGCACTGCGCCGCAAATCGCCGAAGCCATCGAAGCGCTCGGCGGCTCACTCGATTCCGGCGCTGGATGGGACTCATCATCTGCCAGCTTCAACGTGATGTCTTCCAAACTCGCGCCCGCGATGGAGATTCTCGCGGACGTTGTGCGTCGTCCGGCATTCAAGCCCGAAGAGATTGAACGATTGCGCGTGCAAGCGCTCGATGAAGTGAGCGTTGCGCTTCGCCAGCCGGGAACGCTGGCGCGCGCCGTCGCCGCACGCGTTGTCTTCGGCGATGCGCCCTACGGTCATCCTTTGTCCGGCACGCCCGAATCACTCGCGCGCATCAAACAGGAGGACATAGCGCGGCTGCATTCAACTTACTATCGCCCGGATAACGCGATTCTCGTTCTTGGCGGCGGCATCAAAGCAAGCGATGCCTTTAAGTTGGCGGAACGATTGTTCGGCGATTGGCAGAAGCCTGCGACGGCTTTGCCGCAATCGAGCGCCGTCGTAAAAAACGCGACGGGCGCGATGGCTAAAACAATGAACGATCAATCGCGCGTTGTCGTGATTGACAAGCCGGACGCAGGGCAGGCGGCGGTTGTGCTGACGCGCACGGGCATTAAGCGCACCGATCCGAATTATTTTCGCGCGCTCGTCGCCAATTCGGTTCTCGGCGGCGGCTATTCCGCGCGGCTCAATCAAGAGATTCGCATTAAACGCGGGCTTAGTTACGGTGCGTCGAGTTCGATCAGCGCGCGGCGCGATGTTGGCCCGTTCATTGCCGCGACGCAAACGAAAAACGAATCCGGCGCGATTGTCGCCTCGCTGCTCTCGAGTGAACTGGGCCGCTTATCGAGCGAACCGGTTCTCGCCGCCGAACTGACTCCGCGCAAAGCCGTGCTGACCGGAAATTTCTCGCGCGGTCTTGAGACGACACAGGGTCTTGTCGCGCAAATCGGCACGATTGCGCTTTACGGCTTGAGCCTCGATGAAATCAATCGTTACATCAACAATGTGCAGGCCATCGAAGCGAACGATGTGCAGCAGTTTGCCGGAAACTCGCTCGGCGCAAGGAACGCGGACATCGTGATCGTCGGCGACGCGAAAAAGTTTTTGACTGACTTGCGCAAACAATTTCCGAACGTCGAAGTTATTCCTGAAGCAACGCTCGATTTGAACAACGCGAGTTTGCGCCACGCGAATGCGACTGGAACAGTTCAATAGCAAATCCGCAATAAAAATAATGATGAAGAAGCCAAGCCTAAGCACCTCACTCTTTGTTTTCCTGTTAATTGCGGGAATCACGATTTCGGCACGCGCCCAAACAAGTGCCGCCACAACAGAGCCGGATGATGAGAACGTCGAACGCACGCACGGAAGCGCATTGATCGTCGTGCGGCGATTAATCAATCGTGATGCTGTGGAGCGCCAGCGCGCCGCCGAAGAACTCGCGCGGCTTGCCGACCCGGAGCCGCGCAATTTAGTGGAAGGCTATCGCTTGCAGGAAAAGAACGCGCGCGTGCGTCTCGCGCTCGATTGGGCGCTCTTTCGCATGGGCAAAACGGAAGCGCTGTTCGGCGTCGTGCAGTCGCTCGACTCGTCGCGCACGAATCAAGCGGAAGCTTATCTCGCGCAGTTGGAAACGCCGGAGCCGCTTTACAAGTTTCTCGATCTCGTCAACGCCGCGACGAAAATCAAGGTGCTCGAATCCTTCGCGCGCAACGGCGACGCCCGAACGCTCGAACAAATCAAATCGTATAAGACTGCCGCTGATCCGCGCCTTGCAGACGCAGCGCAATTTGCCACGCGCGAAATCGAACGCCGCCAATCGCAGCCACCCGTCAACAAAGCCACGCGCCCGCGCCAGACAACAAACATAGTTATTCCTGTATAGCCATCTACAAAGTGTAAAGCTGATTTCTAAGGTGTCTCGCGTTATACTGTCGCGGCACTTTTAATTATGCACCGCAACCTTCGCTCATTCCTGCAAGTTCTCCGTCACGAAAACGATCTCATTGAAATCGATGCGGAGGTCGATCCGTATCTCGAACTCGCGGAAATTCATCGCCGCGTGATTGCGCAGGGCGGCGCGGCGCTGCTTTTCAAGCGCGTTAAAAACAGTTCGTATCCGGTCGTGACAAATCTTTTCGGCACCGCCAGACGCATCGAACTCGCCTTTGGCGCAAAGCCGGAAAAGCTTGTGCGCGAAGTCGTGCATTTGGCCGAATCCATTTTGCCGCCGCGCCCCGCCGCGCTCTGGCAACACCGCTCGCTCGCCCTCGAAGCTTTGAAGCTCGGCACGCGCAAAGTCCGACGCGCGCCCGTGCTCGAAGTGACAGATCAGCCTGCACGCTTGAATGAATTGCCGATCCTCACGACGTGGCAGGAAGACGGCGGCGCGTTCGTTACTTTACCGCTCGTTTACACGGAGCATCCCGCGACTGGCAAGCATAATCTCGGTATGTACCGCGTGCAGCGTTTCGATGATGCGACGACGGGAATGCACTGGCAGATACACAAGGGTGGTGGCTTTCATCACAGGGAAGCCGAGCAGTTGAATCGATCTTTGCCGGTCACGGTTTTCTTGGGCGGCCCTCCCGCCTTGATCCTCTCGGCGATTGCGCCGCTGCCGGAAGACGTGCCGGAACTCGTGCTCGCGTCGTTGCTGTCGGGCGAGAAAATAAGTATGACGAAGAGTCCGCTCGACGGCGGGCATAGGCTCGTCAGTGAAGCGGAGTTTGCGATTGCCGGACGAGTTGCGCCGCATGAGCGCAGAGCCGAAGGGCCGTTCGGCGATCATTACGGTTACTACTCGCTGCAACATGATTATCCCGTCTTTCACGCGGACGCCGTTTTTCACAGGCGCGATGCTATTTATCCGGCGACGGTGGTCGGCAAGCCGCGTCAGGAAGATTTTTACATCGGCGATTATTTGCAGAAACTATTGTCGCCTGTTTTTCCGCTCGTGATGCCGGGCGTGCGCGATCTGTGGACGTATGGCGAAACGGGCTTTCACTCTTTGTGCGCGGCTGTGGTGCGCGAACGCTACGCGAGAGAGGCGCTCGTCTCCGCCTTTCGCATCTTAGGCGAAGGCCAGCTTTCCTTGACCAAATTTCTGATTCTCACGGACACGCCGCAGGACTTGAGCGACTTTCGTTCGCTGCTCGAACACGTTTTGGCGCGCGTGCGTTGGGAAACGGATTTGTTCATTCTCTCGAATGTTTCAATGGACACGCTCGACTACACGAGTGGCAAAATCAACGAAGGCAGCAAAGCGATTTTGATGGGCTTGGGCGAAGCCGTGCGCGATCTGCCGCGCGAGTTTCGCGGGACGCTGCCGCATGGAATCAAAAAGGCCGCAGTCTTCTGCGCCGGTTGCCTTGTCGTCGAAGGCTCCGCATACACAGATGACGCGGAACAGGCTGCACGTCTGGCGCAGGATGAGGCTTTCAAGAATTGGCAGCTCATCGTGCTGCACGACGACGCGAGCGTGGCACAGAGCGTGGCGAATTTTTTGTGGGCGACGTGGACGCGCTTTGAGCCTGCATCGGACATTCACGCGGCAAGCCTCACAGTCCATCGCCATCACCTCGTTTACAAATCGCCCATCGTCATCGACGCGCGTATGAAGCCGGGCTATCCTGCCGAACTCGTCGTGCGTCCTGACATTGCAGAGCTTGTTGACAAACGCTGGCGCGAATATTTTCCGCGCGGTATTCAATAAAAACTTTAACGATTTATTCAAAGCGGCAAACGGATGGTGAAGATTGCGCCCGTGTTTTCTACGGAGTTGGCGGCAATGAGCGTGCCGTTGTGGTCTGTGATGACGCGGTGTGCGAGCGCGAGGCCGATGCCGTGACCTTGTGGTTTGGTGGTGAAGAAGGGAATAAAGATGCGCTCGATATTCAAAGGGTCTATGCCGCCGCCCGTGTCTTCGATTTCGATTGTGATGTACTTGACGTTGTGCGCGTCCGTTCCCTGTGAGCCGCGAACGATGACGCGGCGATTTGTTTCTTCTTCCGTGATAGCTTCGGCGGCGTTGCGCAGAAGATTGAGCGTCGCCTGACGCAGCAGTGTGGCGTCGGCGCGCGCTTCCGGGAATTCGCCTTCGATTGAGAAGGTGACGCGGCGTTCTTCAAAGAGCGTTTGCAATTCTGCGGCGCAGTCTAAGATGATTTCGCGTGTGGAGACAACGGCGAGTTCGAGCGTTTGCGGGCGCGCGAAGTTTAGAAAGGCCGTGACCATTTCGGCTAGGTTGCGCACTTCCTGAAGCATCGCGGTGGCAGCCTCCTTGTTGCTTTCGTTTGTATGCGTGCGCTGCAGAAGCTGCGCGTAGCCGTGAAGCGTGGCGAGCGCGTTTTTGAATTCGTGCGCGAGTCCGGCGGACATTTCGCCGAGGCTGGCGAGGTTTTTCTTGAGCGCAATTTGCTCGCGCAGTTGCGTGACTTCCGTAATGTCCGTGAGCAAGCACAGCGCGCCGCGTTCGGGCGCTAACTCGATGGGCGCGACGGTTGCTCCGAGTCGCCGTTCGCGTCCCGCTTTTCCCGTCGCGCCGACTTCCTCGCGGCGATACACTTCGCCTGTGGCGAGGCAGCGTCTGACCATTTCCGCAAGCTCCGGAGCGTTGCGCAAAAAATCCGAAAAGTGTTCGCCGAGTGTTTCCTTGTTTGCTTCGAGTATGAGGCGCGCGGGAGCGTTGACGACCGTCGTTTTGCCGCGCGCGTCGAAGGCGATGAGGCCGGACGGCACGCTGGCGACGATTCGCTCGCTGAATTTTTCGGCTGACGCGGCGCGAGCGCTTGCCTGCGCGTTCAATCTTTGGAGTTCCTGCTGCTGTGTTTGAAGCTGCGCGACGACGGTTTGAAAAGTTTCTAAAACAAACTGCGCTTCATCCGGCGTGCGGCTCGACCCTGTGGCGAGCGATGCCTGCTCTGCAACGCCGACGAGTTTGCGATACGGATGGAAGAGTCGCCGGAGCAGCAAAAAGATTCCGAGCGAACAGAATAGAATAGTGACGATGAAGACAGCCAGCAGCAATGGCGCGCGCGCCGTCGCAGAAACGGGCGCGTTGATGGACATGGCGAGCGCAAGCAAGTTGGCGAACAACAACAACGCGCCAGCCAGCCACAGCCACAACTGCAAACGGTTACTCCGAACTGATGCCATAACTTCAGATGTCAGATGCTAGATGTTAGATGTTGACCGGACATCGAAACTAACATCCGGCATCTGACGTCTGACATCTCATTCAGAACTGTGCGACGTACCAACTGATAATGCTTGCGCCGAAGAGCAATGAGATAATCGCGCCGATGCCTAGAAAAATGCCGAACGGCAAAAGCATTTGCATGTCCCGCGTGCCGCGTCGAAGCATCAACGTCACGCCCGCAATCGAGCCGGTCAGCACGCCCAGAAAAATCGTCAGCACAGTCAAACGCCAGCCGAGATAAGCGCCGACCATCAACATCATTTTCACGTCACCGAGTCCCATCGCTTCGACTCCGCGCAAGCGCTGCCATAGCCAACCGATCAGCCACAGTGACCCGCCGCCCGCCAAAGCTCCGAGCAACGCGCCCGCGAGTGATGCCGCCCACACAGGCCAACCAGCGAGCGCGCCATTCGAGAGCGAATCCAGATCATCGAAGACAGAGCGATTCGCCAGATACGGAACCGCAAGGCGCGCGAAAATGGCAAAGAGCATTCCCGGATACGTGATCGCGTCCGGCAAGATCATAAACTCCGCGTCGATAAAAACGAGCGCGACGAGCGCCGTCACGAACACTAAATCGAAGGAAAGCGCCATTGTTAGGCCGTCATGCAGAAAGACCGCGACGTAAAGCAAGCCTGTCAGCGCTTCGACGGCAGGATAGCGCGCGGAAATCGGCGCGCGACAGTTGCGGCAACGCCCGCGCAAGATTAAGTAACTAAGTACGGGGATGTTATCGTAGAAACTGATGTTCGCGCAGCACGACGGGCAACGCGAATTCGGAAAGACGATTGATTCCTCGCGCGGCAGTCGATGAATGACGACATTGAGAAAGCTGCCGATGATCGCGCCCAAGGCAAAGATGAAAATGGGTGTTGCAAAGGGCGGAAGTCCGAGCGTCGGATCGGGCGCAAAAGTTTGAATCATAAGTTGAGTTTTGATGTCCGATGTCGCTGTTAGTGCGCGCGTGCTGCTTGACGCGCGCACAACTACTTGCGCATCATACGGCGTTTGCCGCAATTTGCGAAACACTTTAATTGTTTGGAGACAACGTTTGAATTCTCGTAAACCAATCTACGCGCTGCTCTCGCTCGGCATCGCACTGATCGCGGCTTTGAGCTTTGTGCCGCACACATTCGTCGGGCAACTGCACTCCGAATCGGAGACGGTAATCGGCGGCTCGATGGTTTCGTCGGAAGCCGTTTCCGGTGCGGCCATCAAGCGTTCAGTCGGCGCGCCGCTTTTCGATGCTGCCGCATGGTACGTCGCGCGCGGTGAACAACCCGAAACGCACGGCGTGCTGATCGAGAGTTTCGACGGTAATAAAGTTTTCGCTTCGCACAACGCGGAGATGGCCTTTAATCCGGCGTCGCTCATTAAACTTTCGACTTCGCTCGTCGCGCTCAAAAAACTCGGCGCAGAATATCGCTTTAAGACGCGCGTGTTTGCCACAGGCGAAGTCGATAAAACGGGCATTTTGCGCGGGCGTCTTTACGTCAACGGAAACGATCCGACGTTCGGCGACGCGGGTGCGGCGATGATTGCGAAGGCTCTGCGCGAGCGCGGCATCAAACGCATTAGCGACGGCATAAGCGTTTCGCCGGATTTCTGTTTTAATTTCAGCGACTCGCCGCAGGATTCCGGCGCGCGTCTGGGCAAAGCCTTGCGCTTGGGCAACGCGCCCGTCGGAATAGAAAACGCGCCCGCCGCAGGCAATGAATCGCTGCTCACTGTGGAATCATATCCGCTGCGCGACGTTTTGCTTTACATGAACGCGCGCTCCAGCAATTTCATCGCGGAGCATCTCGGCGCGCTCGTCGGCGGAGCGAGCGGCGTGCAGCAGTTTCTCATAAACGAATTAAAGCTTCCGGCAAGCGATGTGACGATTGAGCGAACAAGCGGGCGCGAGCACAATCGCATGACGCCGCACGGACTCTTAACGGTCGTGCGCGCGCTCGTCGATGAAGCGAAGCGGCAGGGATTGCAGCCGGAAGATATTCTGGCCGTCGCAAGCGATGATAAGGGAACGCTCCGCCGCAGATTATCCGGCACGAGTCTGGAAGGCGCGGTGGTCGGCAAGACGGGAACGCTGACGCAGGAAGTTGACGGCGGCATGGCGAGCCTCGCCGGAATCGTTTACACGCAGGACGCGGGGACAATCGTCTTCGCCATCCTCGATCAGGGCAACAAGATCGCCGATAACAGGCAGATGGAAGATCAACTTCTCACAGAAGTCGTCACCTCGCAGGCCATGCCGCGCGTGGTCGCAAGCCCGACGCCGCGCCAATTTCTGCCGCCGTCCGAATTGCGTTTGGAGGGCGCAAGCAACAGCGAGTAATTGAGTATGAGCGTTGCTTAAAAATCGCTCATGTTGCTTTGTAGAAACTTATTCTTCCTAGTCGCGCCGCTGATTTTGCAATTCCCAAAGCAGAGAGTATTTGAGAAAGACATGATGCGCAGCAAAGCGTGCGATGGTGTAACCGGCGAGGCCGTCGCGGAAGCCGCCTTTGAGAATAAAGCTTCGTAGAAATGCGGCTGGCGCGGCGGTTGCGATTTTTAGGTACGAAGCGCGCCGCCCGCTCTCTAACATTTGCCGCGCGGCAAGCGGCGCGTATCGTTCGCCGATCATGCGATGATGCTCTGCCACGCTCTCGATGCTGTAATGCAGCAAATCGCCCGCGAGTTTTTCAACATGTGCCGCTTCGTCCATCTTCACAGATTCGTGAATGAAATCTCCCGCCCAACGCCCGCGAGCTTTTTTGTATAAGCGCAGTTGATAATCCGGATACCAATCGCCGCCCTCGATCCAGCGGTTCATGTAAAAGGACTTTCGCGCGATGCGATAGCCGTCCGCGAATTGCTCTGCGTTCCTTTTACGCAAAGCTTCGATTGACGCGCGCAAGTTTTCTGAAACACGCTCGTCAGCATCCAGACTGAAAATCCATTCATGCGTCGCCTCGTTCGCCGCGAACTGTTTTTGCGCGGCGAATCCCGGCCACGCTCTTTCGATCACGCGCGCCCCGCACTCGCGCGCAATCTCTCGCGTTTCATCCGTCGATTCTGAATCCACCACGAGCACTTCATCCGCCCACGCCACCGCTTCGCACGCTTGTCGAATATGCGCGGCTTCGTTGAAGGTGATGATGGTGGCTGTGATTTTCAAAATGACGAATACGCGACAACGCCCGGCATCACCCGCCGCGCATTCAATGCATCAACCATTCAAGCCTTACGGATGAGAGCCGCACTATTCGCGGTCGGGTGCCTGCCGTTGTTATGCGTCGGCGTCGGAGATTAATGATTTCAAGGTGATGACTCCAACAGCGTTTGTATGCGCTGTCGAAGGCGTTCCCGAAGCTTCTCTCTCCCTTCACCGTTATTTAGATAGGGGATATAGCGGAGATGCCGCAGATCAAAGGGTATATCGGAATCCAATTGAGTTATCATAATCACGTCCCGACCAAGTGTATGTGCAATTCCAGCTTCGTAGAAAACATTTGCGTTTCGGTTAGTAAAGTCACAAACAATAATGCGTGATTTATTTATTAGCGAGACAACATCTTGAATAATGGCATCACTCTGCCATATATCATCTGCTCTTAGACATTGCATATTAGACTCTTTGGCAGCGGCCTTGATCGTTGAATAGACATCGTTGAATCGAAGATCAAATGGCATCATTGCCGAGAGCAGATTACTATCAACTTCCTCATTTTTATCAAGCTTAAAAACTTTTGGAGAGGGCAATGCTGCCACTTGATTTCGTACAAGGATTTGAAATAAATCAACATTCTTAATAGCCCAGTGGGTTCGGAAAAACTCGAACGACTCAATATTTAGTTCAGTAGAAAGCTTCTCAAGGGTAGAGTTTGCTATTGGTGGTATAGCCTCATCGAAACTGTATTCAATATTCACCTTGTTCCCCAAAACTTGCGCGCGAATAATACTCCCAACTCGTGCCTTTGGCTCTCCTTTACCATTCGTCTCGCTAACAAGTAGTGCTGGCAGGCTTATTAGGAGGTCGGCGTTTAAGGTGCCATCTGATTCAAACTGTTTGATAATTGCATCATCCGTGTACTCGAACACTCGCCCTCGGGGCAATGAATCTTTACCCTGAGCCCAGTTGCCATCCTTGACCAGAAGATGAAACATCTATACTTTTCCTCTTTTCCCGCAACAATCAGCGAAGTAATTATCTCAGACGCATAACAACAAATATTCGGCGTGCGTGAGCATAAAAGCGCGGGCGGCGAACCGTCAACTGTTGTGAGAGGTTCGTCGCCCGCGAAAGCTTTGCCGAAAGCCGCTGCCGGTTGTTTACGGCACGGTTGGCGTTTCGACGATTACGTTGTTGGCGCGAAGTGTCGTCGATGTGGCGCGCTGTAAATCTGCGAGCGCTTTGCTGTAATCGGTCTGGGCGCGAATTTCGAGAAAGCGCGCGTTGGCTAATTGGTTCTCGCGCTGGAAAAGAAAGAATGTCGTGGAGCGCCCGACTTGATTAAGACGACGCTCGCCGGATAACTGTGTTTCGGCGCTTTCACGCGCGGCGCGGGCGGCAAGCACGCGCCGTCGCGCCGTCTCGACGTTCTGCGCGGCGTTGCGTACATCGACTTCGATGATTTGTTCTTGCTGGCGCATCGACGCGTCCAACTGCGTGCGTTGAATCTGTGCGCCCGCAAGATTCGCCAGCGCGGTCTTGTTGCGGAACGGCATTTGAATCGTCACGCCGACAACGATGTTGCGCGTTTTGAAGCCGACCAGATTAGCAAGTGTTTGCCCGTAGCCGCCGATTAAATTCGAGGGCAGCGCGCTGCCCGTTACACTCGTGGCTATCGTCGGCGATTGAACTTGCGGAAGCAAAGGATTGTTCAGAACCTGACGCGTCGCGTTGATCTGCTGCAAGAGAAAGGCTGTGGCGCTCGTCGTCGCATCAGTTGGAATAAGCAGTGATTGACCTGTTCCCGTTCCGCTGCTCGTCACAAAATCCGTCGGCGTGCCTGCCTGTCCCGTGGTGGAAAGCGTCGATTGAATGTCTATGCGCGGGCGCGTCTGGTTTTTGAAAAACTGCAAATCAACGTCGTTGATGTCGCGCTGTAATTTCAGGCGCGAGAGTTCCGGGCGATTGCCGCGCGCTTCCGCAAGCGCATCGTTGAGATTAACGGGGGTGGAATCGAACACGGGTTCGTCTGTCGGAAGCAGCGACGAAGTCCATTCGTTGGATGTCGGGTCGCGCAGAATCAACTGTTTTATATTGTTCTCGGCGATGGAAACATTTTGCGAAGCGAGCAGCAAATCCGATTCGCGGTTGGCGAGTTCGGTTTGCACTTCGGCGCGCTCCAAAGGCGGCAATGCTCCGGCAGCAATACGCGCTTCGGTTTGACGAAATTGCTCGCGCGTCAAGCCCAGATTGTTGAGTAGATTCTGTTGATTGCGAAGCGCAAAAACCAAGTCCCAATACGAGCGCTGAACTTGCGCGATGACTTCGATTGTCTGGCGTCGGAAATCCGCATCGGATTGTGCGAGACGCTTGCGCTGAATGCGTATCTCGCGGCGATTATTATCAATCGAGCGGTCACGCAAAAGCGGCTGTGTGAAGGTCACGCCGAGATTGGCGGAGTAAACCGGATTGAAAATGTTGGCCGTCGAGTTAGTCGTTTGCCGCGTGTTGTTAAAGAAGGCATCGTAGCGCCCGCCGCCGGTTTGAAAGAATTTGGTGGCAGTCGGGCTGAGCGTCAAATTGGTAAACGAGACGGTGCCAGATTGACCTGCACCGGCGAAGCGATTGGCCTGCGGCTGCACGCGATTGTCGATTTGCGGAGAGATGCTGAACACGGGATCGTAAACGCCTTGCAACGCGCGCAAGGATGTTTCCGCGAAACGCACGTTGGTGCGCGCCACTTCGATGTCGTTGTTGTTTTCGAGCGCGCGGCGAATCGCTTCGTTCAGCGTTAAAGCGATGGACTGGTCGCTGCTGATGCCGAGGCGTGTAAGATTCGGCATAGGCGGCACGGGACGCGCTGCCTGATTGGGAAACGCAGGATCGCGCAAGGCCTGGTCTGTCGGATTCGTCTGTCCGCCGTTCGTCAACACGTCGCTTGATGATGTGGCAGGGGAGAGCGGCGGCGTCGTGTTAATCGAAGGGTCGGTTGTTTGCCCGCTGATGCCGGGGATGGGCGTTTGCGGAGTTGTTTGCGGCGAGACGTTTGTGCCGGGCGCGGCTTGCGGCGAAGAACGCTGCGTGCCGGGCGGGGCAGTCGGGTCTTGCGTGACCGGGCGCGCGGGTTCGGGTACGGGCTGGCGCTGTTGATTGACGGGCGGGCGCGTCGCATCCTGCTGCGCGGGATTGCTGGGCGTCGTGCGCGTAGACGGCACTTGCGTGGTCGGCGTGGGCGTTTGCGTGGTCGGCGTTTGCGCGAAAATTGCCGTCGGCGCGCACAAACCGAAAAGCACAAGGCAGAGCGTCGTATTACGCAAGCTGCGACGGATAAAGCGAATCTTCATCGAACCAAAAGCTCCTTAGCGGAAATGAATTCTTTATTGGGAAAATTGAGGCCGCGAGAATCTAAATCAACGATGTCACGCCTGCATTCTTCATCGTACTACGAAAGGCGTGGGCGTTCGGTTTCAAAAACATGCGCGCCGTCGGATAGTCGTTGACGGTTCTCGATAGTTCTCTGTCATCCTTAGTAGTTGTATCTTCCTTGACAGTCGCGGCGGGCGCGCATTATCTTGGCCTCTTCTTTTACTAGCAATGCTTATTCCCTTGTGATGCTGTGCGGAACGCGCCCGTAAACATGGTGTGCGCCGGAAGGAATCGAGCGGATGATGTCCGAAAATGGGAAGCGGCATTTCCATAAATGCAACGTTGGAGGAATCGAAAACTCATGGCAGTCAAAGTCGGCATCAATGGATTCGGACGCATCGGGCGCAACGTTTTTCGCACGGCGCTCGGCGATAATGAAATAGAATTCGTCGCCGTCAACGATCTGACAGACACGAAAACGCTCGCGCATCTGCTGAAATACGATTCCGTGCTCGGCAATCTCGACGAAGAGATTAGTGCAACAGAGAACGGCATCAAAGTCAGCGGCAAAGAGTTGCGCGTCTTTTCTGAAAGAGACCCGTCGGCGATTGATTGGAACGCCGTCGGCGCGGAAATCGTCATTGAATCGACAGGGCATTTTACGAATGCCGAAGACGCGAAAAAACATTTGCGCGGGACAGTCAAAAAAGTGATTATCAGCGCGCCCGCCAAAAACGAAGACATCACGATTGTGCTCGGCGTCAACGAAGAGAAATACGACGCGGCGGCGCATCATGTCGTCTCGAACGCTTCCTGCACGACGAACTGCCTTGCCCCGCTCGCCAAAGTAATGCACGAAAAATTCGGCATACGCTCGGCGCAGATGACGACGATTCACTCGTATACGAACGATCAGCAACTACTCGATTTGCCGCACAAGGATTTGCGCCGCGCCCGCGCCGCCGCCCTTTCGATGATCCCTACCTCGACGGGCGCAGCAAAGGCCGTCGCCCTTGTGTTGCCGGAACTGAAGGGAAAGTTCGACGGCATCAGCGTGCGCGTGCCGACGCCGAATGTTTCGCTCGTCGATGTCGTGATGGAAGTGGAAAAAGAAACGACGACGGAGGAAGTCAACAAGGCTTTGAAGAATGCTGCCAACGAAGAACTGCGCGGCATTCTCGCGTATTCGGAGGAGCCGCTCGTCTCTGTTGATTTTCGCGGCAACTCGAATTCGTCCATCGTCGATGCCGAGTACACGAAAGTCACAGGCAAAAATCTCGTCAAAGTGCTTTCATGGTACGACAACGAATGGGGCTATTCGTGCCGCGTGCGCGACCTAGTAAAGTACATCGCGCAAAAAGGTTTTTAAGAGTTTTCAGGAATTAGGTTGTGTTGACATTTCATCAGTTGCCACTAGCTTCAGCTAGTGGAACAGATAAACTAAGAGTTGTGGCTTTAGCCAAATTAAATTTGAATGATTATCCTTATCAGCTTTAGCTAAAGCAGGCCGGAAGACTCGCTTTTATAATAGATTCGGCTAAAGCCATATCCACTGGTATTGCTTATCCACTAGCTGAAGCTAGCGGCAATTAAAAAGCAAAATGTCAACACAGCCTAACGTCTGACTTAAAAACTGTAAATTGTTTGGCTATGAACAAGCTTTCAATCAGAGAACTTGACTTAAAGGGACAGCGCGTTTTTATACGCGTTGATTTCAATGTGCCTTTGAAGAACGGCATGGTCGAAGATGACTCGCGCATACAGGGTGCTTTGCCGACGATTCGATACGCGACGGAGCACGGCGCGCGTGTAATTCTCGCGTCGCATCTGGGCAGACCGAAAGGCGAGCGCGTCGAGAAGTACAGCCTGCGCCCAATCGCCGAGCATCTTTCGCAGTTGGTTGGCAAGCCTGTCGCGTTCGCAGATGATTGCATTGGCGATGAAGCGAAAACGAAAGTCGCGGCGCTCAAAGACGGCGATGTGCTGCTGCTTGAAAACTTGCGCTTTCACAAAGAAGAAGAACAAAACGACGATGAGTTTGCAAAAGAATTAGCGAGCCTGTGCGATGTTTATGTGAATGACGCATTCGGCACGGCGCATCGCGCGCACGCTTCGACTGTCGGCATCACAAAGTATGTGAAGCAAGCGGCGGCGGGCTTGTTGATGGAAAGGGAACTCGATTATCTGGGACGCGTCGTCCATAACCCGGAGCATCCGTTCGTCGCAATCTTGGGCGGCGCGAAGGTCTCCGATAAGATTGGCGTCATTGATGCTTTGATCGAACGCCGCGTTGATAAAATCCTGATCGGCGGCGCGATGGCTTACACGTTTCTGAAAGCAGAAGGTTTTACAATCGGAAAGTCTCTTGTCGAAAACGATAAGCTCGACACGGCGCGCGAGATCAGGCAGCGCGCGACGACGCAGGGAACCGAACTGCTATTGCCGACGGATCATCAAATCGTCGATAGTTACGAGCCGGTTAAAAACGGGCAAATCTACACCAAAACGATTCCGATAGAATTCACTAATATAGGCCACGCCGGAATGGACATCGGCACGGAAACCATTGCGCTGTTCACGAACGCTTTGCAGGGCGCGAAGACGATTATATGGAACGGCCCGATGGGAGTCTTTGAAGAAAAGCCTTTCGATGAAGGAACCATCGGCATCGCGCACGCCGTCGCAGATGCCGCAGAGCACGGCGCAACTGTCATCGTCGGCGGCGGAGATTCCGTCGCGGCAATTACGCAAGCGGGCGTCGCAGACAAAATCACGCATATCTCCACCGGCGGCGGCGCAACACTCGAATTCCTCGCGGGCGACGAACTGCCCGGCGTCGCGGCGCTCAATGATAAATAGTTTTCAGTTTTCGGTTCTCAGTTTTCAGCCGGAGACCTTTCCGCTGACTACTAAACGCTGGAAACTGAAAACTCAAAACTGAAAACTGTTTTTATGCGTAAACCTGTTATCGCCGGAAATTGGAAGATGTACAAGACGGTTGCGGAGTCCGTCGAGACGGCGCTTGCTTTGAAGCCGCTGGTGGCGAACAGTAATCATTGCGAAGTAGTAATTGCGCCTGTGTTCACGGCGCTGAAAACCGTCGCGGATCGTTTGGAAGGCTCGAACATCGGCATCGCCGGGCAGGATTGTTCGACGGAGGCAAGCGAAGGCGCGCACACGGGCGAAGTCTCTGCGGCAATGCTGCGCGATGTCGGAGCAAAGTATGTGATCGTCGGCCATTCCGAGCGCAGGCTGTATTACTGCGAGTCGGATTCATTCGTCAAACGCAAAACGCAGGCGGCGCTTTTGGCGAATTTGACGGTCATTATGTGCGTCGGAGAAACCTTAGAGCAACGCGAAGCAGGCACTGCCGAACCTGTTATCAGCGGGCAGTTAGCGGGCGGACTCGGCGGGTTGACAGCCACAGACCTCGCCCGTATCATAATCGCTTACGAGCCTGTCTGGGCAATCGGCACTGGCCGCACAGCGACGCCGGAACAAGCGCAAGCGATGCACGCTTTTATCCGGCGCGTTTTCGCGCAGAGGCACAGCACAGGGGCAGCGCAGTCGCTGCGCATTCTTTACGGCGGTTCGGTCAAGCCGGACAACATCGCCGGTTTAATGAACGAAGAAGATATAGACGGCGCGCTTGTCGGCGGAGCGAGTCTTCAAGCGGAAAGCTTCGCGCAGATCGTAAATTTTAATCGCTGAAGACAGAGGACAGTTCATTGTTGCTATCTTACGTTTTATACGGGCTTTTTATTTTATCGTGCATCGTGCTCGTCGTCGCGGTGTTGTTGCAGCCGGGCAAGGCGGATGCGGGCGCGCTTTTTGCCAGCAGTGTTTCAAGCACTGCTTTCGGGCCGCGCGGCACGGCGACGCTGCTCGCCAAGATTACTATCGGCGCGGCAATAGCTTTTATGCTGATCGCCTTGACGCTCTCGTTACCGGCACTGACCGGCACGCGCTCTGTGCTCGAAACGCAGGCCGCCGACGCTGCGCCGTCGCCGTCGCCGCAAGCATCACCGGCCGCCGCCAACGCTTCGCCCGCGACGACGACCAGCAATGCTAATGCGCCCGCCGGAACAAACGCCGACGCTTCTGCGCCGACAACAGCAGCTTCACCATCTGCGAACGCGAATGGCGCTTCTGCTCCGCAGAGCGAGTCGTCTCCTACGCAGAACAAGTAGATAGAGCTTCAATGGCGACAGCCTTCCACACAGTTTTAGTTATTTGAGCCGAAGTGGCGAAATTGGTAGACGCGCACGTTTGAGGGGCGTGTGATGAAAATCATGTCGGTTCGAGTCCGACCTTCGGCATAGCCAATAAAAGCGGATGGTGTTGTTTGTCAACACCATCCGCTTTTTCGTTCGAGGCGGCTAACAAAAACGGCATAGCTGTCATAGCCTTTGAGTTTTGTTGAATCCACTCTTGTCGTTCGACCTATCTTCTAAAGCCAGCCTGTAGTGCCTCGTCGCTGCAAACGAAGAACAGGCCAGACCCTTCGGCAGCCGTCGGCGAAAGAGTGTTCGGAAAGGGCAAGCCGCGCGTCGATCAATTAGCTGGAAAAATCGTTGTTGTGGTCGGCGGAAGCGTTGACGATGCCAAACGTTTGGCGAAAAAAATGTCTTGGATTCCTGAAAGTTCCATTTACGCAGACCCGACGGACAGCGCCGCCGCCGCGCTCGGTCTGCAAGGCACACCGGTCATCGTAGGAATGCGGCGCAACTCAATCGAATGGAACTTTGCAGGGCTTCCGCAAACCGTCGATAACCTGAAATCGATGGTCACCTCTTGGTGCAATCAATAAAGTAATTCACATCGCGTAGTTTGTAGATGGCTATGCGAAAAGAGTATCCGCGCGTTGTGCATTTCAAAAGCACAATGCGCGGATACTCTTTTTCGTGCCTATCTTTATATGGCAAAGTAGAATGACAAGAATTACTAACGAACATAAAATGAAATCTGCAAGGCAGTTGAAACGAATCGGTTGTAGAAAAATTTGAAGTTAATAAAAATGCTTCGTGTCGGATTAACTGGATCAATCGGCGTCGGCAAGTCTTTTGTGGCAAAGGTGCTCGCAGAGTCGGGGTGTCATGTCTTGGACGCGGATCAAACAGCGCGTGAAGTCGTGCGAAGGAAAACTGCGGGACTCGGCGCGGTAGTCGAGGCCTTCGGCGAAGAAGTATTGCGGGAAGACGGAGAGCTTGATCGCGCGCGGCTCGGCGCAATCGTCTTTGCGGACGAAGGCAAGCGCGCGTTGTTGAATGCGACGCTGCATCCGTTCATCATCGCGGCACAGGATAAACAACTAAATGATTGGGAAGAGAAGTATCCCGACGAAATCGCGGTAATTGACGCAGCATTGATGATCGAATCCGGCGGCTACAAGCGCTTCGATAAATTGATCGTGGTACATTGCCGCCCGGAACTTCAACTCGAAAGATTAATGGCGCGCAATAATTTTACGCTGGAAGAAGCGACGCGCCGAATCAATACGCAAATGCCGCAAAAAGAAAAACTGCGTTTCGCCGATTACCGTATTGATACTTCCGAAGGATTTGCGAGCGCGCGCCGTCAAGCCGAAGACGTTTATCGCCGACTACGGCTTTTAATCAGTGATGAAGCGACGCTCGACTAATGATGGAACAAAGCTTTCGCGTTGAGACTTCCCATAGCTCTGTATAGATGAGATTCAAAATCAAAGCCACGTTTTACGAAAAAGCGCGCGTCAGTCGTTCGGGTGTTTTTGTCGCATCTGTTTTGTGCTGCCTGATTGTGCTCGGCGGCGGCTGCGCGTTTGTCGGCAACGATGTCGAAACTTATTACGGGCGCGTGAAAGCGCATGAAGCAGGAGATTTCCGCTGGAGCAACGGCGGGCTGCCGCAGCAATTCGATCCGGCGCTTGTTGCCGCCGCGCCGGACACGGATGCTGTGCGCGCTTTGTGCGAAGGCTTAACGACTTACGATTCGCGTAGTCTGGCGGTGCTGCCCGGCGCGGCGCAGCGCTGGGAATCGTCGGATGATTATCGCGTGTGGACGTTTTATCTGCGCGCGAACGGGCGTTGGTCGAATGATGATCCGGTGACGGCGCAGGATTTCGCGCGTTCGTGGCGCCGCGCCGCAGCCTTCGGCGATCAAGCGCCGCACAGCAATCTTCTCGAAAACATCGTCGGCATTCATTCCACACGTATTGCTTCGGTCAACACGCGCCGATCCGCCCTCGATGCGAAACAAAGCGACATGTCGAACGCCGCGAATAATCAAGCGCAGACTGCCGGAGCGTTGGAGACGCGCAAACTAAAATCAAAGCAGCGCTCTGTCGAATCGGGTTTCGGCGTGGAAGCCGTAAATCAGAACGTGCTGCGCGTGCGGCTGCTGCGCCCCGATGCAAACTTTCCGGCGCTTGTCGCGCATCCTGTTTTTTATCCTGTCCATGACGAAACCACTGTCGCCGCTGAATCACAAACAATAGAACCACAAACAGCCGGGAAGAGAACCTCGCCGCCGACGCTCATCACAAACGGCGCGTTTCACCTTGCATCGCTTTCGACGGACAACGTTGTGCTGGAACGCGCGCCCAATTATTGGGATGCGACGGAAGTCAAATTACAGCGCGTGCGTTTTGTGGCAAACACGAATGCGGAGTCTGCGCTTTCCGCTTACCGCGCGGGCGAAGTGGACGCGGTGACGAACGCAGGCTTCGAGCCGCTTGCGCTCAAGATGCTTGCGCCCTACAAGGATTTCCGCCGCGCGACTTACGGCGCGCTCACCTTTTATAAAATCAACACAGCGAAGCCGCCCTTCGATGACGCGCGCGTGCGGCAGGCGTTGGCGCTGGCGATTGACCGCGAGCGTTTGTGTGAAGATGAAATGAACGGTGCAACCGAGCCTGCCAACAAATTTCTTCCGGCGCAGCTTTCCAGCGAAACAAAAACAAACGAAGATTCGCCCGCGCTGCTCGAATACGACACGCCGCGCGCCCGCCGACTTTTCGCCGATGCAGGCTTTCCGCAGGGCAAAGGATTTCCTGCGATACGTTTGCTGATTAATCGCAACGACCAGCAGCGTCTTGTCGCGCAGGCCGTCGCAGCAATGTGGCAAAGCGCGCTCGGCATCACGACGGAGATAATCGTCAAGGATTGGGACGCCTACGAAGCGGCGCTCGTCGCGGGCGATTACGACATCGCGCGGCGCGGCATCGTCATGCAAACGCCGGACGAAGTGGAGAATTTGCGCTCGATATTCGAGCCGGAAACGATAGCGCCAAACGCCTCGCTGAAAAACAATTCGGACGGCGCGCCGAAAAATAAAGAAACACTTTCTGCCAACGTCCCCGTTCGAGATGTCACCACGGAATCACAGGCGTTGCGGCAGATGCCCGCCATTCCTTTGTACTTCGCTTCGTCTTACGCGCTAGTCAAGCCTTACGTGAACGGTTTTGACGCGAATCTATTGGACGCGCCTTCGTTGAAACGCGTGCGAATCGATGCCGACTGGCGAATGCCGCAAAATCCCGACGCGAGCATTGTCACGACAAACAATTAACCCACCCCGCGCGGATGTTGCGGATGTTTACGGGAAACCTTTTGAACGTGTGTGCATCCGAAGAAAAAGTATCTTGCTCAAAGAAGCGGGCGCGTGATAACTTGGGCAGCACGCGCGCGTTGAACTTTAACGCCTGTGTTCTCCCCTGATAGCGGGCGGCAAATGATTTGCGGCAGCGAACAATCTTCAACTCCGACAGGTTTATATCAATTCAAACAAGCGTCGAATATGCGACGGAACGCCGCGCGCGAATTCAGCGAACGCGCCAGCGCGCAAGAAGGAAGTAAGGTAAAAAGTATGTCGAAGCAATTCCGGCAAAGATGGGGACTCGGCCTTGCGCTAGTGCTTGTTGCCGTTACGCTCGCGGGTTGTAGCGCATCGGCGAAGAACGGTTTGTACTTCGGCAAAACTACGCCGCCCGCCGGACAAGTTTTGCGCTATGTCACGGGTTCCGAGCCGGAATCCCTCGATCCGCAAATAAGCAGCGGGCAGCCCGAAGCGCGTATCTACATGGCGATCTTCGAGGGACTGACGGACTACGATCCGAAGAACATGCAGCCGATTCCTGCGATTGCCGAGCGCTGGGATGTCAACAACGATTCGTCCGAGTTCGTTTTTCATTTGCGTCATAATGCGCGCTGGTCAAACGGCGATCCGATTACGGCGCAGGACTTCGTTTATTCGATGCGCCGCGCGCTCTCGCCTGAACTCGCCTCGCGCAGCGCTTACCTCGCTTATTACATAAAAAACGCGCAGGCTTATAATGAAGGAGATGTCTTCGTGCGTGATCCGCGCACAAACGAATTCCTGCTCGAAAAGGATTACGCGATTGCCGATGCCGCTTCAGCTTCGACGACGGCAACACCGGTTCCGCCCGCAACCGAAGCTTCGGAATATCCGCCAACCACGAAAGACCTTGCGGCAGACACGGCTTTTCATCAATTAATGCACGCTCCGGCGCGGCTCGCTTTGCCCGGCGATGAAAAGGGGCGCGCGAAACTTGCCGACAAGAATCCGAAATTAAAGGCGGCGCTCGCGGGCAAGGAATTCGTGCCGGTCAAGGCCGAAGATATGGGCGTCGAAGCCGTTGACGATTACACCTACCGTATTTCGCTCGTGCAATCCGCGCCGTTTTTTCTCGGACTGACGGGGCATCAACTTTTTCGCCTCGTGCCGCGCAAGGCAATCGAGAAATACGGTGACGCGAAGTGGACGCAGCCCGGCAATATCGTCACTTGCGGCCCCTTCAAAATGAAGGCGTGGAAGCCATACGATGAAATCGTCGTCGAGCGCGACCCAATGTATTGGGATGCGGCAAACGTGCATCTGGATCAAATCAGCTTTTATCCGGTCGAGGATAATTCGGCGATTATGAGCCTTTACAAGGCTGGCGAAGTCGATGCATTTCTCAATCATACGGTTCCGACTGCGTGGCTCGATTACATTCGCCAATTGAAGGATTACATGGACGCGCCGGAAGCGGCCAACGATTACTATTTGATTAACACGACGAAAGCGCCGATGAACGACGTGCGTGTGCGCAAGGCTTTTAATATGGCGATTGATAAAGTCGCTTTCGCAAAGTGGCGCAAGGTGACGAAGCCTACGACCTCGTTTGTGCCGGAAGGAATTTTTCCGGGCTATCCGCGCGTGACGGGCGACGAGTACAATCCTGCGCGCGCCAAACAGCTTTTAGCCGAAGCAGGCTACGCCGATCCGAAAAAGTTTCCGGTCAATCAAGTTGAAATAACCTACAACACGACCAGCAATAACAAAGCCATCGCGGAATTTGTGCAGGCGCAGTGGAAGCAGAACTTGGGCATCACCGTGACGATTAAGAACATGGAGTTCAAAACATTTCTGGTGCAACGCTCCAACCTCGATTATAAAGGTTTCGCGCGCGGCGCATGGTCTGCGGATTACATGGACCCGTACACATTCCTGAGTCTGTTTTACACGCCGAAGGGCGATAACGGAACAGGCTGGTGGGACGCGAAATATGCGGCGATGCTCGATGAAGCGAACCGCACGCTCGACAAGCAGAAGCGCTATGAGATTCTGGCGAAGGCCGAAAAATACATGCTGGATGCGCAGCCCGTGATTCCGCTCGATATTCCTGCGACAAGCTGGATGAAGAAGCCTTACGTGAAGGGCTTGTACCCGAACCCGATGACGCTGCACGCGTGGAAGTTCGTTTACATCGAGCACGACCCTGCGAAGTGGGATCAGGGAATGCCCGATATGTCCGAATAAAGAAAAGACAGAGAGACGCGCGAGATGTTCTCATTTATCGTTCGCAGATTGATTGTTACGATTCCGATGGTGCTCATCGTCGTTACCTTGACGTGGGGCTTAATCCGTCTCGCGCCGGGAAATTTCTACACCGGCGAAAAAAAGATTCCGCCCGCCGTTGAAAAAAATCTGCGCGAAAAGTACGGCTTGAACAAGCCTTGGTATGTGCAGTACGGCAAGGTTATCGGCAACACCTTGCGCGGAGATTTCGGCACATCCTTAAAATACGAAGGGCAATCCGTCAACGGCATTTTGGCGCGCACCTTGCCCGTCTCCGCGACGCTCGGACTGCTCGCCTATTTGCTCGCGCTGATTGTCGGCATCACGGCTGGCACGTTTGCCGCTCTAAAGCAAAACTCACGACTTGATTACGCTTCGATGGCGTTTGCGATGCTCGGCATCTCTGTGCCGAACTTTGTGCTCGGCCCGCTGCTCGTGCTCGTTTTTTCGCTCACTCTTTTTTGGCTGCCGCCGTCGCGCTGGGGTGGTTTTCCGAGTTGGAATCTAGTGATGCCGGTTATTACTCTGTCGGCGATTTATATGTCTTACATCGCGCGGCTGACGCGTTCGGGAATGCTCGAAGTCTTGCGCGCCGATTACGTGCGAACGGCGAGAGCCAAAGGCTTGAGCGAGCGCGCTGTGATTTTGCGGCACACTCTGCGCGGCGGATTGATGCCCGTCGTTTCATTCACAGGCCCGGCGCTCGCCTTTTTGATTACCGGAACCGTCGTCGTCGAACGCATCTTCGCCTTGCCGGGTTTGGGAAACTATTTTATCAACGCGAATTTGAATCGTGACGAGCCGCTCATCATCGGCATCGTCGCCTTTGTTTCAATCACGATCCTGCTTTTCAATTTGCTGGTTGACATCGCCTACGCTTACATTGACCCGCGCATTCGTTACTGACTTTTATGAAAGACGAACGAGCCACAACCGACGCCGAGCGAGGAATCGAGCAGGGAACCGAACCGGCGCTCACTAATCTAGGCACTACGCCGCAGCCCGCCGTTCATTCGCGCGAAGGCGACATCATACACACGTCGCCGGAACTAGCTGTCGGCGAAGCCGACATACGCGTTGACGAATATGGCGCGCATGATTTTGTCGCCGGATCATCTTTGTGGAAGGACGCATGGCGGCGCTTGCTCAAAAATAAATTGGCTGTCTTCGGCATGGTCGTGGTGGCGCTGATTATCGTCGCCTCGCTCGCCGGGCCGCCGATCATCAAAGCCGCAACCGGCTACACTTACGATTACATTCCGAAGGACTCGAATCTCATCAAAGCGTTTCCGCCGTTCACCGCGCCGGACGGTTCCTTTTCATGGACGCATCCGATGGGGACGGATGATTCGGGGCGCGACATTCTGGCGCGCGTGCTGCTGGGCGGGCGCATTTCTTTGATGGTCGGAATCATCGCCACACTTGTCTCGCTGATTATCGGCATCAGTTTCGGCGCGACATCCGGCTATCTCGGCGGGCGCGTCGATAACGTGATGATGCGCGTCGTCGATGTGCTTTACGCGTTGCCGTACATGATGATCGTGATCGTGCTGCTGGCGATGTTCGGCAATAAATCTGCGCTCGGACAATTGACGCTGCTTTTCGTGGCGCTCGGCGCGGTGTCTTGGCTGACGATGGCGCGCATTGTGCGCGGGCAGGTAATCTCGCTCAAGAATCAGGAATTCGTGATGGCGGCGCGCGCGACGGGCGTTTCCAACTCGAAAATTATTTTCCGGCATTTAGTGCCGAACACGCTCGGCCCTGTGATCGTGTATGCGACCTTGACGATTCCTTCCGTGATGTTGCAGGAAGCTTTTCTTTCGTTTCTCGGCCTCGGCGTGCAAGCGCCGCTCGCATCTTGGGGAAGCCTTTCGTCCGAAGGCGTCAACAACATTGCGATCTTTCCTTGGCAATTAATTTTCCCCGGCGTGACGATGGCGCTAACGCTTTTCTCGTTAAACTTTCTCGGCGACGGGTTGCGCGACGCGCTCGATCCGCAGATGCGAAAGGTATGAACATTTTCGATTTGGGATTGCCGATTTGCGATTGAAAAGCAGCAGCCGGTTGTTATTGAAATTTGAATTCTTATCCAATCGCAAATCTAAAATCGGCAATCAAAAAATATCTATGACGAGCAAGCGCGAACCAATTCTTTCCGTCGAAAATTTATGCACGTATTTCTCGACTGAAGACGGCACGGTGAAGGCCGTTGACGGCATCAGCTTCGATTTACTGCGCGGCGAAACGCTTGGCATCGTCGGCGAAAGCGGTTCGGGAAAATCCGTCACGAATCTTTCGATCATACGTTTGATACCAAGCCCGCCGGGACGCATCGTCGCGGGCGAAGTGATCTTCGACGGGCAGGACATGCTGGCGTTGCCGCCGGACGAAGTCAGGAAGATTCGCGGCAAACGAATTGCGATGATCTTTCAAGACCCGATGACATCGCTTAATCCGTTTATGCGAATCTCCCGGCAGTTGATGGAACTCACACAACTGCATTTAGGCCACACGAAAAACGAAGCTTACGAGCACGCCGTCAAGATGCTCGAAATTGTCGGCATTCCAGATGCCCGTTCGCGCGTCGATTCCTACCCGCATGAATTTTCCGGTGGAATGCGGCAGCGCGTGATGATCGCAATGGCGCTTTCATGCGAGCCGGAATTGCTGATTGCAGATGAACCGACGACGGCGCTCGACGTGACGATTCAAGCGCAAATTCTCGAACTCATCAAGACGCTCAAACAAAAAACGGGAACAAGCATTATTCTCATCACGCACGATCTGGGCGTTGTCGCGGGCATGACCGATCACATCATAGTGATGTACGCCGGAAAGGTTTTCGAGCAGGCGCGCACAAGCGAATTGTTCGATTGTCCGGGCAATCCATACACGAAGGGACTACTGCGCTCCGTGCCTGATCCGACGTCGGAGCAGGGCGCGCTTTACCAGATACCGGGCTTGCCGCCGGATGTCGCGCATCTCCCGCAAGGCTGCCCGTTTGCGCCGCGCTGCGAACGCGCCGAAGACATTTGCCGCAAAGAGTTTCCGCCGTTTGTCGAACTCACGCCGGATCATCATTCGCTCTGTCACTTTGCGGAAGAAGTTTACGGCGCGTCATGCCGCGAAAAAGGTGTACAGTCACAGGGCAGTAACAGTGAAGAACAATTACTCGATCTACCGTAAGTGCAAACACAAAACATTTGACGGTAACATATTCAGAGTTGAATAATTTGATGAGCACCGAACCCCTTAACAGCACCGCCGAAGTGATGCCGCCGCCGCTTGAGAGCGGGCATGGCCGCGAACCGTTGATTGCGATACGCGATCTGAAGGTTCATTTCAATCTCGGCGGCGGCTCGGTCTGGGACAAGCTTTCGGGCGGAAGCAAAGTGCCGCGCGTCGTGAAAGCTGTTGACGGCGTGACGATTGATATTTATCCGGGCGAGACGCTCGGGCTTGTCGGCGAATCCGGCTGCGGCAAATCTACTCTCGGGCGCGCACTCCTGCGCCTGACCGAACCGACGAGCGGGCAAGTATTGTTTCGCGGGCGCGATTTAGCGCATTTGTCGAAACGCGCGATGCGCGACGAGCGCAAGCATTTGCAGATGATCTTTCAAGACCCGTATGCGTCCTTGAACCCGCGCATGACCGTCGGGCAAATCATCAGCGAGCCAATCGGAACTTTTAATCTGGCGCGCGGGCGCGACGTGGATGTGCGCGTGCAGGAATTAATGGAAACCGTCGGCCTCAACAAGCGTTTCATCAAGCGTTATCCGCATGAATTTTCCGGCGGACAGCGCCAGCGCATCGGCATCGCGCGCGCCCTCGCCGTCGATCCTGATTTCATCGTCGCAGACGAGCCGATCTCGGCGTTGGATGTTTCCATTCAAGCGCAGATAATGAATTTGATGGAACGTCTGCAACAAGAAAAGAAGCTCACATATCTTTTCATCACGCACGATTTGCGCGCCGTTCGTCACGTTTCTGACCGCGTGGCTGTGATGTATCTGGGCAAATTAGTGGAAATCGCCGACGCGAAAACGATTTACGATGAGCCTTTGATGCCTTACACAAAGGCGCTTATTTCCGCCGTCCCCGTGCCAGACCCGCGCATTGAGGCGACGCGCAAGCGCATTGTGCTCGAAGGCGATGTGCCGTCGCCGATTAATCCGCCGCCGGGCTGTCGTTTTCACACGCGCTGCCCGTATGCGATTGCGGCCTGCAAGGAAATTGTGCCGCCGCTGGCGGAGATAAAGCCCAATCATTTTGCGGCCTGCATACGCATCAGCCCCGCCGAGCCTGACATCGAAAAGGTTGCGCCGAATG
>JBPCOJ010000064.1:0-17008 GCA_051000345.1 Pyrinomonadaceae bacterium | reverse complement strand
TCGTTAAGGTTGCCAAGCCGAATCAGGATATGCGCTTTGATGTGCCGGTGGTGGGCGTGCCGACGATAGACAGCATGATCGAAGCGGGAGCGACGTGCCTCTGCATCACAGCGGGCAAGACATTGATGTTTGACCGCGACGAAATGTTACGGCTCGCGGAGAAGCACCGCATCACAGTCGTCGCCGTGCCGCACGCTTAATTTCAAAACCGAAGGTGCAACGCAAAAGGCGCAGCTAATCCGGCTGCGCCTTTTATCGTTTTAGCGTTCGACTGAGTTGTTAGAGCCTGCCGTTATTGACTGCCCTGTTGTGCCTGCGTCGCTTTCGGATCGTAGGGCGTCGCGAGAAATTGCTTGGCGGTCGCCTGCGCGTTGTCATAAGAGATGCCGCTTTGGACGGCCTTGTTGTATTCGGCGACGGCGCGTGTGCGATCACCTTTGGCGTCGTAGGCGTTGCCGCGTTTGATGCGCGCCCATGCGTCTATCCACGCGGGCTTGAGGTTGCCGTCGAGCGCGGCCTGAAAATTGTCGAGCGCGAGTTGATAATTCCTTTGTTCCAGATAAAGCAAGCCGAGGTTGTAGTAAACCCACGAATTCGATTTGTCGAGCTTGAGCGCGGCTTCAAATTGCTGCTGCGCTTCGCTGTACTGCCCTTCGCGGAAAAAATCTATGCCGCGCCGCGCCGCAATCGAGACGCGCAGATCGTCCGAGAGATGCAGTAGTTTATTGTTCGGGTCAACGATGACTTCGAGCGGCTGTCCGTTGGTTTCAAAATCGAAGTCCTCGCTTTTGCCTTCGAGCCTCACGACGGTTGTTTGATTGTTCGCGTCGCCCTCTGCGCGCAGCATTACTTCGACGGGCAAGCGCAGTGTTTCATAGTTTTGTTTGATCGTTCCGCGCGCGTGAAACTTGCCCGCGCGCGTGCGTATAATCTGGTAGTCGGTGGTGAATTCCGGGACGCCCGTGCCTTCGACCCACTGCGCGAAAAAGTATCGGAGACTTTCGCCCGCAACCTGTGAACTCAATCGCTCGAAATTATCAATCGAAGCATTCTTGCCGCGATATTGTTCGAGAAAGGTGCGCAACAATGTATTGAACTTTTCCTTGCCGATAGCATCGCGCAGTATACGAAAGACCATTGCGCCTTTGTAAAAAACAATGGATTGAAATGCGGCAGACTGATCGTCGAGCGCTCCGGGCGCGCGTGCAATCGAAGCCGTTTGCTCGAAGCTCAAGGCGCGCTCTAATTCTTCGCGTTGTGCTCCGTCGAGCGCGCTGCCGGTAAGCGTCGCTTCGCGCAAGGCGAACGCGCTCCACTCCGCAAGTCCCAAAGAAAGCCACGCATCGTCAAAGGATTTGAGGCCGACGGTTTGCCCCCACCATTGATATGCGACTTCGCGCTGCAGGCGTTCCTGCGGCACGGCGCGCGATTGGTCAAACAATTTCGCGGCGAGAAATTCCATGCCCGTCCCGGCATAAGCGTCAAGGCTTTCATCGTCGATTTGCGCGATGACGTAGCGCGAACCGAAGGCGGGCGCGCCGTAATTTTGCGTGTAAGCCTGAAGCGCGTTGCCGACGATTTCGCCGTAACGATTCGTTAAATTCTCGCTGCCCGGCTTGAGATAAAACTGCATTTCATAGCCGCCGATGCGCAAGCTTTTGACAATGTAATTGCCTGCCGCGATGTTGCCGACGAGCGCGGGCTGGCGCGTCACAAAGCGATAACGAACAGTACCGCCGCTGCCCTGCTGCACGGATGCGGGTTGATCGCTCGATCCTGCGACGACGGTTCCCGAAGGCGCGATGATGGTGATGTCGGAAGTCGCGCGATCCGCCGCGTAATCATGAAACGGAAACCAGCGCGCGGCATACATCAGATACGAACCTTCCGTACCGACATAAGCCAAACGCTTCGTCGCAAGCGGGCCGCCTTCTGCGGAAACAAGCGCGCCGCTCCAGCGAAAACGCAACGTGATGGGCTGATTTGCCGGAACGACTTCGCCCAAGTCAACGCGCACGTTCGGCCCCAAAGTCGCGTCCGCGCCCGCCGCGTCCTGCACAAAATTCGTCAACTGCTTGCCGTTGCGCTCAATGCCATCGACTTTAAGCGAGCCGTTTAGTTCAAACACGATTGAGCGCGTCGCGTCCTGCGGCGTTA
Organism: Pyrinomonadaceae bacterium; assembly: GCA_051000345.1. Taxonomy (GTDB): domain Bacteria; phylum Acidobacteriota; class Blastocatellia; order Pyrinomonadales; family Pyrinomonadaceae; genus JBHENC01. Next base: position 14,851 of record JBPCOJ010000064.1, on the reverse strand, counting down.
GAGTCACGTCGCCTATTGCGCGCAGAAAATGCTCTGCGGGCTGCAACTGCGCTTCGATGCGATAGTTCGTGACATCGTAGCGGGCGCGTCCCGCAACCGCCTGTTTCTGCTGCGCCGATAAATTACCGGCAGCAGCAAAAAGGACGCAAAAAAGCGCGAACGCGGCGGCGAATACGCGTGCCACATTGTGGTTTACGGTGCGGCAGGGAAAAGTATTTTTAGTCATAACCTTGAATCGATGGGAAAGTCTAGTTGCCTGTCAAAAGCCGGTCAATCATCCGGCAAATGCGCTCATTGAAAGAATAAGCAGCTTCTCGAAAAGCTTTAATCACCGCAAAGCCAAACGTCAGAATCCGACGATATGAGCAATAAACATGAACCGCCTTGCTATAACGCGCAATCAGTTTTTGGATGTTCGAGGCGGGCTGCCCGTTGGCTGTTGACAGGCTTCGGGCAAACAGTATTTAAGTCGCTATTTGCACAAAGATATGCACGAAGCTTTTAGGGCGTCGGCGCGGGTCGTTTGCGGCGCTTCGGCGCGTTGGGATTGTCGGGCTTACGTTCCGTCGCGCTTTCGCTTGCAGGCGATGGTTGTGATGTTTGATTGTCGGCGGGTGAAACGTTTGCGCCCGATGCTTCGACGAATGGCGCCGCGCCGCCGAGTTGCGCATCAAGGCCTTCGAGCGAGCCTTTTACTTTGCGATAAAGCGCTTCGAGAACGGCGCGGCGCAGAATATCGGGCGAGCCGTTTTTGTAGCTTTTCAAGTAAGCCGCGAGCGCATCCGCCGGATTCCCTGTTTGCTCGAGCGCGCTGCCCAAATGCCAGAAAGCACTGCGCCACCACACGGAGTTTTCCGGCAGCACGCTGATGGCGCGCCGCAGACGAGCAACGGCGTCGGCAGGTTTATTTTGATTAAGAAGCGCACGGCCTGCCGTATCCTCTATGCGCCCGCGCAGGATATTTGAAAGCGTGCTGCGATCCGTGACCGGAAAAGGCGGCGCAGTGCCTGCAGCGATTGCCTCTGCACGCACCCCTGCAATCTCGTCCGCAAGCAGGGCGACGGCGGCTGTGGGCGCATCGAGCGCGGCTTCAACGCCGGTTGTCGCGGCGTTCGTCAAATCCAAAGCAAGCTGCGGCGCGAGCGAGTTTTGCAGAAGACGCGTCGCCGCGTAAAGCTGTCGAAAGGCGCGCATGGAATCTTCGCCCGCCGCAAATTCCTGCGCGGCTTGCGCGGCTGCGGCGGCGTCGATTGTTTGCTTTCCACCGAACGTGCCGAGCGTTGTGTTGAAGGCGAGCAAGGCTTTCAACATGCGCGCGCCTGCTTCAGAGTCGGCAGCCGTGAATGCAAAAATACTTGCACGGCGTTCGGGCGCAAGCAGTTCCGTAAAGCTTGCGGCGCGGGCGGGCACGCGTCCCGCGAGTTTTGTTTCGAGCTTATTATCGCCGCGTAGCGTGAAAGAATTTTTAAGTTGCGCGGCGGCCTCTTCGTAAAGGCCAGCGGCGGCGAGCGCGCTCGCTAATTCGTAATCGAGGGTGGGGAAATTTCCGAAGCTTCGCGCGGCACGCAAGGCTTGCTCGGCGGCGAGCGGCTGCTTTTGCAAAATGAGCGCGCGAGCGAAAGCAATCTGCGCCCATGTATAGCGCGGCTCAATCCCAACGGCGCGCGTCGCAAGATCAAAAGCGCGTGCGCCGTCCTCATGCGCCGCGTACCAATAAGCCGCGCCGACAAGGAGCGGCAAATTGCGCGGCTCGTCTTTGAGCGCCGCCGCAAGTTCACGTTCAGCGTCGTCTTTTTTACCTGAATCGAAAAGCGCGAGCACCATTCCGGCGCGCGCTGATTTGTCCGCCGGATCGCTCTGCAAAACTTCGCGGTAAAGCGCCAAAGCTTCTTCGGGCTTGTTGGCGGCGCGACGTAAATCCGCGAGGCTGCGGCGCGCGGGCTGCGATTTCGCATCGAGTTCGAGCGCGCGCGCATACTCTGTCGCGGCATCATCCAGATTAAGCGCTATCTGGCGTGACGCGCCGAGCGCGCGATGCGCCGCCGGATTGTCGGGCGCAAGTTTGACGGCGAGTTCGCTGACGCGCGCCGCTTCGTCCGACTGTTCGATGCTGAGGTAAAATCCGGCGAGCAGCAGCAAGCGCTTCGGATCGTCCTTTACCTTCTTTTCAATCACGCGCGCGAGCGAGAGCGCCGCTGCTTGTTCGTTGCGCAGAAAAAGATTGAGCGGCAAACGCGAAACGACTTCGGCGTAAAGCCTATCGGACATTTCCGCCGGAGCTTCTTCAACCGCGCGCTGAAATTCTTCTCTGCCGCCGCGCGCATCGCCCGCCTTCAATTTCTCATCGCCCAGAGCCGCCCTCGCGCTCACGAGCAATTCCCTTGCGCGCAACTTCAGTGAAGCATCCGCCTGTGTTTTGATGAACGCACGCAAGCGATCAACGCGCTCCTGCGGCGGCAGTTGGATAATCTCATCCAACTCTGTTTTCGGGGCATCGTCGGGTGTCGCGGCGCGAGTGGCGCTTGGCGTCGAAGAGTCTGCTGCGGGCGTCGAAGAATTTACAGAATTTGTGGTGGGCGCGGCCTTGTCGGGAGTCGCTCTATCGGGCGCGGCTGCGGCGTCGGCCTTGTCCGGCGTAGCGTTTGGCACGGATGCAGCGTCGGCGTTCTTTTTATCGGCGGAACGACGGCGGCGTTGTTGTGCGTTCGTCGCAAGCGTCAAGCTGCAAATTATCGAGAGCACAATGATGAGACTTGCGGCGCGCGGCGCTACACCGCAAAAAGTTTTATGTATCAGATATTTCAATAATTTAATTTGCACAGCTTGACCTTCGCGTGAATGCTGATTCGAGCGTTCGTGGGATGAGCCATGATAACATTCGGTTGCGCGCGCGTGCGAGTCTTCGGAATGGATAGAAACAGTGGAGCATGAACAATGTGAGCGAGTTTGAAGAAAGCTGGCAGCAAGTTTTAAGCGAAGCGAAGCGGCGCGCGGAACAGCACGGGCGCGGCGAGGTTGTGGATTTTTTGCAGCTTCGCGCGGCAAACGATACGTTGCGCGAGGCAGGCATCGAATGGCTTATCGAAATGTTTCAACGACTCGCTGACGAAGCCACGCACGCCGGACGCGTTCTGACAATTGAAAGAGAAGAGACGCATCAATTCAGCATCGGCGCGGCGACGATGATCGGCACGCTTTTCAATCTGCGCAGAGGCGTGCGCCAATTAACGATTGAAGCAGGCTGGCCGAGAGCGCCGCAGCATGGCTTTGTGCGCGGCAACGGGCTTGCGAGCGCGCGCATTAAACATTTCGGCGATGTTGCGGCAGGCGCTGAACTGATTCTCTCACGCGCGGAAAACAACATACCGCCGCAGTGGTTTCTTCTTCAACAAACAGGCGAACGCGCCGCATTCTCCGAAGCACACGCGCGCCAGCACGTCGCCGGATTTCTGGAGAGCTAAAACACGCGCAGAATTTTCACCGCTCGTTACTCTCAACAGGGCTTGAGGCGTTGTACGATTTGCAGCGCAGCCCGCACGTTTTCAAGCAACGAAATCCTACGTCAACTTCACTTCCATGCTCCCGCAACATTGCCGCGTCCGGCGTATTGCGCGAGATTACGCAGTCTATCGCCTTCATGCTTATCTATGATTTTCGCGGCACACAGCTTGCTACTGCGTCGCTTCGTCAGACACGCTTGATCTTAATCTTCCCGGTTGAAGCGCGAACAAGGCTTTAGACCGATGCCCGACTTCTTATGCAATCTATGCAATGCGAGCGCGCGGCCAAGCCTCTAATCAGAAATTTACAGAGGAGACTCAAAAAGACATGACACATCAAAGCCGGAGATTCATTCAAACCTTCATCCTCGCAGCTCTCTTCGCACTTGTTCTTCCCGTCGCAGCTTCTGCGCAGGGCAACTATGATCCATACGGACGAGACCGTGATTATAGGCGCGACAGAAACCACCACGACAGACGCGACAGAAACCGCGACTATGGACGCAACGGTAACAACAGGTACGGATACGATCAGCGCCAATTGCGCGACAGCGTGCGCCGCTTGAAAGACCGCAGCAACGATTTCAAAAAGCATATCGACAGCGCGCTCGACCACAGCCGCTACGACGGGCGTCGGCGCGAAGACCGCATCAACGAAGAAGCGCGTGATTTCCAAAACGCAGCGGATCGTCTCAAAGATCGTTACAACAATGGCCGCAATATAAATAACAGCACCGAAGACGCGCGCAGGCTCGTGCAGCTCGGCTCGCGCATTGACCGCTTTATCGCGCGCAATCCGCTCGACTCACGAACAACATCTGATTGGTCTGCGATACGTCAGGACTTGCGCGTTATCGCCAACGCCTACGGATTTCGCATGAGCGACTTTGACGGCGTTTACAATCGCCCGAACGACAACGGTGGTTATCGCCGCCGCAGTTCGTACCCGAACGACGGCAACAGCAGCAATCCTTGGTACAGACAGCTTGCCTTCTAAGGGCGGCGCGCCAGTCAACTTTATCAATCACTGAAAGCCGTGTCTTGAACTTTCCCGAGTTCAAGACACGGCTTTCGCATTCTGCCGCGCATCGTGCCAGAATAGCTTTATGGCTGGCACGCTTTATCTGGTGGCGACGCCCATCGGCAATCTCGAAGACATCACGTATCGCGCCGTTCGCGTGCTCACCGAAGTCGATATAGTCGCCTGCGAAGACACGCGCCGCACGCGCGTGCTGCTCGATCATTACGGCATCAAAGCAAAGACCATCAGTTACCACGAACACAACGAACAAGAGCGCGCAGCGGAATTAGCGTTGCGGATTGAAGCCGGAGCAAGCGTCGCCGTTGTTTCCGACGCAGGCACGCCGAGCATCAACGATCCGGGATTTCGTCTTGTGCGCGAGTGCGCGATGCGCGGCGTGACGATTGTGCCTGTGCCGGGCGCAACCGCGTTTGTCGCCGCGCTCATCGCTTCCGGTTTGCCGACAAACGATTTCTTCTTCGGCGGCTTTTTGCCCGCGCGTTCGACGGCAAGACGCGCGCGGCTCGCGGAATTTCGCGCGCTTCCGACGACACTCGTTTTTTATGAAGCCCCGCACCGTCTCGCTTTCGCGCTCGCGGACGCGCGCGAAATTTTAGGCGAACGCGACGCGGCGGTTGTTCGTGAACTGACAAAGCTTCACGAAGAAATTTCGCGCGGTTCTCTAAGCGAATTGGCGTCGAAGTTTGCCGACGAAAATGCGGCGCGCGGCGAGATCGTGCTGGTGATTAACCGCGCCGCAAACGACAACACAACGGCGAATGTTGCCGACGATGCGACGAGCCTCGCCGCGCGCGTTACAGCATTTGAAAGTGAGGGACTAGATGCGCGTGCGGCGCTTAAAAGGGCTGCGCGCGAATCAGGGCTGAGCCGTTCGGAAGCATACCGTCGCCTCATCGCAGAACGCGCGCGGCAACAAGATTGAATAAACAACGCATTGAATAACATTGAATAAACAACGCCTTGAGTAAAAGCCACGCATCGACTGCTGAAGAACTAAGGAACGTGCAATACGTTTTGACGGAGCTTGCGCATTGGGAAGCGCAGGGCATCGTGAGCAGCGAGCAGGCCGACACATTGCGCGAAGCATACGCGCGCCGTGAGAACGAACTACATGCGCAGCTTGCGAACGAGCAAACAACGCAGCAGCACGGAACTTCAAATAAACAGCCAACAGTTGCGACGACAAAAAGGCGCACGCTGCTCGAAACCTTGTCGGACGCTTACAGCTTGCGCCTGTTTCTTTACACGGGCGCGGCGATGCTCGTTGTCGGCGTCATTATCTGGCTGCGCGACGCGCTTTACTTGAAACTTCAGGAACCCATCGTGCAGGCAGGGCTGCTCGCGTTCGGCACATGCGCGACGATGGCAGCAGGCTGGTACGCCACCTTGCGCACCAGACAAAAATTGACAGGCCGCGCGCTGACGTTGATGGGTTCCTTGCTCGTTCCGATTAACTTCTGGTTTCTCGTGCGCTCCGGCTTAATCAGCAACAGCGGGCGCGCATGGATGGTCTGCGCTTTGTGTACGCTGCTCTACGGCACGACGGCGCGACTCTTGCGCGAAAGGCTTTACGTTTATCTGGCGTCCGTCGCCCTCATCGCAACCGTCTGGGCAATTATATTTCGCATGGAGCCTGAAGCATTCGGTGTCTATGCGCTGTCGCTGATGATCGTCTCGCTCGCGCTACTTCATCTCTCGAGATTGTTTCCACAAGCGAAAGACTCCACAGATGAAAGCTTGCCCTCGTCGGGCTTACCGTCGTCGGGTTGGAGCCGTGAATTATGGAGCGCGCCGCTCGTGCATGTCGCGTTCGCGGGCGCTCTGTTCTCTGCGCTCTGCTATATGCCTTTGCGTTTATGGGCGTCGCCGTCTATTGAAGACGGATTCTTTTGGCTACGCACAAAGGATTACGATGCGGCAGCGGCGATGCTGCTTTTTGCGTGCGCGGCTTACACGGCTTGGTTCGCCGGACGATTTATTTACGAAAGGCGGCGCGTGTTCTTTTACTGTTTGAGCACGCTCGCGTTGTGCTGGACGGAATTTTTGATGCTCGACGCAGTGCGCGTATCGCGTTTGACGACGCTGCTGGCGTTATCACTCACGGCGCTCGGCCTCTCCGTCGCGGCATATAAGATGCGCAACGAAGCGCTGGCAAAGGCGTTTCATCCGGCGAGTTTGTTAGTGGCAATGATGCTCGCGCTCGCCTCTTGCCTCGTCGCGTTGCTTGCGGATTCTGCGCGCACTTGGACGCACGGCGCGACGTTGTTTGTGCTGGCAACTGTTTTCGCTGTCGGAAGCTCGACGCGTTTCTCTAAAGCTCTTCTGCGAAGCGTTCTTGCTTGCGCATCGATGCTGATGCTTGCCGTGCTTTTCGCTTTGCACACAAGCACGCAGTGGTTCGCCGCGATTTTCGCGCTGTCGCTTTTTTTGCCGCTTTTACTGTTAAGCAGAGCGGCGCGCGAGCGTGGCAACGTATGGCTTGAAAAGTTTTCGTTCGACGCGGCGGGCGCGACGCTCTCGATTGCTTTCGCGGCGACGCTCATTGAAGCCGCGACGCATTTGCAAACAGGAAACACGCGACTCTTCGCGTCGTGTATCACGACATTAGAAATCAGTGTGCTTTCGTTTGCGGCGTATGCGCTCGTCAAAGGAGAAGCGCGCGTAAACTATTTTCGCGCTGGATTGGCGGCGGCGATTTCATCTTATGCGCTATGGTGTTTGCGCGCCGGATACAGCCCCGTTAGCGATGTGGAAATTTATACAACGCCCGTCGCCGTGTTGCTACTCGTGATCGCTTATTTGTCTCTGCGCGGCGAACAGGATACAGCGAAGAAAGCGCGTGACGCGGGCGCGTTGTTGTGGACGGGCAGCGTGCTGTTATGTATGCCGCTTTGCCTGCGCGCATTCGAGGCAAGACTTTTAGAGGGCGTGCCTGCCTTGTCGCGCGATCTTGCGCTGCTCTGCGCTTCACTCGCGCTTATTTTTTTCGGCGCGACGAAAAGATTGCGCGCGCCCGTCATGGTGGGAGCGGCGGCGCTTCTCGCGGAGCTTTCGGTGCTCACGCTGACGAGCGTCAATTGGGCGCAAGTACCTTTGAAGATTTATTTGGTGACGACGGGCGCGCTGATTGTTTTCGTTTGCTGGTGTCTGGAATTCCGCCGCGAACAACTGCTGCTTGTCCGCAAACGCATAAGCGAAAGCCGCACAACGGCGCGCGCGCGTTTCGGCGAGTGGAGATGAAGCAGGAGTCAGAAGTCAGCACACAGAAATCAGGAGTCAAAAGAAAGACAAGGCATGAACGCGAATAACACTGAAGTAGAGTAGGTGCGCTCTCTCTTCGTTCTGATTCCTGACTCCTGTTGTCAATTTCCCCTTAACTCAGTCGGCAATTGTTTGTCCACGCGCGGGCGCTGGTTGGCGTTGGCGAGTTCCTGCATCGTCAGGTAAACAGTGCGCGTGATTCTTTCCATTTTCTGGTAATCGATCTTGTCGGGCGAATCCGAAGGCCGGTGGTAATCCTCATGAACGCCGTCGAAGAAGAAGATAATCGGCACGCCTTTTCGCGCATAGTTGAAGTGATCCGAGCGAAAGAAAAAGCGGTTCGGGTCTTTCGGGTCGTCAAAGCGGTAATCATATTTGATGTTGAGATAATCGCGGTTGACGCGTTCGCTCAAATCGCCCAACTCCGTGCTCATCATCCTTGAGCCGATAACATAAACTTCGTTCGGCGCGGAGAGTTCCTTATTAGCTGCAACCGTGTCGTTCGGAAAGCGGCTGCGCCCGATCATGTCGATGTTGATTTGCGCGGCAATTTGATTCAAAGGCACAGTCGGATTGTCCGTAAAATAACGCGAACCCCACAAGCCTTTTTCTTCGCCGCAGTGCCAGACGAAAAGCACTGAGCGGCGCGGGCGCTGCGGTTCGCGCCCCAAGGTTTCCGCCATCGCTAAGAGCGCCGTCGTGCCGCTGCCGTCGTCGTCCGCGCCGTTGTAGAGAACGTCGCCGGACGTGTCGCCCGGCTTTGCTCCGCCGCGTCCCGCGCCCGGTGCGCCGACTCCGACGTGGTCGTAGTGCGCGCCGAGCGCGATGTATTCATTTTTCAAAACGGGATCGCTGCCTTCCATCACCGCGACGACGTTCTGCGTGGTGAGCGATTCGGCTTTGACGCCGACGTTGAAGCTGACGCGCTTATCTGCGGCAAGCTCGAACGAGTCGCTTGTGTCGCCTGCTGCGTTGCGGTTAAAGATCGTGGCGGCGTTCTGCTTTTCTCCCTGAAACAAGACTTGTGCTAATCGCGGCGAAAGCGTAATGATCGGTATTTGCGGAGCATCATCGCTCTGGAATTTTTCAACGATTGTATTGCCGCGCTCAACAGCCGTCTGGCGTGTTCTGTCCCAGTTGGCGAGCGCTTGATAATCCGCGATGACGATAACGCCCTTCGCGCCGAGCTTCTGCGCCGCCGTCACCGGATCAGCCCAATCTTCGCCGCGCGTGCCGCTCAAATCCGCGCGCGTGATGCCCTTCGGAAACGGACTGCTGCCGTTGCCGCTGACGACGACAATCTTATCTTTGACATTGACGTTCTGATACGGATTAAGGTTCTTCGATTTGACGATCCAGCCGCTGCCGACATAAACAAGCGAGCCGTTGGCGCTGCCGCTCGTGGCTTGTGCGAGAAAGTCTTCGCCGAAGTTGTATTGCTTGCCGCCGAATTCCATGCGCGTCGCCGCCGGATCGATTTTTGTGCGGCGCAGCGCGATGCGTTGAAAATAAGTGCCGTCATCGCCCGCAGGCTTAAAGCCCCAGCGCGCAAGATTAAGCGCGATAAACTTCGCGGTCGTATCTAGCCCGCGCGAAGGAGTGTCGCGGCCTTCCATTTCATCCGACGCGATAAACGATAAATAGTTTTTCAACTGCGCCGCCGTGATGTTATTCGCATCCTCGCGCGCGAGCGCCGCACGCGAATTCGCGCCGTTCGCGGTTGTCGCCGCGACATTCCTATTATTGCCGCGACGTTGCTGCGGCTGCTGTTGCTGCGCTTGTGTTGAAGTAAGCGGCGCGAGCAACGCAGACGTGAGCGCAAGTGCGATTAAAAACTTTCTCATATTTTCTCCGTTTATTGACTACCTTATTGAATCACAAACTCGAAGCGTAAAGCGGTTTCTTGTTTTCAAGTTTCACTGCTCCGCATTCATCGTTTTGAAAATTTTATCGAGCCACAGATTCGACTGCTTTTCCTGCACGGTATTGGCGCGCAGGCGATCATTCAAATTCTTGAAATCTACTTTGTCGAGTTCCTGATCCTGATTAAAGCACGAGAAGATAAAACTTTCCTCGCCCGTTTCAGGATCGACGTGGCGCTGCAAACACTGCGCGCAGACTTCCTTCATCATGCACTGCATAGGGCTGTTGATCGAGCCGATGCCGACATGCGCGCGGCTCAAATGCTTGGCGAGCACAGTATGCCGCGCAGTCTTGACTGCCGCCATCATGCGATCCGAGCCGATGGCGATAATGCGATTCACTTCGCGCAAATCAAACTTCGGTTCGCCGAATTTACCTTCCGCGTAAGCCTGAATCGCTTCGACGATGTTGCCGCGAAAATGGTAATCGCCCGTGCGCTGCGGCTCTATCTCAACGCCCGTGTCCGTCGCCCATATAACTTGATCGGTTGCGGCTTCGATGTCTTCGCGCTTGAATAAATCTTCGCCCTTTTTGTAGCCCGCGAAGTAGATCACGCGGTTGTTGCGCTCGCGCAAAGCCTTCGCAATCGAAAACAGCACGGCGTTGCCCAAGCCCCCGCCTGCGAGCAGCACCGTTTCGTTTTCCGGTATCTCCGTCGGCGTCCCCGTCGGCCCCATCACGACGACTTCCTGCCCCGGCTCGAGCATGGCGCAAAGACGGGAAGACGCGCCCATCTCCAGCACGATCAAGCTCAACAAACCGCGCTTTTCGTCCACCCATGCGCCCGTTAAAGCCAAGCCTTCCATGACAAGCTTCGTGCCGTCTGCCGTGCGCACCGCGTCTGTTTCGTAATTCTGCAAGCGATAAAACTGTCCGGGATGAAACTTGCGCGCCTGCATCGGCGCATGAACAACGACATCAATAATCGTCGGCGTCAGTCGGTCAACCCGGACGACGCGCGCCACAATCTGCTCGTCGAGAGTTTCAATCAAGCTTGTAAATTTATCTTCGCGCGTCGCCTGCGCTGCCTTGTCGAACGACGTTTCAACCGCCGTGATTTCTTCGGCGAACAATTGCGCGACGTGGCTGTAACCGTGTTTGGCGGAAGCCATCGCCTTGACGACGTTGCCCGCGTACACGGGATGATTGTCGCCGTAGTAGGAAATGAAGCGCCCGTCTTTTTCGTAGGAAGTAAAGAACGCCTCTGCGCCCTTCGCTGCCGCGACAACATGCGGCGCGCCGTCCGCCCCCGCTTCGACATTGTGCGGCGAGAAAAATTCCTTCCACTCGTCGAGCGCAAAAGTGCCGGGCACTTCTCTTTCGTAAATCGTATTGGGGCTGGTTCCCGCCGCCACGCAAATTGTCCGCGCGGGCAGCGTCACCATTTCGCCACTCGGTTTCCACTTGCCCGCTTCAATGTCATGCTTCATTCTCTCGAAAACAATTGCCGACACCGCGCCATATTCGTCCGGCACGGCTTCCGTCGGATTCATATTTTCGACGTAGTTGATTCCTTCTTCAAGGGACTTCGTTACTTCTTCGTGATTGAGACGATAGGCGGGCGAGTCCTGAAGCCGCTTGCGGTAAACAAGCGAGACGCCGCCCCACTCACGCACCAGCGGCACAAAGTTTGGCGCTTCATTCGCTTTCTTCGCGCGCGCTCGCTCGGCTTTGACGGCGCGCCCGTGCGCCAAGAATTCCTCGTAAACAAGACGTTCTTCCGCATCGTATTGCGCATAAATATCCGCCTCGCCGGACTCTGAAAGAAGCGCTTCGTGGCGGTCAAGGATTTTTTCAACTTGCACTGGGTAATACGCGAAGAGTTCCGTCGCCGTGTCGATTGCGGTGAGGCCGCCGCCGATTACGACGGCAGGCAGACGCACTTGCAGATTAGCGAGCGAGTCGCGTTTGTATGCGCCCGTTAGTTGCAGCGCCATCAGAAAATCCGATGCCTTGCGAATGCCGCGAATCAGATTATTCTTCATCGGAATAATCGTCGGCTTGCCTGCGCCCGTCGCAATCGCAATGTGATCGAAGCCCAATTCCCAAGCGTCTTCAATCGTCAAAGTTCCGCCGAAGCGCACGCCGCCGTAAAATCGAAAGTGATCGCGCCGCGCCAGCGTCAAATGAATCAAGGTCAGAAAGTTTTTGTCCCAACGAACAGTGATGCCGTATTCCGACACGCCGCCGAAACCCGCGAGCACGCGGTCTTCCAGATTCGTCGCAATCTCACGCACGTCGCGCACGGGCTGCGGCGCGTGCGCTCCGTCGCCCATCAGCATCTTGCTCAAAGGCTCTATCTTCAAGCCATCGACACCGACGACGCCGAAGCCTTCATTCAAAAGATAATGCGCGAGCGTATAACCAGCGGGGCCTAAGCCTACGACCAACACATTGCGTCCGTTGTACGGTAAGGCATACGGGCGTTTTGCATTGAGCGGATTCCAGCGCGCGAGCAGGCTGTAAATTTCAAAGCCGTAGGGCATCGCCAGCACGTCCGTCAGCACGCCCGTTTCGGCCTGCGGAATATTAACAGGGTCTTGCTTCTGAAAAATGCAGCTCTTCATGCAGTCGTTGCAGATGCGATGACCCGTGCCGGGACACATAGGATTATCGATCATCACAACGGCAAGCGAGGCAATCGAATCGCCGTGCTTTTTGAGGACGTGCATTTCGGAGATTTTTTCATCGAGCGGGCAGCCTTCGAGCGCGATGCCGAGCGGATTTTTTTTCACTGAACCGTCGCGCTCGTGGAAGCCTGTCGAGCATGAATCCTTGCCGCGCTCGTGGCAGTAAAGGCAGTAATCGACTTCATTCAAGACTTCGCGCTTCGTTCCGCGCCGGTCAGTCAAGGCAAAGCCTTCTCTGCGCCGCAAGTGCTCATCGAAGCCGCGTATCATCTCCGGCAAATCCGCGCGCGGGCGTTCGATTTCGACGAGCTTTGCGTAATCGAGCGCGTGCGGAAAACGAAATGAAACCCAAGTGCTGACGCGCCGCTTCGCTTTTGCTTGCGTGGCATGTACAGATGCCCACGCTTCAACGAGGCGCAAGGCCGACTGCACGAGCGCCAGATCAGCGCCCGCTTCATCAGGGATTGGTTCATCGCCGCTCGTTTCAGCAACGCTTGCTTCGCCTGCTGTGGTCGGCGCGTTGAGATACGCAGACAACTTCGGGTTCGTTTGTGTGTCGCGCAAAATTTCGCGCGCGTTTCTTAACGACTGCAAAGCGTTTTGCGCGACGGGCGAAACGGCCTCGCCTTCCTTTATCAATTCTTTTTCGCATTCGAGCAGGCGCACGGTCATACGCGAAATTCCGAGTTCGTCATCGCACGCGAAAGTGTCCGCGAAGGCTCGCTCACGCAATTGTTCGAGCGCCGCGTGGACACTTTCCAAGTCGATTTGCGCGGCCTGTTGCGCATTGAATTTCTTGAGCGCGCGCCGCGCCACAAAAAACTTGAAAGCAAAAACAACTTGCTGTTCATTGACCGATTCAATCTCGGCAAGACGCTCTTTTTCGACATCGAAGAGGCGCGCAATGAAACGCGAAAGATGCGGCGCAGCGGCAATCAGCAATTCCGACTCTGCCTTTGCGACGAGATTCGTGCCGCGCGCCGTTGTGTACTCCATCAGTCGCGCATGCAAGGGCGCGTCCGCCTTCGCAAGCTCCGCATAAAAGGCTTCCGCCAATTCGCGCAGACGCTTTGGGCGATACAAATCCTGATAAGCGAAGCCTTCGATGCCGGGCTTGAAATCCTCGCCTTGCACGCCGTGACGCGCAACGCCGTTTTGTTCCAGAAGAATATTTGATGACATTTCGTAATCGAGCGAAGTCCTGTGAAATAAAAAGCACGCGAGCGCAAGCCTTCGTTGCACGCACACCGTGCCGAAAATTATATAGCCGCAAAAGCGGCGTTAAAGCCAACCGATTAGTATAACATCAGCCCGCGATATAGCTCAAAACAGCGCGCGAATACGAACGCCCCGCAAGGATTCATTGACTTTCGGCCACGCCTGTTTTAGAAGTTCATTGCCTTACGCATCATTCGTTTGCACCTCATTTCCGTTTTCTTAATTTGAAATAGGTTTGATGACGGCGACGTGACTCACGACTGCACACGTTTGAAAACTGCAATTAGATTATAATCGAGTCAATAAAATGCTTATCAAAGAACACATCGAAAATCTGGCTGAAGATAAAGGTACGGATTTGAACATCTCTCGGAGTCAAGGACAAAGTTGAAAAGCCTTTGATGTTGACCCTGTGCAAACTTTATGGAATGGCCGACGAAAATTATGCGGTCAAGCTCAAAGGCACAAACTAAGGAGGTTGACGAAACGACTTTCGAGCGCGAGATAGATTTTTATCTTATCGAAGGCGGCAATCAATACAAATGCGAAGTTAAATTGATGGGCAAAGGCAATCCCGAAAGCGCCGACGCCGTCATCGCCAGAGACAGCCGCGTGTTCGTCGCAGACAAACTTTCCGATATGAACAAGCGACAATTAAACAACCGGAAAGTCGATTGGGTCGAACTGCGAAGCGAAAACGGCTTTCAGAAATTCGCCATAGTTCTCGACGCTCTGCACATCGCGCACGGCAAAATGTTGGAAGTATCGGAAGAAAATCTGGAGAATATTTTTGCCGAAATTATCAAATAGGTTCGTCTCAAAATTGTCGAGGGAAAATAGTTTGGAGTAAAATGGTTTTGTATGAACACCATCGAGACAATCCAACAAAAAGTTCACCGCCTGCCTGCCGAAGCGCAACGCGAAGTTCTCGAAGCCGTCGAGCAAATCGAGCATCGCTATCAAACGAAGGAAACTTCCGTTGAGCAAAAAAGCGAGGCAGTTTATCCCTTAACGCTAATCGCAAATTTAGCAACCGACGTAGGCGTGCCGGATTTGGCGGAAAGACACGATTTTTACGCGCACGGCAAGCTGGAAGACTAAAACGCTTTGGCTGATAACACGCTTTTTGTCGATACATCTTACATCTATGCGCTGATGTCTGGACACATTTAGAAACCAGCTTCTAAATCAAGTTTACGTTCATGATCGAGCAACTGCCACAGACTTTCATCGCGCCTGAGCAGTTCAACGACGCTTCTGACCATACTCAACTCAGA
>JBPCOJ010000103.1:0-9123 GCA_051000345.1 Pyrinomonadaceae bacterium | reverse complement strand
GCAAGCGAGCGTTATTCTCTTTTTTCTCCAACCTTTTTAACTCACTAACACTCTCTTTTATCAAGTTGGGATAATCTATTCTTTTCATCTTTGCATTTTAACATACCTACCTACATGGTTTCGGTATCAGAATGATTGCCTTAAAGCATGATGTTGAATTTGATGCTGACGAATGGAAAGACCTACGCCCTTCTTTCATACCCGATGCCTACTTAATAGATGAGGAAAATTTAGAGGTAATCATGTATGAGATTGAGGACACCCACATGCTTAAAATAGAGAAGATGCATAAAATTGTTAGATTGTTTCTGTATATGGACTCATTCTTCTGGACGTTAAGATTGATTGTGACTGACAGGTATGGAGACACTCAACGTGAATTATCTATTTTTGAATGGTCAATGAGCTTGGCCTTACCATATTTATAAATTCTTGCAGCTAGAGCGTCAGGCGGCGTAAGCTTTATTTCATTGATCCGGCATCGTAAATAACTTTGCTGTAATAATCTCACTGCGTCATTCGGCGCAGAATCCTGAATCATCATTCGTCTTTGATTCCGCGAGCAAGCCTTCCATGTGCTGGCGTGCCTTCCATGCGCCTGTGCGTGTGGCGGCTTCGATGCCGTTTGTCCATGCGCGGCGGGCTTCGTCGGGCTGGCCGGAGTTGACGAGCGCTGTGCCGAGCATTTGATAGGCGGCGGTGTAATCCGGGTTGATGCGCAGGACGTTGCGCAAGGCTTCGGCGGCGTCAGGCCAGCGTTCGAGTTTGAGGTATTCGCTGGCGAGGCCGTAATGGATCATCGCATCGTCGGGCTGCGCGCGCGCCATCGTTTCAAAGATTTCGATTCTGGATTGTGCCATTGATTTCAGATTCCCCGTTTCATAAAAATGTTTCGGTAAAAATTCAGGCGAAAACGCGGCGCGTGCTTTGTCGTGCTTGTAGCGCGCTTAAAACAAAAGTTCGCCGCGCAGGATTGTCACAGCTTGTCCGCCGAGATGCACGCGGTCATTGGCGACGCGGACGCGCACTGTGCCGCCGCGCGCGCTTATTTGGCGTGCGACGAATTCCGCTTTGCCGAGACGTTTTTGCCAGAAGGGGCCTAGGCAGCAATGCGCGGAGCCTGTGACGGGGTCTTCGTCGATGCCGCTGCCGGGCGCGAAAAAGCGCGAGACAAAATCAAATTCATTCGTCGCGTCGGCGCGTGCGGTGACGATGATGCCGCGCACGCCGAGCGTTTTGAGCAGAGAGAAATTCGGCTGCATGTCCGCCACTACTTTTTCGCTTTCGACTTCGACGAGATAATCGAATTGATTTTTGCCGACATACTCCGGCGCGGTGATTCCGAGAGCTTCCAAAAGACCTGTGGGCGCAAATGCTTCTTGGGCGAGCTTGGCGGGAAAATCGAGTTCGATCCAATCTTCCTTGCGCGTCGCCGTGAGCAAGCCGCTCAAGGTGTGAAAGCGCGCTTGTTCGTGTGGCGGCAGATGCCATTCTTCCCACAACACATGCGCGCTGGCGAGCGTCGCGTGGCCGCATAGTTCGACTTCGACGGCGGGCGTAAACCATCGCAAATTGTAGCCGCCGTCCGCAGCCTTTTGCAAAAACGCCGTCTCGGATAAGTTCATTTCTCCGGCGACGCGCTGCATCCATTCATCGCTGCGCGGTTCGGGCAAAATGCACACCGCAGCAGGATTGCCGCTGTAAGGCTCATTTGTGAAAGCATCGACTTGCGTAACCGTTAATCCCAAAACATTTCTCTCCTTTATCAATTCAATTAATCCGCTTTACGAATTCCAGAAGACATTCGTGATGATGCGCGTGGCTTCGTCGAAACTCAAATCACCGTTGATTATTTTGTAGCCGATGGTGTCCTCGTAATCCTTTGTGCCTGCACGCGTGCGCAGCGCCGCTTGTTCGGGCGTAATGCCGCGCTGTTCAAGAGCAAACGCGCCCTGTGCGGTGAAGCATCTCGCGCGAAGCCAATCCTCTATTTCTTCTTCGTCCGTAAAACCTGAGGCGAGCCATTCCCGCGCCGGCGCTTCCACAGAGTTTTCATGCGTCGGCGCGGCTTCGTCGTAACGGCGCAGCACTTGTATAACGCGCAACAGCAATTCGTTTTCGCTCTCTTCGTTTGCCATACATTTTCCCGCCCGCCGGAAATGATATAATGATTTTACGCGATAGCATATCCGCTTTGCTAAAGAGAATAACAGGCTATGACTCTTCCTATGATCGTCGCCGTCGGCGGCTTCGCATCGAATACCGGCAAGACGACTTTAATGTGCGAATTGCTGCGCGCCTTTCCCGGCTGGGAAGCAATTAAAATGACGCGCGGGCATTATCGTTCATGCGGCAAAGACCCGCACGCATGTTGCGTCAGCCATCTGCTGAAAGATGAGCCGGTGATTCGCTCCGGCAGAAAACAAACCTACGCGCAGGGTAAAGACACAGGCCGTTACTGGGACGCCGGAGCCGCGAATGTTCACTGGGTGATTGTGACGGACAAACAAGTTGAATGTGGAATCGAGCAGGCACTCGCGCGCGTCGAAGCGCCGTGTGTGTTGATCGAAGGCAACAGTTTTTTGCAATTCATCGAAGCGGATTACACGTTGATGGCGGCGCGCGCCGATGGCGGCAATATCAAACCGACGGCACGACGCGCGCTGGCGAAAACTTCCGCGCTCTATTTATTCGAGGATGAAACGAGCGCGACAAACATCTCGCCGCACGAACAATTCGCCGCGTGGCGCAAAACATTCGTTGACGATCATTTGATTCGTCATCTGCCTGTCTACACGCGCGACGATCTGCCGCAACTCTTCGCGCGTTTGCGCGCCCTGCATAAACCGCTCGCCGCATGATGTACGCATTGGATGGTGTTGAATGGTTATGAAATTCACAACTGCATTATTGATTTTGCTACTTGTTGCGCCCATGTTGGCGCAACCGCAGCAACCTATTTCTGTTTCCATTGTCCAAGTGATCGCCAACCCAAAGGCCTATCATGGAAAGTTTGTCAGAGTGATTGGTTTCGTAAGTGTGAGGTTTGAGGGTACAGCAGTATATCTCCACGAAGAAGATTACAAACGCAGCATTTCTAAAAATGGTTTGTGGCTCGACCTGAATGGCGGAAAACCTAAAAGAGAAGACATGGAGTTTCACGAAAAGTACGTTCTAATCGAAGGCACTTTTGATGCAAACATGAAAGGTCATCGTGGCGCATATAGCGGAGCGATCAAGAATATCAAGCGTATGGAAATACATTGAAAGGGAATGGTTTTCAATGAACGCTATCTAACAAATCATTGGAGCGCGACACCTCGACAGCGCGCATCTCATGTTCCTTCCTAAAAATGGTGTCGGAAACTTATTGCTCGTCGTGGCTCGATTCCGGCGCTGCGACATATTTTAATCGTTCGATGTCTCCACAACACATGCAAGGCCGTATCTTTCAATTAAACTGTTCACAGGGCGGCGTGCCGAAGCTGGCTGTGCAAGCGGCGGAACTAACGCTGACAGGGCTTATCTGCGACAAACAAAAGCACACGCGTTTTCACGGCGGCCCGGCGCGCGCTCTGTGTTTGTACTCCGTCGAGCGCATACTTGAATTGCAGCGCGAAGGGCATCCGATTGCGCCCGGCACGGCAGGCGAAAACGTGACCGTCGAAGGCATTGATTGGAACAAACTTCAACCGGGAATCGTGCTGGCGCTCGGCGACGATGTGATCGTGCGCGTGACGAGCTACACGGTGCCGTGCAAACAAATCGCCGCTTCGTTTATTGACGGCAATTTTATGCGTATCTCTCAATCGGAACATCCCGGCGACGCGAGGCTTTATGCGCGCGTGCTGCAAACAGGACGGCTGGAAGTCAATCAAATCGTGCGCGTGATAGATTGAATTGCAAAATGTGCATCTCCATCTCTCTCTCGCTGCCGTTAAGCTCATTCCTGAAAATTATATGCGAGTTCGTGCCTGCTGAATTATGCGCGCTTCTGTTAAAATCAAACGACGCGAAAAGGAGAACTTTATGAGAGCCAAATGGCGCGGCAAGGTGATTGCCGAAAGCAACAAAACAATTTCCGTCGAAGGCAACCACTATTTTCCGCTGGATTCCGTCCGGCAGGAATACTTGCGCGCGAGCGAGACGCAAACGACGTGTCCTTGGAAGGGCGAAGCGAGTTATTACGATGTGCTGGTGGGCGACGAAGTCAACAAGGATGCCGCTTGGTATTACCCGCAGCCGAAGGAAGCCGCGCAACAAATCACAGGCCACATCGCTTTCTGGAAGGGCGTCAGCATCGAATAATCGAAACGAGCGCATGATGAACAAAAGCAATTTTCTTCCATCACGAAAAGCACGCGCGTGCGCGGCAGGCTTCGTTCTTTCCGCAATTGTTTATGCGCTTATGCCGGGCGTCGTTGCATGTTCGCCGCAGTCACAGACCACGCCACAGAATAATTCAGCCACAATGAATAACGCACCGCAGAAGAAAGACGCCGCGCAACCGAACCCGGCTCTTTCGCCCGAACAGGTCATCACAATCGTCCTCGAAGCCTTGCAGCACAACGACGAGCAAGCGCCCGATAGCGGGATCGCAACGGCTTTTCGCTTCGCTTCGCCCGGCAATCGCGCCGCGACGGGGCCGCTCGAGAGATTCATTCAACTCGTCAAGAGTCCTGCTTATAAGCCGCTGCTCAATCACAAAACAGCGGCGCGCGGGGCTGTCAGAATCGCCGACGACATCGCACGCCAGCGCGTCACGCTCATTGCCGCCAACGGCGAAAGAATCGTTTATCTTTTCACGGTCTCCAAACAAACCGAAGAGCCTTACAAAAATTGCTGGATGACGGACGGCGTCGAGCGTTTGAAGGACAATCAAGACGACGGCCAGCAAGTCGCCAAGTCGAACGGTAAACATTCTTCACCGATATTCAATTAATTCGCGCAACGCATCGACGAATCAACACACATTGATAATGCCCGCGCACATGCCCGCCGCTTTCATCGAACCCTTCTGTATTCAAAGTGTCTGCACCTCACGGAGCTAAAGCCAAAACCAGCCGCATGAGAAACGACGACGCGACGTGGCGCGAGCGCGTGCGTGCGCTTCGCTATGTGCCGCCGCTCGTCAAGCTGGTGTGGCAAACGCATCGCGGTTACACGTTGACGATGATTGTCTTGCGGCTTGCGCGCGCCTTTGTTCCTGTGGCGACTTTGTGGATCGGCAAGCTCATCATCGATGCGGTAGTCGCGGCGCGAAGCGGCAGCGCGGCGGCAGAAGCGATCAGCGCGAACGTGTACGGCTATTCCCGTTTGTGGCGATTGGTCGCGCTCGAAGTTTTGATTGTGCTCGCGGGCGAATGGCTGGCGCGTGCTTCCTCGCTCGTCGAAAGTTTGCTCGGCGATCTTTTCTCGAATCATACGAGCGTGCGTTTGATGGAACACGCGGCGACACTCGATTTATATCAATTTGAAGACCCCGCGTTTTACGATCAACTCGAACGCGCGCGCAGGCAAACCACAGGGCGCATCGGCTTAATCGGGCAGCTTCTGGGCATGTGTCAGGACGCGCTTACCTTGCTGTCGCTCGGCGCGGCGCTGTTTGTTTACAGCCCATGGCTGCTGCTGTTGCTGTGCGTCGCGGTGCTGCCGAGTTTTTTCGGCGAAACACATTTCGCGGCGCTCGAATATTCCTTGCTTTTTCGCTGGACGCCGGAGCGCCGCCAGCTCGATTATCTGCGCTACGTCGGCGCGAGCGACAAGACTGCGAAGGAAGTGCAGATGTTCAATCTCGCGCCGTGGCTCGTCGAGCGTTACCGCCTTCTCGCAGCAAAGTTTTACGAAGAAAATAAACGCCTCTCCGTGCGAAAAGGACTCGTCGCGTCCGCTCTCTCCGTGCTCGGCACAGCGGGTTATTACGGCGCTTACGTGATGGTGCTGGTGCAGGCGGTGCGCGGGCTTATCACGCTCGGCTCGCTGACATTTTTGGCGGCGTCGTTTGCGCGCAGCCGCGATCTGATCGAACGCATCTTGGGCAGCGCGACAAATGTTTTTCAACAAAGCCTTTACTTGAAAGACCTCTTCGATTTCTTCGAGATGAAGCCGTCAATCGCCTCTGCGAAGAATGCGCCGCATGTGCCGCACATCATCCGTGAAGGCTTTGTGTTCGAGGATGTCGGTTTTCGTTATCCTGAGAGCGAGCGTTGGGCTGTCAGGCATGTCAACTTTCGCTTGCGCGCGGGCGAGCGCATTGCCTTCGTCGGCGAAAACGGCGCGGGCAAAACTACGCTCACGAAACTTCTCGCGCGCCTTTACGACCCGACCGAAGGACGAATCTTGCTCGACGGGCTGGATTTGCGTGAATACGATCTTGCTTCTGTGCGGCGCGCCATCGGCGTTATCTTTCAAGACTTCGTGCGCTACGATTTTCGGTTTGACGAAAACATCGGCGTCGGCGAAATAGATAAAGTGTCGGCTTACTTAAACGCGCCGGAGAAGGGCAACGGGAACGGCAATGGGAACGGGCAAACGGCGAGCGCGATTGATGAGAATGCAAGTTTGCCTGTTGCTGTGAAAAAAGCCGACGAACAGTTTGTGCCGCTTGCAATCACGGCGGCGGCTGAACAATCTCTTGCGTCTTCACTGTTGCCGCGCTTCACACAGGGTTACAGGCAAATGCTCGGACGCCGTTTTGATGGCGGCGTCGATTTATCCGGCGGCGAATGGCAAAAGATTGCGCTCGCACGCGCCTACATGCGCGAAGCGCAAGTGCTGATTTTAGACGAGCCGACGGCGGCGCTCGATGCGCGCGCCGAGTATGAAGTCTTCACGCGCTTTTCCGAACTCGTCGCGGGGCGCATGGCAGTCATTATCTCGCACCGCTTCTCGACGGTAAGAATGGCTGATCGTATCGTCGTGCTCGACCAAGGCACAGTCGCCGAAGAAGGCACGCATGACGAACTCATCCGGCGCGGCAATCTTTATAGCGAACTCTTCGGGCTGCAAGCGCAAGGCTATCGTTAGCTGTTGCCTGTCTTAACCTTCGCGTTTAGTGCTCGGCAGCGAAGCAACAAATCACTTGGCTGAAACGTCGGCAACGAATTCGCTAAGGAGTTATGCGAAGCCTGCGCGCCTGTGTTGCGATGCAAAGAACAACGGCAGACCGAACATCGCGTTAGCACATGCCACGCCGACAAATGCGCCGACACTCTGCGCAAGGATGTAAGCGAGCGCATCGCGCCATGCAATGCCGCCCCGCGATGCGTCCGCGAGCGTCACGGCAGGGTTAAAGTGCGCGCCGGAGATTGCGCCGAAGGTTAAGATCAATGCGACGAGCGCCGCGCCGGTAGCGATTGTGTTGGCAATCAAAGCGATTGCCGTATTGCCGCCCGCCAGCCGCACGCCCATGATGCCGGAGCCGACGACGGCAGCCAATAACATCGCCGTGCCTACGCTCTCGGCAACTACGCGACGCGCCAAGTCCGGTTGGTCTTGTTTACGCATCGGCGTCGTTTACGAACCTTGCTTGACGGCGAACACGCGCACGCTCGCGGCGTAGTCGTTGACGTTGTAGCGGCGCAGCAAATCTGCCAGATCGGTATGCAATTCATTCGCCGCGCTTGTCGCTTGCGGCGCACAGCAATTGGTATCCGCAATCGGCAATGATCCTCGCTCGTTTGAGACATCGGACATTGCAGGCGAGCAGCAGCCGGATTGGTTTTCGACTTGCGCGTAAGCATTGAGGTCTGCGCCCGTGTCCACAATTTCGACGCCGGAAAATCCCGCTTCGAGCAAGCCGCGCCTGTAATCTCCGATAGGGATTGCGCCGCTGATGCAGCCGACGTAAGCCATTAAATCGTTCAATAGCGCGGCGGGAAGCGTCTGTTTAAGCGCAATGTCGCTTACGGCAAGCCTGCCGCCGGGTTTTAGCACGCGCGCGATTTCGCGGAACACGGCGGGCTTGTCCGGCGCAAGATTGATGACGCAGTTGCTGATGACACAATCAATTGAATTGTCTGCGAGCGGCAACTTGTCAATCGTCGCCAAATGAAATTCGACGTTTTTGTAGCCCGCGCCGTCGTTCCCTAGCGCGGCATTGCGGCGCGCGAGTTCGATCATTTCCGGCGTCATGTCGATGCCGATGGCGCGCCCGCCTGCGCCGATTTTCTGCGCCGCTAAAAACACGTCGAGGCCGCCGCCCGAACCCAAGTCAACAATCGTTTCGCCTTCGCGCAGATGAGCCACAGCCGTCGGATTGCCGCACGACAAACCCATGTTCGCTTCGGCGGGAATCGAAGCCAATTCTTCCGGCGTATAGCCGAACGCTTCCGCCACTGCGTGGACGCCTACGTGCTTCGATGAAAGCTTGCTCTCCGCCACCGCGCCGTATTTTGACCGCACCACTTCTTCTATGTTCCGAGACATTGCGTGTTACCTTTCATTCAACGAGTTATTTGTTTATACATACGCTTATGCGAATGTGAGACACACAGTAGATTACGTTTACATATATGTCAAGGCGTATTTAGATATGGTAGACTGTCGAGGATGAGTAAGCCGAAAAACTTCGATATGGAAATATTGTTTCGTGCCTTGGCTGACCGCACGCGGCTGCGGCTGCTCAATTTGATGGGCGATGACGAAGTGTGCGTTTGTTTCTTCGTTGAAATACTGAAAACGAACCAGCCGAAGATTTCCCGCCATCTCGCTTATTTGCGCAGAGCCGGTGTGGTTGCGGCGCGCAGGGAAGGCAAGTGGATGCACTACCGCGTGGTCGCGCCGCCCGACGCGCGCGCGGCGAAGGTCTTTGCGGAAACGCGTTTGTGGCTCGCCGAAGATCGAGAGATGCAGCGTGACCGCGAGCGTTTGATAAAAGTGTGTTGCGCGCCGCAGCCGCCCGTGCAATTACAGGGAGCGCCGCGCCCGCAAAGCTTATCGGCTTGAAGCAGTCGAAAGCGACAAACACGCCTCTTACTTTTCCGCCGACATAAGCATTAGGACTTACGCAATAGTCATCTTAACCGAAGGGGATTTCAGTTGCTGAATCAGATACTCGGACAACTGCCCATACTTGATTTGATAGACCGTGCGTTTAGTCTCATACGCCAGTTCTTTGAGCCT
>JBPCOJ010000015.1:0-16715 GCA_051000345.1 Pyrinomonadaceae bacterium | reverse complement strand
TGGATACCGGGAGCTTGTCTGACCGACTGACTTGCAAGTCATAATTCCAGCACGGCTTCACCGGCATCCTGTGTGGCTCAAGCTTGCGGCTTCAGCACACTTCAGTCAACATACAAATTCCGGCGTTATGCTATTAAGCTGTGTATTGACAACGTAGATACATAGGCTTTATATCCTTCCTTGATGAATGTCAGATACACCTTGCATGACATTAACTTTGAATGAGACAGCGATAAGGCTGCGGCCAATCTGCGGTAGCACGGCGTTTCTTTTGAAACAGCATGTGAGGTGTTCTTCGATCCGTTCTTGCGTGTCGAAGATGCCGGTGTTGTTAAGGGCGAACGAAGAGAAGCTGTGATCGGCCTGATCGTAAATCGGCGTGTGTTGTTTGTGGTCTACGTGGTGCAAGAGGATGATGTGATTCGCCTCGTTTCGGCTCGCCCGGCCACTGAAACGGAAAGAAAGCTGTATGAAGATCAATAATTTGAAGCAGCGGTTGCGTAAAGACCGCGTGATGGCAACAATTAGTTTTCGGATGCCCGAAGATGTGGTCGAAGACCTCAAGCGCATTGCTCCGCGTCTCGGGTTCTCCGGCTATCAACCGCTGATGCGAGCGTATATCGGTCAGGGCTTGCGCGCCGACCTTGAACGGCTCGAAGCGAACACGGAAGTATCCGATCTGATTGAGAGCCTGCGGCGGCACGGCGTGAAGGACGAAGTAATTGCTTCCGCGATAGCAGAGGTGAAGAGTTCCGTTGAGGCAGCGTAATGCCGTGAAAGGGAATTTCTAAAAATACATGAGCCGTAAGATTCGCGTATTGCTGGTCGATGACGATGCGTTGCTGCGCAGGCTTGTGCCGCAGCAATTGACGCGTTCCGATTTTGATAGGATGACGACAAGCTAGAAAGCCATTAAGGTTCTGCGCGAAATGGATTAGGGTTCTGGTTTTCTTGTCGCTACGAACGTACACTCTCTCCGCGAAAGGAGTTTTATATGTCACGTAAAAGAATTATGGCAGCCGGAGATTCTTCGACGGTGGTTTTGCCGAAAGAAGTGTTAGATATGATGGGAGTAAAGGCGGGAGATGAGATTGATTTGTCCGTCGTTGATCGCACATTGATCGTGCGGTCGTTGGATGAAGTAGAACGCGCCCGAAAAATTAACGATATAACGGATGCGGTGTTCGAGCGGCGCAAAAGCGCCTATGAAGAGTTAGCTAAAGGATCGGAATAAAGGCTTGCCGTTTCTTTTCCCGCGCAAACAAGAGGTGCTCGACATTCATGCTCGATTGATCGAAGAGTTCGGCGGCGCTCATGACTTACGGGACGCGGGCGCATTGGAATCGGCGTTAGTTGCCGCCGAGAATCGCGAGCACTACGAGAACGCCGATCTGGTCACATGCGCAGCGACATACGCTTATCATCTGACACAAGCACATGCTTTCATTGATGGAAATAAGCGCGTGGCGGCAGCCGTTTCCGAAATCTTTCTCGAACTCAACGGCGCGCGCCTAACCGCAACGAATAAGCAAATCGTTGTTTTGTTTTTGCATATTGCTGCGGGCAAGTCGTCGCGCGATGAAGTCAAGCAGTTTTTCAAACAGTGGACGGCAATTGAAGGTTAGAGAGCAAATCATTTCCGGCGATAAGTGATTTCTACAGGCGAACATTTATCGTATAAAATTTAAGCGTTAAGGGAGACTCTCCGAAAAGCATGAGCCGTAAGATTCGCGTATTGCTGGTCGATGACGATGCGTTGCTGCGCAGGCTTGTGCCGCAGCAATTGACGCGCTCCGGCTTTGATATGGCGTCGGCGGAGAGCGGCGACGATGCGCTGCGAGTTCTGCGCGAAGCGGATTACGATGTCGTGATGCTCGACATCAATATGCCGGGATTGTCCGGCCTCGATGCCTTGCGCGAGATACGCAAAATGGACGACGCGCCGGAAGTCATCATGCTCACCGCCGACACGTCGCTCGGCAGCGGCATCGAAGCGATGCGTCACGGCGCTTACGATTATTTGACGAAGCCTTCGACGCTCGACGAAATGGAAGCCGTCATACGCAAGGCCGACGAGAAACGCCGTCTCGTGCGGCAGAACGCATCGCTGCGGCAAACGATAGAGGAAACGCCTGCGGCGGACGATAACGACACGCCCGCTGTCGTTTACGAAAGCGAGCAAATGCGCGGCCTCGTCGCGCTCGCGGAAAACGCCGCGCGGCTGGATTCGACCATCGTTATCACGGGCGAGAGCGGCACGGGCAAAGATGTGCTCGCGCGGTTTATTCATCGCAGAAGCGCGCGCGCCTCCGCCGTGATGATTACAATCAACTGCGGCGCGCTGCCCGAAAATCTTTTCGAGTCGGAATTCTTCGGCCACGAAAAGGGCGCGTTCACGGGCGCGTCAACGCTCAAGCGCGGGCTGCTCGAAGCGGCTGACGGCGCGTCTCTGTTTCTGGATGAAGTCGGCGAAATGCCGCTTTTGTCGCAAGTAAAACTTTTACAGTTTCTCGAACAGGGACGCTTTCGCCGCGTCGGGTCAACGAGAGATCAAACGGCGGACGTGCGCATCATCGCCGCGACGAATCGCAATCTCGCCTTGGACGTGCGCGAAGGACGCTTTCGCGCAGACCTCTTTTATCGTCTCAATGTTATTTCGCTTCACGTTCCACCGTTGCGCGAGCGGCGCAAGGACATTCCCGCGCTCGTGGATCATTTCCTGAACTTTTACCGCAAGCGCTTTCAACGCCCTGCGCTGTGTCTTTCCGACGAAACGCGCGGGCGGCTCGTCGCTTACGATTGGCCGGGCAACGTGCGCGAACTGCGCAACTCTCTCGAACGCGCGTGCGCTCTCTCAAGCACGGACATCATCGAAGCCGAACAGATTTTGCCCGCCGTCCAACAGCACAACGCGGCAACGCAATTCTCGCCGAATATTTCGGGCGCAGAGAGTACCGACACTTCTGCCGCAAACGCGGGCGCATCAATCACGCTTGAGGAATTAGAGCGTCAACACATCCTGCGCGTGCTCGAAGAAACGGGCGGCAATCGTGACCGCACAGCCGCCGTGCTAGGCATCTCCGCGCGCACGCTTTATCGCAAACTGCGCGAGTACGAAACAGCCTTTAACCCGCTCGCAAAAGCCGCCACAGACTTCAACGAAAATCGCTAAACGAGCTTCCACGAAAATCGCCGCGCGGCCTGACAAAATGTCCGCGCGCTGACAAAACGTCAGCCTCGCCTGTCATTCGCGCCGCTTCGTGCGTCCTTCATTCAATACCCGCCGATTCCGCCAAACTACCTTTATTCAAAGCGTTTACCTTGCGAACTTCGTTTACCCGAAAAGCGCGGTACGGAGTTTGTTTATGTGCTGTCCGGCGTCGCTCAAGAAGCCGCCGCGATCAAGGACAGGAATCGGCAGTAAGAGGAACCTCACGCATGGCACGAATTATGGTTTGCGACGATGACAAAAAAATGGCGGAAGATTTAATCGTCCACTTGCGCGCCGCCGGATACGAAGCGCAGACATGCAGCCACACGATGGATGTTTTGCGCGAGGCGGCGAACGGACATTTCGATCTCGTCGCGCTCGGCCTAGACCTTCCGGGATTCGTGCGCGCGAACGCCGTCGAAGCCTTCCGCGAAGTCGCGCCTGATGTCGCCCTCATTGCCTTTCACAATCATCCGGCTGAAGTAATGCAAGCGATGGCGCGCGCGAATGTCGCCGCCGTGCTCTCGCGTCCCGTCGCCGCCAAGGATTTTATCGAAGCGGTGACACGCGCGCTCGAACAACAGCAAGCCATGGCGCTTCAAATTTGAACGAAACCGGAGCGCGAAGAAACGCGCGCAACGCTTCTCTCCCCATTCAATATTTTTCGGAATTATTTATTCACCTTTGCTTAAGGAGATCACCAGCATGAAGTCGAAAATGAAAAATCACGCCGGAGCAGTTGTCGCAGTGTCTTGCTTGCTTGTCGCGGCGAGCGTGGCGACGGCAGCAGCAGCGGCAGCAGCCGGTTTCGCGCCGAAACAATTTGCCAGCGTGCTCACAGGACACAGCAGCATTACCGCAGCAGCAGCAACAGCAGCAGCGGCGCGCCCGGAAGTAAAAGTCTCGCTCGCGGGCATTGTCGAGCGCGATCAAACGAAGATTCCCGTCGAGAAGGCAACAGCCGTTAATCCCGGCGAGACTTTGAGCTGGACGATCACATCGCAGAACGACGGCGACGGCGCGGCACGCGATTACAAAACAGTCGGGCAGATTCCGCGCGGCACGGAATTCATCAAAGGCAGCGCGCAGCCTGAAAACGAGGCGGAAGTCACCTACAGCATCGACGGCGGCAAGTCGTTTCAATCGCAGCCCACCACCGATGAAAAGCAGGTTGACGGCACAACGAAACGCGTGCCAGCGCCCGTGTCAATCTACACGCAAGTCCGCTACGAATGGGCAAACGGCCTCGCGGCGAACAGCAAGCTTTCCGCTTCCTATAAGGTGCGCGTCAAATAACGACAGCGCACTTCCCGCCGAAATTAATCATGGACGCGAAGCGGCGTAACGCTTGCCAGTCCACACGCCTGTAAATCGGCTTTCTCTCCCTGTGACGGAAGCCTGCCGAATACAATTATTTTAGGAGCTATGATGAAACGCAAATTATCGAAAAATGCTGCACGCGCGCTCTCGTGCCTGATCGCAGCCTTCGCCGTCACGCTCGCCTGCGGGCTGCAAGCGCTGGCGCAGACGGCTGGCGGCACGGCGATACAGAATCAGGCCAGCGCGACTTATTCCGACGGCAGCGGCAACAGTTTCAATACCGTCTCGAACACCGTCACCGTCACCGTCGCCAACGTCTCCGGCCTCGCCATTACACCCGATGCAGGCTCGCGCCTGACCGTCGTCGCAGGCCAGACAACTGCCACCTTTAATTTCACGGTCACCAACACAGGCAACTTCGCCGATCAAGTGCGCTTTCTCGCAAGCGGCGCGAGTGCCGTCGTTACAAGCGGCCCCGCCGTTATCACCGCGATGGCGATTGACCTCAACGGCAACGGACAAATCGACGCCACCGACACGGACATCAAAAACAATTCGGCGGACGTTCTCTCCGCTTCGATTGCGCAGAATGCTTCGATCACAGTTCTCGTTAAAGTCACTGTCAATAATGCTGCCGTCAACGGCGACATTATCAAAATCACGCTCGGCGATGCTCCGCAAAACGGCGCGGGCGATACGACTTACGATAACGTCGCAATTCCGAGCGGCGCAGCGCCTTCGGCACGCGAAGTTCGCACGGTTGCGACGACTTCCGTCAACGGTTTGCGCGAAGCGCGCGGCGATGTTTCTGCAACCGTCGATAACGACGCGCAGCTTCTCTTAACATTGACGGCTCCCGCTGGCCCCGTTGCGCTCGGCTCCGACATCAGCTATTCGCTGACCGCCAACAATTCCGGCGCGCGCGATGCCACCGCGCAAACGCTCATCAATGCTCCGGCTGGCTCAAATACGGGAGTCTTTATCATCGCGCCCGTTCCCGTCGGCACGCAGTTCAAAGCGCTCGGCGCAGGCATCACGGGGGCGCTCTACACCACCTCGCCGCTCACCACAGACCCGCTCACAGCCGTCTGGACAATTACCCCGCCCGCCAATCTCGCGCAAGTCACGCGCGTCGCCTTTAACGTCGGCGCAACACTCGCTACAGGCGCAACCACCGCCGCTTCTGCCGCGACCTTCACTGTCACGATCACGACCACCAACGCCACTTCGCCGATTGCCGAAATCGCAGACGTGTTCGCCAAGAACAGCATCGCTGCGAACATCACGGATCAATCCGGCGATACATCGCGCAACGCAGGCGACGGCAACGCCAATTTCAACGAAGGCGCGCAACCCGGCTCCGTTGACGGCAACGGCATCCAGCAGTACACCACGCTCGCGCAAGCAGGCAGCGTCGCCATTGGTCCGCAAGATCAGCCCAATGCAATCAACACGACGAGCAACGACGATTACACCAACAAGAACGTCGCTCCCGCAGCCATCGCCGGTGTTGCACCCGGCGGAACAACGCTCGCACAAAGCGTTATCACCTTCACCAACACGATCCAGAACACGGGCAACTCCGACGACACGTTCGCGCTCACGGTGCCGATTGTTCCCGCCAACTTTACGGTTCGCATCAGCGTCAACAACGGCGTTTCCTACACGACTGTGGTTCCCGGCAACGGCTCTGTCAGCGTGCTCGTTCCCTTCGGCCAGACAAGAGACATCCTCGTTGAAATCACAGCGCCCACAGGACTCTCCGTCCTGCAAGGCTTCGCAACCGTTGTGCGCGCCACCTCGACCAACACGCCCGCCAATTACAACGAAACGATTGATCGTCTCTACACGGGCTTTTTGCAGTTGACCAAAACTGCGCTCATCTATAACCCAACGGGCAACGGCACGGCTGGCGATCCCGTAACGGGCGGCGGCAGTTCTGTTCCCGGCGCAGTTATTACCTACTCGATCAATTACTCGAACATCTCTGCGACGGGCGGCACCAACAACGTACAGTCGACGGCCTCCGGCATCGTCATCACAGAGAACGGCAACGCCGCGCCGAACGACTGGGGAACGACAACCGATCAACTCGTCGGCTCTGCTTCGGATGCTCGCGCTGGCGCAGTCAGCACAGGCGACGCCGCCGGTTCCACCTTGCTCACGGATACAGTCGGCACGCTCGGCGCAGGCCAATCCGGTACCTTCGCCTTCAAGCGCAAGATAAAGTAGCGCGCGAGCAAGCTCCCTTTCGCGCTGCATATGAAGCGGCGCGGCGATTCCTGAAGGCACTCACTTTCGGAAATCGCCGCGTCGCTTCTTTTTCCATGTCGCTGACAATTTGTCAGGCGACTGACAAAACTTCAGTCCCGCCTGTCACAACCACTCCCGCCAGCCCGCCGCACGAACTTCCGCGCGTCCCTGTAAACTCTTTTTCTGCAACGCTTACCCGCTCTTTGAAGATGTCTGCAAGATGCGGTACGAGACTTGTTTATTGATCGCTCGAACGGGCGTTAATTGCGCTCGCAAAGCTCTTGAAATCAGCGCTCTCGAATCGCCATCCTGCCATACATGCTAACGGTTAAAGTTCATCTGAAAACAATCGCCTACGCCCTCGTGCTCGCGCTTCTCGTCGCTGGCACGACGTTGGCGCGCGCGCTTGTGCTCGCAGACGATTCGCCGAGTTCAACCGCTGCCGGAACAATCATCACCAACCACGCCGAAGCGACCTACGAAGACGAATCCGGCACAGGCTTCGCCACAGTCTCCCAGACAATCTCCGTGATGGTGCTGCCCGTCGCCGCCCTCGCCGTGATGCCACGCGAAACAAACCCTTCGGCCACCGTTGCGCCGAACGAGCGCATCACACGCCCCTTCCAAATCTGCAACACAGGCAACACGCCGGACATCTACACCATCATTGCCGCAGACGCCTCTGCGCCCGCCGAAATCATTAACCTTTATTTCGACACGGACGCGTCTGCGACACTGACCGACGCAGACTTGCTTATACACACGAACGAGACGATGAGTCCGCGCCTTGCTCCCGGCAAGTGCATGGGCGTTCTCGCCATCATTGACACGAAAACAATTGCCGCGCAAAGTTTGCTCACGCTGCATCTCACCGCCCGCTCGAACGTCGTCACAACTGCTGGCGGCACGACGATGGCGCAAAGCACAGGCACGATCATCAATGCAGTCGGCGACGGCGCGCGCCTGACCTCGCCAGACAACCCGCAGTTGCCGCCCGTCAAGCTCATCGAAAATAAAGACCGCGCCGTTGCCGCAACCGGACAAACGCTCGATTACAGCATCAGTTTTCGCAATCACGGCCAGACGAGCGCGCGCCGCCTGCGCGTCACAGACAATCTTCCCGCCGGACTCGAATACGTCGCCAACTCTCTGCGCCTCGGCACGCGCAGCCTCACCGACACGGAAGACGCAGACGAAGGCACAGCCAACGCCAAAAGCATCGTCGTGCGCTTGAGCGAAGTCGCGCCCGAAGAACTCGTTCAAATCACTTTCAAAGCGCGTCTCACAGGCGACGTTGCATCCGGCACAGGCATCATCAACAACGCCATCATCACAGGCGAAAACATTCCCGCCACCAAAACATCTGATGCCATCGCCGTCGTCGATCCCTTCGGCACAATCTACGCAGGCCGCAGCAAAGGCAGCGTCCGCATCGGCGGCGCGCGCGTCACACTTCTTACAAATCAATCCGCTGGCTCTGCGCTTTCACTTCCCGCCAATCAAGGCTTCGCGCCGAACGAGCCGAACGACAATCCCTTTCTCACAGACGCGCAAGGACACTTCGCCTTCGCCCTCACGCCCGGCCAACTCGGCACAACCGCGCAGCCCGCGCACTACTTCATCGGTGTCACCGCGCAAAACTATCGCGCACGCCTGCTCGACATCACGCTTCGCCCTTCAGCTTCAATTGCCGGACTCTTTGAAGCAACGGTTCGCGCGCTCGACAATCAGCCCGTCGCGCGCGGCGGAAGCTTTGAACTGACGACGGAAAATATTCAACTCGAAAACATTGCGAGCCTCGCCCTCAACATTCCGCTTTTTGAGAACTCTGCGCTCGAAATCACCAAGACCGCCGACAAGCAGCGCGCCGAAGTCGGCGACATCATTTCCTATCGCGTCGAAGTCCGCAACGCTACCGCCGCGCCGATTCATAACGTCCGCGTCGCAGACCAACTCCCGCCGTCCTTTCATTACGCGGCGAACACCGCGCGCCTTCAAACCTCCGCCGCCGCAAACGCGCGCGACCTCGAACCCGTAGCAAACGGCAACTCGCTGCTTTTTCATATCAACGATCTCGGCGCAGGCGAACAAGCGACAATTTCCTATCGCACACGCATCGGTGCTAACGCCGCAGACGGCGAGCAAATCAACTCCGCCACAGCTTCCGGCACTTACCTCTCCGGCGAAGAAGCGACGACTGCTCTGGCGCGCGCTTCCGTCATTGTCGGACGCGGCGTCTTCTCCACACGCCAACTCATCATCGGACGCATCTTCGAGGACGCGAACAGCAACGAAAAGTTCGACGACGGCGACAAGCCTCTTGCGGGCGTCCGCGTGTATCTCAACAACGGTCAATCCGTGCTGACGGATTCCGCAGGACAGTACAACATTCCTTCGACAGGCGAAGGCTCGCTCGTCGTTTCAATTGATCCAATCACGATTCCGCAGGGACTCTTCCTCGCCGACGACAATCGTCGCGCGAATCATAGCTGGACGCGACTTCTTCGCACACCGCTCGGCGGCGGCGCACTGCTTCGCCAGAACTTCGCGCTCGTTTCTTCCGGCGACCACGACAGCAACGACGCAAGCGCATACAAAACTTCGCTGGCCGCACAGCAAGCAAACGACGGCCTTGCGATAACAACCGACACGCTCGCCCCGACGATAACGCAGCCGCGCCAAGAAGTTGCGTCGATCAATGCCAAAGCAAAACGCAAGGCCGTCGTTAAAACCAACCCACAATTCGCCGCCGCGAATGCAACGACGATAGCGGCAACGACAACGACAACAACGACCACAACCAAGCCGCTTGCTTCCGGCACATACGAACTCGCTTCCACCGAACTCATCAAACCCGTCGCGCCCGGCGATGTGCTGATTGTTTCGCCCGGCGCAGATGAAGTCGTGATGACGCCCGCTCTTTCCCTCGAAGCGCGCGTTCATGAATCTTGGACTGTGCAAACGGAAGTCAACGGCGAGCGCATCACGGACGCAAGCATCGGCGTGCGCCGCGTCGATCACAAAAACGAAGTCTCCACCTTCGGCTTCGTCGGCATCAACCTTCGTCCCGGCCCGAACAAAATCAAAGTCACCGCCATCAACGCCGACGGCAAAGCCGAGCGCACCATCGAGCAAATCGTTTACGGGCGCGGAGCTGCCAAGCGTCTGGAAATCGTCGCCGACAAAAACACTGTCCAAGCGGGCGGGCGCGATTCGACACTTGTGCGCGTGCGTGCCTTCGATCAATGGAATCATCCAGCCGCCGACGGACAACTCGCGCTCGAAACTTCCGCCGGACGCCTCGTCAAATCAACAGGCGAAAAAAGCGATAACACGCAGGCGCAGACAAGTAACTCATCGACAAGCAACGCGAAAACGAACGCTGACGGAAACGCCGCTGACATCGCTTCACAGGAGCAACAAAACGAAACGGCGAAGCAACAAGTCGTCACGCTTTCGGGCGGCGAGGCAGTCGTGCAACTCTACGCGGAAAATTCGCCCGAAGCCGCCAAGCTTCACGCGACCACGGGCGATGCAGACGCGCGCGCCGAAGTTCGTTTCACGCCGGAAGTTCGCCCCTCAATTCTCGTCGGCCTCGCAGAAGTTTCCATCGGACGCGCCGCGCCGGAAATCAGCCAGCACAACGACGACGCGACGACGCGCAGCCGCCTTGCCTTTTTTTATCGCGGCTCCTTCTTCAGCGACAAAAACTTGCTTACCCTCGCTTACGATTCCGCACGCCCGTTGAATCGCACGGCAGGGCGTGACCGCCTCTTTCAACTCGATCCGCTTGACCGCGCTTATCCCATCTTCGGCGATTCCTCGACGCGCTTTGAAGACGCGCAATCGAACTCGAAACTCTACGCCCGCCTCGACCGCAATCGCTCCTACGCGCTTTTCGGCGACTTCAGAGCCGACATGGACAATCTTTCCTTGAGCGGCTACGCGCGCAAGCTCACGGGCGTCAAGCTGCACGCCGAAAACTCGCGTGGCGACTTTTTCACAGTGACCGGCGCGCGTCCCGACACGACCTTTGCGCGCGACGTGATAGCGGGCGGCACGCTCTCGCTCGCGCGTCTTTCAAACGGCGGCATACTACCCGGCTCCGAAACAGTCGTCCTCGAAGTGCGTGATCGCCGCAACCCGGAAATCATTCTTTCACGCGAAACTCTGGCGCGCTCCATCGACTACAACCTCAACCCGACAACCGGCGAAATTTTCTTTCTGCGTCCGATCTCGACCTTCGACTATCAACTCAATCTTGTCCAGACCGTCATTACTTACGAGCATCAATCAAACGGCATGTCGTCCGCCGTCTACACGGCACGCGCGCAAAAGCATTTCGAGAGCCTCGGCCTGCGCTTAGGCTTCTCCGCACTCGATCAACGACAGGGCGAGTTCGGCTCGTTTATGCTCGGCGGCATCGACGGCGAAAAAAGCTTGCCGAACAAAGGGCGTTTGAAATTTGAATATGCGACGAGTCGCGGGCGCATCGTCGGCGGCGGCAATGTCTTTAATCAAAGCGGCGCGAATGATGAGCACAACGGCAACGCCTTCCGCGCTGACCTAGAGCAGCCGCTCGGCTTTTACGAAGCCACCTTGCGCGCTAACTATTCGCGCGCCGACGCCAACTATCTCAATCCCTTCGGCGCAACCATCGCGCCCGGCGCAGAGCGCGCCGCCGTCTCCATCGACCTCAAGCCGCGCGCTTCCCGCACGCTGCATCTCGGACTGCTCGACGAACGCAACCGCACCGCGAATGTCAACAACAATCGCGTGACGGCTTCCTTAGGCTGGAACGAAACATGGCGCGAAAATTTCCGCACCTTCTTCAACTACGATTACCGCAAATTGAACGACACGGCGGGCGGCAAGGAAACGACATCGAATCTCTTGACCGTCGGCGCGGAATACAAGCCGACGGATAAGATCGAGCTTTCCGTCAAACGCGAGCAAAACATCGGCGGCGAAGCAGACCCGACCTACCCGGATCAAACGACCTTTTCCGCGAGCTACCGCGTCAATCAACTGACGCGCATCTTCCTCACGGAGCGACTCGCCTCCGCGCCCATCGTGCCGATTGCGGATGTCGCCGCGACGGGTTTCGCTTCAACGAATTCACGCCGCGAAACAGCCATCGGCATCGAAACGAAAGTCTGGCAGCACACGGCTTTGAACGGGCGTTATCAAATCGAAAACGGCATCAACGGCGCGGACAGTTTCGCAGTTATAGGATTGCAAAATAACTTGCCCGTCTCAAAAACCTTGT
Organism: Pyrinomonadaceae bacterium; assembly: GCA_051000345.1. Lineage (GTDB taxonomy): Bacteria > Acidobacteriota > Blastocatellia > Pyrinomonadales > Pyrinomonadaceae > JBHENC01. The sequence continues at coordinate 4,662 of JBPCOJ010000015.1, read as the reverse complement.
CGCTCGATTTAGGTTACGAGCGCGGCTTTCATCTCGCGGGCGCGGGCCAAAGTTATGACAACGCATCCGTCGGTTTTTCGTGGCAGCCGCTCGAAAACTTTCGCTCGTCGGCGCGCTACGAATTGCGTAACCGCAACGGCTTCGGTCAAGCGATAACAATCGGCGCGGCTGGCAAACTCACCGACAGCTTAACGGCGCTCGCGCGCTTGCAATGGTCGCGCGCCGTTTTCAACGCACGCGGCAGTTCATCTTTGAACGGCACGGCGGCGCTCGCCTATCGCCCGCTCGATTCGGATCGCGCCGCGCTGCTCTTTAGCTATACGCGCCGCTCCTTGCAGCAGGACGCCGATGCGCGCGCGCTGGCGACGACGGATCGCAGCGACACGCTCGCCTCCGACGGCATGTATCAGGCGACGAAGAATTTAGAACTTTACGGGCGCTTCGCTTTGAAATTTTCCGCCAACGGCGACAACGCTTTCGCCTACACATCCGCGCTCACCTACATGGCGCAGGCGCGCGCGCAAGAGCGCATCAATCGTTATCTGGATTTCGCGGGCGAGATGCGTTTCCTCGCGCAGCCTTCTTCGCAGACGAGCCGCGCGTCTTACGGCGCGGAACTCGGTTTCTGGGCGATACCGGATTTGCGTCTCGGTCTGGGCTACAATTTCACGAACGCGACGGAGCCGCAGGGCAGCCGGATTTTCAATGCGCGGCGCGGTTTCTATTTCACGATTTCTTCCAAGCTCTCGAACCTCTTCGATCTCTTCGGCACATCGCGCGCGGGAATCGCCGCCAGCGAAAATGCCGCGTCCTCATCGTCGCAACCATCAACCGCAGGAGAACAGCATTGAGCCGCGCCTCTGCGATTTATCTCAAACTCGCTTTGACAGCGACGATCAAGAGTTTGATTGTCGTTGCCGGTTTACTGCTGCTTGCGATCTTCAGCGCGACGCAAGTTCACGCCGCCACTTACACTGTCACCAGCACGCAGGACAGCGGAAACGGTTCCCTGCGCAGAGCGATTAATAGCGCCAACAGCAGCGCTGGCTCGATTATCAACTTCAACATTCCGACAAGCGATTCCGGCTATAATTCTGCAACGGGCGTCTTCACTATCACGCTCGCTTCCGCGCTTCCGGCCATCACAGCCAGCACGATCATCGACGCAACGACGCAAACAAATACCAATACGGGAACGCTCGGCGCGGGCGGCACAGTCGGCGTTGATCGCCTCGCGCTTTCAACCGTCAATCGCCCTGAAATCCAACTCGTCGGCACAAGCGCCATCGCCACAGGCTTCGACATTCAAGCCAGCAACGTCACCGTGCGCGGCTTCTCGATTTATGGTTTCGGCACGGCATCCAACAATGATTCGAGCGCCAACATACGCATCGGCGCGTTTAGCGGAACGCTGATCGAACAAAATATCATCGGCGCAAAAGCGACGACATTTAGCGATCCGGGCGCGGGCGTTCGTTCCGTCGGCGACGACATTCGCTTTGTCGGCGCAAGCGGCGGGACAATTCGCAATAACCTGATCGGCTTTAGTAAGGGCAAAGGCATCGGCGTCGAAGCGTCTTCGACAAGCGTGACGATTACCAACAACGAGATTCGCGGCAACGGCATTACCAACTCGAACCTCGACGGCGTTGACATCGAAAACAGCAGCAACACAATTACCGTCAGCGGCAATTTGATTAGCGGCAACGAAGGCGTCGGCGTCGATTCCTACCAGAGCACGGGCAGCAACTCCGTCGTCAACAACACGATCACGAATAATGGTTTCGGCACAAACGCAAACGTCGAAACTGCGGGCGTGCGTCTTTTCGGGACAGGCAGCACCGTTGACCGCAACATCATCAACGCCAACTACGGCGCGGGCGTGATGGTCGTTTCCAATTCAAGCGGCAATACCATCACCAGAAATTCCATTTACGCCAACGGCAGCACAAGCGGCGAAATCGGCATTGATCTTTTGAATTCGACGGATAGCCTGACAATCGGCACGTCGCCTTTTGTGACGCTCAACGACTCCAATGATGCGGATGCGGGCGGCAACACCCTCTTGAACTTTCCGGTCTTCACGAGCGCCGTGATCGTCGGCGGCAAGTTGACGCTTTCCGGCTACGCGCGCCCCGGCTCTGTTATCGAAGTCTTCATTGCCGCGCCCGACGCTTCCGGCTTCGGCGAAGGCCAAACTTATCTCACCACTTTAACGGAAGGCTCTGCGGCGGATACAGACGCCACAAGCGGCACTTACACAAGCCCGATTAACGGTCTCAATGTCGGCACTGACACCACCAACAAATTCCGCTTCGTGATTGCCGTTCCCGCAGGCGTCGCGGCGAGTTCGATCTTGACGGCAACTGCCACGCTCGCTTCCAACACTTCCGAATTCAGCCCGAATGTGATTGTCGCACTTCCGCCGAACGTCGCTCTCGCCAAGTGCGTGATGTCCGGCGCGCAGTGCGTCAATTCGATTGTCGATGCGGCGCAGAACGCGCTTCTGACTTACAACATCGCTTACACCAACACGGGCGGCACATACAGTTCCAATCTAATCGTCGCCGATGCGATTCCCGCGAACACTGATTTCAAAGTCGGCTCCGCAACCAATGCGCCCGGAACTTCCGGCCTGACCGTCGCCATCGCTTACTCGAACGACAACGGCGCGACGTGGACTTACACGCCCGCGAGCGGCGGCGGCGGCGCAGTCGCAGGCTATGACCGTAACGTGACGAAAGTGCGTTGGGCGTTCACAGGAAACTTAGGCCAGACCGCGCCGAACAACACCGGCAGCGTCGGCTTCACCGTTCGCATACGCTAAAACTTCGGTGCTATATTGCTTGCCTGATGACACCGAAGGGCAACGATGATGCAAAGCGTTTGAGCGAGCTGACGATTGGCGACGCGAAGCGCATTCTCGTTTACGGCACGCTGCTTGTGCTGGCCGTCGTGCTGTTCGTGGTGCTGATACACAAAGTATTCGTCGCGCTGCTGCTCGGCATCGTCGCGGGCGCTTATCTTTTGCCCGTGCAGAATTGGTTCGAGGCGCGATTTCGCGCGCGTGCCGGAAGCGCGCTTGTAACGATTGCGCTCATCGTCGTGCCGCTTCTGCTAATCCTCTCCTACGCGTGGTACGAAATGTCCGGCTACTCGAACGTCGTGCAGGAAAAGCGCGCGGAAATAATCAATTCGATTAGCACATCGCTCGCGCATTATTTGCCCGTCAGCCGCGAAGGAACGCACACGGGCTTGCGCATCGCATTTACCGAAGCACTTACGCGTTCGGCGGAAGCGATTCGTGATTTGCGCCAAAGCTCCGCGCTTCTCATTGCCTCGCTCGCCATCTTTTTCTTCACGGTCTTTTATGTTTTGACACAGCGCATACGCATCTCCGCGTTCATAAAACTGCGCGTGCCGGGCGAGTATTTGCCTGTTTACGAAAAGCTTGCGGAGAACATCGGCGGAGCCTTGCGCGGCGTGGTGCGCGCCGTCTTTATAGATCAAACGATCAAAGGTTTTGCGATCATACTGCTCAACTTAATCTTCGGCGTGCCGCTCGCGGTGGTGCTCGGCATCATCACCTTCTTCGCAGGCTTTTTCCCGCTGCTCGGCGAATGGGCGATATACATTCCCGTAAGCATTTATCTGCTCGTCTTCCGCAACGATCCATTGAGCGCCGGAATCTACTTCGGCGTCGGCGTGCTGATGACGCTCGCTTCTTCGTTCATCATTCGCCCGCGCCTCGCTGCGGGGCGCACCGGACAATTCAATTTCTACTGGATGCTCGTCGCGCTCCTCGCGGGCGTCTACACCTTCGGCATCGGCGGCATCATCCTAGGCCCCGCTATTTTAGGCTTCGTCAAAGCTGTCCTCGACACACTGCTCGGCGACGTGCGCTACGAAACATCGCTTCTCAAATCCGAAGGCGAGCAACAACGCGAACAACAAGCCATCGAACAAGCGCATGAAGAGCAAATGACGCGCGCCACCGAGCAGGAAATTATTCTAAACACGGACTGATAAACTCTTGTTATTCTCCACTTGATTATTAACATGATGATTTAAGACAATCATGAAAGAGCATATGTCAACATACATCTTTATTGACGGAGGGTATCTCCGCTCACGACATGCGGAAATTACTCGGAAATGGTTTGGCTGTGAAACCGAAATCGAATTCTCTTCCGTGATTAGCAGACTAGATATGCTAGGAGGTCGTGCAGTTTGGCTTCCAGTAGGTGAAGTTAGCCAATCAGATGAGAGGGAAACGAAAAGCTTTTATTACGATTGTTTGGACGAAGAGCGGAGACAGGATGAAAGTGAATCTGAATTCCTAGCAAGGCTTGAGAAACAGAACGTCCTTATAGAAAACATACGTGATGTTGATGGCTGCCACATACGGCTCGGCGTTTTAAAAGGAAGCAGAAGGATTAGGCGACAGAAAGAGGTCGATATTCTTTTAGCAGTTGATATGATTGCTCATGCTGCTCAAAGAAATATGACGAAGGTTGTGTTATTGGCCGGAGATCAAGATTTTAAACCAGCAGTAGAAAGTCTTGTTCAGTTAGGAATTTTTGTTCACATTGTCGGAGACGCAAAACACACTTCGCGCGAGCTTACTTGGGCAGCGAGCGCTTATACGAAGCTTACATTTGA
>JBPCOJ010000122.1:0-32733 GCA_051000345.1 Pyrinomonadaceae bacterium | reverse complement strand
GTGGAGACCGTCGGCTCGCATTTAACCGAACGCTTTGCCGTCGCCAAGATTCGGGTGCATGACTTGTGGCACTTTCAGCATCGCTTGATTCGCAAAGTCTTGTCGCATACGGTGATGGTCTTTTTGACTCTCCAACTAGGACGTGACCCGTTAGACCTCGATGGTCTGGTCACTGCCTAAAAAGAGTCACACATTAGGTAGCAGGACAAACGTATGCCTGTAAAAGTACCGGCGTGCGTTTGTCCTGCTCTGGTGAGTTGATTGTTAATGAAAGTTAGTCGCCTTTGTCGCCCTGACCGCTCGGCGCTTTGGTTTTAGCTTTGCGCCTGATGTCCTGACTAAGCGAGCGCCCGACATCCACGACATCCTTGAACTGCCCTTTGGCATCGCGCCGCACGTAACGCTTGTCAGTTCCCGTGTCGATCAACGTGCGCTTACTACTCACAGATTTTTTCGACGCCTTCTTGGTGGCTTTTTTCGCGCTCGTCTTGGTTGCCGTTTTCGTGCCGGACTTGACCGATTTTTTGGCGCTCGACTTGGTCGCTTTTTTCGCCGCTCCGCCGCTTGATTTTTTAGCCGCTTTTTTAGTTGCCATTTTCACCGCCTTCATCATTTTGAATAATTCGAGCACGCGAGAATTCGCGTAAGGAACTTCTACTCTGAATGCGCTCGTTTGACAAGAAAGTTTTTCGACGCGCGTTTGATGGAGACCGACAATCAATCAATTAATTTCGTCGGACGATTTGCGGTTCCTTGCCTCGCATGGATTTTGCGCTCCACAACTCGTGTGGTTAAATGCTTTCCGTCAAGGAAAATTTTATGCAGCACAACAGCACGCTCGATCCCTCGCAAACCGCGCTTGCCATCATCGACATGCAAGAGGCGTTTCGCTCTTCCATCTCGGACTTCGCGGAAACGACGGCGCGCATCGCGCTCATCGCGCACGCCGCCGGACTTCTGAATGTTCCCGTGATCGTCACGGAGCAATATCCGAAGGGACTAGGCCGCACGGCGAACGAGCTTCAGATGGTACTGCCGCAGGCGACTGCGGTCATCGAAAAAACTTCATTCAGCGCGTGCGGCGCGCCCGAATTCGGTGCGCAGCTAAATGCTGCGGGCGCGCGGCAAGTGCTGCTCTGCGGCATCGAAGCGCACATTTGCGTCAATCAAACAGCGCATGATTTGCTCGCCAGAGGCTTTCAGGTTCATCTGCTAATTGATTGCATTACGGCGCGCGATTCGCGCAACAAACAACTCGCGCTCGACAAAATGGAGCGCAGCGGCGCGCTTCCCTCATCAACCGAAATGGCACTCTTTGAACTCATGCGCGATGCGCGCCACGAACAATTCAAATCGATTCAAAAACTAATCAAGTGAGAAGACAGAAGTCAGGAGACAGAAGTCAGAATAATTACGGGCAGCATGTATTATGAACGTGAAGACGATCTGCGTCACTTGCTTATTCTGACTCCTGACTCCTGACTTCTGACTACTGTTTTCATCATGGATTTTCTTTCAACGCTTAATCCGCCTCAGCGCGAGGCGGTCACCGAAACAGAAGGGCCGCTGTTGATTCTTGCGGGCGCAGGCTCCGGCAAAACGCGCGTCATTACGTATCGCATCGTTTACCTTATCGCCGAACGCAATGTCCCGCCGCACCACATTCTCGCCGTCACCTTTACGAACAAAGCGGCGCAGGAAATGCGCGAGCGCGTCGCAAAACTAATTAGCAGTTTCAATCAACGCAGCGCTCCTTTAATCTCCACCTTTCATAGTCTCTGCGTGCGCATACTGCGTCAGGACATTCAAGCCTTGCAGGAAGGCTACACGCGCTCCTTCACCATCTACGACCAAGACGATTCGGTGCGCCTCATCAAAGCCTGCATCAAGGATTTAGGTTACGACGACAAGCAACTCGGCCAGCGCGCAGTGCAATCAGCGATTAGCGCCGCCAAGAATCGCGGCGACGATGCGGAAAGCTATGCCGCACATGTCGAATACGGCGACGAAAAACGCTCGGCAATCGCACGCGTTTTCCGTCTCTATGAAGAACGCCTGCGCAACAACAACGCGCTCGACTTCGATGATCTAATCATCAAAACAGTTCAACTGCTGCGCCGCGTCCCCGAAGTGCGCGAGCGTTACAACGACAAGTTCAAATACATTCTCGTTGACGAATATCAGGACACCAACAGTTTACAATTCGCGCTCATACGCTTTCTCACAGAGAAGCAGCAGAACATTTGCGTGGTCGGAGACGAAGATCAATCTGTGTACAAATGGCGAGGAGCCGACATAACTAACATTCTAAACTTCGAGCAGCATTACCCGAACGCGAAGGCGATACGCCTCGAACAAAACTATCGCTCGACGCAAAACATTCTGGACGTAGCGGGCAGCGTCGTTAAAAACAATACGGAGCGCAAAGGCAAGACGTTGTGGACGGCGAATCCTGCGGGCGAAAGCATACGTTATTACCAAGCGTTCGACGGCGATGCCGAAGCGCGTTTCGTCGCCGCTAAAATCGAAGAGCATCGCCGCAAAGAGCCGAACATTCGTGCTGCTATTCTCTACCGCACCAATGCACAATCGCGTGTTTTTGAAGAAGCGCTGCGCCGCTCGCGCATTGATTACAACATCGTCGGCGGCTTTTCCTTTTACGAGCGCGCGGAAGTGCGCGACATCGTTTCTTATCTCAAGCTCGCCATGAACCCGCACGATTCCATCGCATTGATGCGCATTATCAACAGTCCCGCGCGCGGTCTCGGCAAACAAACGCTCGATGAGATCGAACGCCGCGCGAAGGATTACGCCGTCTCGCACTGGGAAACAATCGCGCTGCTGACGGACGGCAGCACGCCGGGACTTTCGCCGCGCGCCACGACTGCGCTGAAAAATTTTCAGAAGATCATTACAGACCTCGTGACGGCGACGACGAGCGCCGCAGCTTCGGATTCTCCCGTCTCCGATGTCGTCAAAGCGGCGATTTTAGATACGGGTTACGCTAACGCGCTGAAGGCCGAAAACACGGACGAAGCGGAAGCGCGCGTCGAGAACTTGCAGGAACTCGTCAACGCCGCCGTTGATTACGATGCACAGGAGGCGGGCGAAGGCTTGCGGGATTTCATAGACCACGCCGCGCTCGTCTCGGATTCGGATCAATACAAACAGGATGCGCCGGTCACGTTGATGACCGTGCATTCGGCCAAAGGATTGGAATTTCCGCTCGTCTTCATCGTCGGCCTCGAAGATGGATTGTTTCCGCACTCGCGCTCTGCGACAGACCCTGCGGAACTCGAAGAAGAACGCCGCCTCGCGTATGTTGCGATCACGCGCGCCGAAAAGTATTTGTATGTGTCGCACGCGATGAAGCGCAGAGTTTACGGCGAGGAAATGGCGTCGGAGCCATCGCAGTTTTTGAACGAAATGCCGCTCGAATTAATGGAAGATTTATCACGCGGCGCGTCTTGGCTTTCGTTCGCGCGCAAGTCCTCGACGCTCGAAAACAAGCACGCCATACGCGCCCTCAAAGGACAAGGACTTGGCGAAAACGCCCGCCCAGAAAAAATCTATACGGGAAAAACATACGACAGCGCCGACTCCATCGCTGAATTCTTCCGCAAACGCGGCCAGCAAATGAATCCATCATCCGCGCAGCCCGATGCGCCTGTCATACGCCGCGCCGCCGCATCACCATCTTCATCTTCCGGCAATTCCCAACCCGCATCGCGCAGCAGCAGCAATAGCAGCAGCGGCGCGTCATCTGCCGCAAGCGGCGACTTCACGCCCGGCGCGCACGTTCGTCATCCGAAGTACGGGCGCGGCCTCGTGCTGCGTCGTGAAGGCACAGGCGATTCGGCGAAGTTGACGGTAAGTTTTCCCGGCTTCGGACAAAAGAAGCTAATCGAAAAGTACGCAGGACTCGAAAAGGCTTGACGATGATATTCCAGTAAATTTTTATCACAAGAAAGCGATGATTAAATCACAAGCGAATCACTTCCGGCATCGAAGTAAGTTTTTATTCAACATTCATTCGATTTGGCGCAGCACAACTTCCTCACGCGTTCTTCAGTTCTACGTTCTTTTTCATCTCGCCCTTAGTTTCTGCCTTATCTATCTCTTCAGCCGCTACATTCGTGTCAGCAAATGGCTCGTCGTGTTTCACATGACGATTGCGGCAGGACTTCTTGCCAGCCTTATAATTATAACCGGCCTTCCGCTTTTATACGGACGCTTGCGCACATGGCATCCGACACCATATTTGATTGCTGTCGTCTATGCGGCGTGGACTGCGGCATTAGCTTTTCTGTATTTAATGGACTTCATCAGCTATCGGCTGTGGGACGCTAATATCAATTATCTTCTCGTTTCACAATACCTATTACGGCACAACGCACTCGGCAGCAGCGGCCTTTCCCTTTCCTACCGGATATATCTCGGTCTCGCCGTCGGCCTGTCGCTTATTTTTATCGTTCACTTGCGGCTATCCAAAAAATTACAAACAGGATTGGAACAGTTTTTTTTGCCGGGACATCCGTTAAGCCTCTTTCGTGATCCGCGCCGGACATTACAATCATGTGCTGCATTGGTTTTCCTACTGCTCGTTTATGGGTCTTACATTCATACCCTAACAAGAGGCATCGGTGCTTATGATTTTCTGACTTACGAGCCGATTATGAGTTTCTTTAATACAACGCTTCTCGACACCAAGCGAGATGCTCTGACGACAAGACTACGCATAGATGAACCGCAAGTCCGCGCGAACTATCCTCGCGGGCAATCGTTCGAGAAAAAAAACGTCATTATTATTATCGTGGACGCGCTGCGCGCAGATCATACGCAGGTTTATGGCTATCAGCGTCCGACGACGCCCTTTCTCAAAAGTTTGTACGAAACAGGAAACCTTCGGAAAGTAGCCTTTGCGACGTCCACTTGTTCTGAATCGAACTGCGGGATACTGAGCACTCTGTCTTCAAAAACTTCGCGTGGATTGATTCCTGAAGATTTCAAACTTCCCGATCTTCTTCACGATCAAGGCTACAAAACTTATTTCATTCTATCGGGTACTCACGATTGGTACGAATTAAAGCAATCCTATGGAAGCGGCATCACACTCTACTTCGACGGCAGCAGTTCAAAAAAGTATTCATCGATGACGGATGATCGCCTCATCTTCGAGGCTTCGGAACAAGTACCGCAGTTCGACGGCACGCCTGCCTTCTTCTACTCCATTTGATGTCGGCGCATTTTGCGGGAATCAGACAAGAGCAGTACCGCATTTATCAGCCTGATATGATCAAGCGCGACTGGGAAATGCTTGTGCGCGGAAAATACGATGCCGCTTCGGTAATTAACAATTACGATAACGGCGTCGTTCAAGCGGACGCGATGATCCGGCAATTATTCGCCGACCTTCAGAGGAAAGGTTATATGGATAATAGCCTCGTCGTCATACTCGCAGATCACGGCGAAGGGTTGGGGGAGCGTAGCGGCGCAGAAGGCTTCGGCCATGCGCGTCTCCTTTATCAGGAATTCATACGCATTCCTTTGCTTATCTATGACGATTCTAAAACCGAATACGCCAATCTAAAGTTTGCCACTCAAATCGATGTCGCCCCGACCATCGTCGCCCGGCTAGGGCTTTCGATTCCCGCTTCATGGCAAGGGCAATCGCTGCTCGACCCCGACAGCAGCCGGTATGAATTCCATCAAACACAAGGTCGTGTGCCGAGCTACGCGATTCTATTTCGCACGCAAGGAGCCATTTATAAATACTTCTACCGGACATGGGATGGAGTAGGTATAGAAGAACTCTACGAGCTTAATAGCGATCCGGGAGAAACGCATAATCTGTTTTCTTCTGCCGACCCGTCATTGATCAAACACCTGCGAGCCAAACTCGAAGAATATCTGGCTCGATCCTGACCTCGAACGCTGAGACTCCGTGCATTACAAAGGCGCGGTAAAAAGTCAGCCCCGTGAATCGATTATGCCGAATTCACGGAGCTGTTTTATGGTGATTAATGAAAAGCGCCGCCGCTTTTATTACTGCCCGATGTTGCCGCAAACGCTATCGTTACGCGTGACAATTGAACTGAAACGCTCCTGATATTCGCGCGAAGTGACGAAGGCGCAGACCATCGAGCGGTAATTATTCGGCACGCGGTTGCTCAAAATATCGAGCCAGAATTGATAACCAGCCGTATCTGGATCGCGTCTCAAGTAACCGAAGTATTGCATCAGCACAAACGCGCGGTTGTATTCCGCTTGCTGGAATGCTTGATTCTCTGCGGCCTGCCGGACGATGCGCGCGCGGCTCTGGTTGGCGTTGAAGTCTGCGATGAAGGCATTGCGCTGGCTTGAAAGATCGACGCCGCTGCCCTGCTGAATTGTTTGTAGAAGCGCGTCGATGAACGGCGTGCCGGTCTGCGGATATTTAGCGAGAAAGTCTGGCCTCTGCACCCACGCATCGGCAAACGCCTGCTTGCCTGCTTCCAGATTCGCGCCTCCGACAACGCGGCTTCTGTCGGGCATAAACTGCGCGTAGGTCGGCGGCTGTCCGTAAGACGCTTTGTAGAAGCGATAAACAAATGATCCTGTATCCTGAAATTCCTGCTCGATGAAGAACGCCGCCGAGACGGAGACGCGTTGTGTGTTAAGACATTTCGCGTCGTTTGAAGCGCATTTTGTAATCAAAGCCGTCCAGTAATTGAGTCCACCTGTGTCCGGCACGCGGTTGAGAAAATCGCTGTATTGCTGCCGCACGAAGGACTGCGCAAAATCAATCGGATTAGTTGTCTGTGTGCCGAAGTCGTTGTCCTGTATTGTTACCGTAGCCTTATTCGGCGCATTCACGAGGGCACCCGTCGCGTTGCCGAGCGTGAGATTGATCGTTCTATTGCCATCAACGTATGCATTGTCGGTAATGAGCACAGTAAATGTTTTGCTTGTTTCACCGGCAGCAAACGAAAGCGTGCCGGAAGCCGTTGTATAGTCGGAGCGTTCGGTGGCTGTGCCGTTCGTTGTCAGAAAATTTACCGTCGAAGGAACAGAAATATCGCCCGTGCGATTAACGGTAACATCAATACTGCCGCTTCCTTCATAAGCAAAATAATTTGTGGCGCTGAATTGCATGCCGGTCGGAATCGGTGATGTTGCTGAGACTAGCGCAGTTTGAACAAGATAAACTTTGCTATCGGTAGACGAAGAACCAAAAGTGGGAGCGAGGCGAAAGGCCAATCCATTCGCTCCCCAACGCACCAGGCTCGATGGTGTGCCATTGATGCCCGCGAGCGTGACGGCACCGACCGGCAAAAAAGTATTAATGTCATAAGCGCTCAGAAGCACGCTCGAGCCGTTGCTCGATAAAAAGAAGATGCGGCCTAGAGCAACATCTACGGCCATCGCAGACGCAGAGTTGTAAGTGTTTCCCTGAGAAGTGAACGTGCCGATTATTTGCTTTGTTTCAGGATTAACTACGCGACCAGAAGTCGAATAAAGCAGCCCGTTGACGAACTTTATATCTATGCCGTATCCAGAAACGAGATTTTGCGCCGTACTCACACCTTTAACACCGGAACTGACGACTGCAAGTTTGACGAGTTCAAATCCGCTGGATTGATTATCGTATCCATACAAAACCGTCGGGGAATCCGAAAATTCAATACGATCCACCGAGTAAGCATTATTTTTGCTCGTGTCCGGTCGTTGCACGCCGTTGTCGTAGATAGCCACGCCCGCGAACCCCCCGGCGATGGCAAGCGATTGCGGATTGCCGGGCACGACTGCCATATCCGCCGGGCGTTGAAAACCGTTCAGCGGTGAAAACTGTAAGCCCGGCGTTTGCGTCGCTAAATCAAAGCGGCGTATCGCCGACGCACCGTCCAGACTAACGTACATAGTCTTACCGTCGTCAGCGAGCGCGAGTTTATTCGGCTCGCTGCCCACGAACACGGAGGCACCAATCGCGCCGTTCACAGGGTTGACGGGCGTAATGCTATTGCCGCCACTGCCTGCCCTGCTCGGCACGCTCGCGTAAAGCGATTGCGTTCCCTCATGGTAGACGAGATCGTTGGCGGGCAAATCAAGTTGTCTAACGTAAGTCGGCACGTAAGCCGGTGCGGGCTTCGGTGTCGGCGACGGAGTTGGGGTGGGCGATGTCGTCGGCACCGGCACGGATGAATTTACTAAAGAGGTCTGAACAAGAAAAATCTGATTGCTGCTGGTGCGGAAAGCTAAGCCGTTCGCTCCCCAGCGCACCAGACTGCTCACCGTCCCGTTGACGCCTGAAATCGTTAAAGACCCGATGGGCAAAAAGGTATTGATATCATAAGCACGCAGTTGCACGTTCGCGCCTTGACTAACAAGAAAGAAAACCCGTCCGTTAGCGGAATCCGGGATCACCACTGAAATATAAGAACCAATTCCGCTGGGGATGGTGAACGTACCGACAAGCGCACCGGTTTCCGGATTGATGACTTGCCCGAACGCACCGTAGACGAGGCCGTTACTGAATTTGATATTGTAACCGGAGGAAAAAGGAACAGTGCTCGCAACGGTCACTCCCGCATCGTCAACGGTCATTGTGCTAAGGCCACTGTAAGTGGCTCCGTAAAGCTTGGCGGGAGAAGCGGAGAATGCCAAAAAGTCGCTGCCAGCAATATGACCCGGCCCTGCTTTGGAACGCTGCACGCCGTTGTCGAAGATGGCGACTCCTGCTTCGGGCGGACTGATCCCGCGGTAATTTCGCGCAACCGCTACCAGATTCGGATTGCCCGGCGCAACGACCATGTCGCTAATGGCGTATGAACCGTAGAAATTATCAAGCCCCAGAGAGAATTGTAAGCCCGGCGTTTGCGACGAAACGTCAAAGCGACGCACCGCGCCCGCTCCGTCCAATCCGGCGTACAACGATTGACCATCATCTGAAAGCGCGAGTTTGGTTGGCTCGCTTCCTATAAACACAGATTTGCCGATGGCACCGTCCACAGGATTAATCGGCGTGATGCTGTTACCGCCCGCACCTGCCGCGCTCGGCACACTCGTATAAAGCATCTGCGTCGCCTGACTATAAACCATGTCGTTGGTTGTCAGAGAAAGCTGTCGAACAAAAGCGTCAACCGGACTAGGTGACGGAGTAGGCGTCGGAGCAGGCGTCGCGGCGGGTGTCGGAATCGGCTCCGACGAAGGAATCAGGGACGTTTGAATCAAAAAGAGTTGGTTACCCGAAGTGCGGAAGGCCAACCCGTTCGCTCCCCAGCGCACAAGGCTCGTAACATCACCGTTGACGCCTGAAATCGTCAGCGCTCCCACGGGAAGAAACGTGTTAACGTCAAAGGCTTTTAAGGTCAACGTGCTGTTGCTACCACCGAATTGATTTCCGAGCAGGTAATACGCGCGGCCAACCGATGAATCAGTGACGAAATTATTCGATGTTACGCCGGAGAAGGTTCCCAGAATCGTTCCGCTGTCTGGATTGATGACTTGCCCGGTCGCGCTGTAAACGAGTCCGTTATCAAATTTAATACGAGCGCCGGTCGTGAAAGACGTCATACTGGTGGCCGCGACACCTGAACTATCAATCGTCATCGTTCGCAATCCGCCGTAATATCCGCCGCCGTAAAGCTTAGAAGCGGACGCAGAGAATGCCAGAAAGTCGCTGCCATCAGAATGACCCGGCCCTGTTTTGGAACGCTGCACGCCGTTGTCGAAGATGGCGACTCCTGCTTCGGGCGGACTTGTTCCACGATAGCTTCGTGCGACCGCCACCACGTCGGGGCTTCCCGGTGCTACCGCAATATCGGTAACACTATAGTTGCCGTGAAATGGGTCTTGTTGCCCTAGGCCGAACTGCAGGCCGGGAGTTTGAGTCGCCACATCCAAGCGCCGTATTGCCGATGCTCCATCCAAAAAAGCATAGAGATACTGCCCATTATCGGATAGTGCGAGTTTAGTCGGCTCGCTGCCGATTAACACGGACGCACCGACGGTTCCCGTTGCCGGATCAACCGGCGTAATGCTGTTGCCGCCCGCACCCGCCGCGCTCGGCACGCTCGCGTAGATTTTCCCAGTGTTCTTGTCATAGACGAGATCATTGGTCGGCAGCGTTATTTGCCGGATGCTGGAACTGTCCGCCTGCGCAAGAGTCGTCTGGCGTGCTCTGCCGGACATATATGCGGAGTTGGTCAGCCAGATTGTCGCGCATGAAAGCGACAAGACGAGAATGAGCAAACGTGTGGTCGCATGAACCATTGGTTTGCGTGAGTGTAGCATCGGCTTTTCCTTTGTAGTCAGCGTTGATTTTCTTGAGGGCGAGAAGCAAAAAGAAAGGCTGCGTTAAATTTCTAGCGGCAGCGTGTCAAGTTGCTCTTGCCGGACGTTAAAATGTTCAGAGCCAGACTAAATATGCCGCGTTGATTGAAACAACCCCGATTAAAATCAGTTCGGCGAATCGGTTTCAACGCGGGTGCGCCTGACGCTTCAGACATTCTTCGCGGAGCCGACAAGGGACTCTCCAGCAGAACGGCAGCGGCGGGTGCGAGGCGATCATCATAAGTATTTGACTGCGATACGGCTCGCGACTAAAGGCTTAATCAGCATAGGGATAAAAGTCAGCGGAGCAGCAAAGTTAAAATAAAACACACCAACGCAAATTGTCAATAGAAACGTTTCGCATAAGGGCAATTATTGTATTCATCAAATGCTTCTCCGAAAACAAAAAGGCGCGACGCGATTTCTTGCGCCGCACCTTTTTACAATTTACGTTTCGTTCTACTTCGTTAATTCATCGGCGACTTCATTTGCGCCATAGACTTTGCGGAGGGCTTCGATCATGCCGCGAGAATCGACGGAGACGGCGCGGTTCTGCGATTCGTCGTAGATGAAATCGCCGACGAGAGATTGAATATTGCCGTCGAAGATAAGGCCGACGATTTCCGCGTTGCGATTGAAGACGGGCGAGCCGGAATTGCCGCCGATGATGTCCGCCGTCGAAACGAAATTAAAAGGCGTCTTCAGATTCAAGGCAGACTTGCGATCCAGCCAACGCTGCGGCAGTTGATACGGATACTTGTTGCCGTGCTCCGTCGCGTGACGGTAGAGACCGGCGAAGTCCGTGAACGGCGGAATGAGCTTGCCGTTTGCCTTGTAGCCTTTGACCGGGCCGTAAGAAAGACGCAAGCTAAAGGTCGCGTCAGGGTAAAGCTTCGTGCCTTCGAGATCGAAGAGGGCGCGTGCAATCTTCGCGTAGTCGGCGCGCTCGACGCTCAAGACTTCATTTTCGTAGCGCTGGCGGACGGCGCGCGATTCCGCGTCAATCGAACGCGCAAGCGCGATCATCGGATCATTGGATGCTTCGATGGCCTGCACGCCTCCGGCGGCGAGTTGCTTGCGGAAGGCAACGTCTTTGAGCTTTGTGCCGTTTATTAATTCGGCGGCGCGCTCGGCGGGAGTTTTGCCGTTCAAAACCTTTTGCACCGTCGGATTGCTCGCGCCTAGTTCGTCACGCATAAAAGCGAGCGAGTCTGTTAGCTTAAGCAACTCGAAATCGTCGTAGATCGGCGAAGCGGAAAAGAGCGCTTGTTCGAGCGAAGCGCGGCGCGCGTCCGTGTATTCGGGCAAGCGCGCAGAGTTCGCTTTCGCGCTTTCTGCCGCAAGGCGGACGAGGCTGCGCGCGAAGGTAAAGTAAGCGGAATTGAAGCCCCACGCACTATCGAGGAATCTTCTTTCGCGTTCGTAAGCGGGCAAAGACTTGCGCTCTTTGGCGATGGCGTCCCAAGCGTCGCCGTATGTTTTTTGCTTTTGCGGATCGGCGGCGACGGCGCGGCGCAATCTGTTTTCCGCCGCAACTTTCCTCGCCATAATCGACTTGTCCTGCAAACCTTCGAGGCCGCCTTTGCGCGCCTTCAAACTATTTTCAACACCGAACAATTCCTCCTTCGCGCGGCGATCCTGTTCCTCGCCCTGCGCGCTGTAACGTTGCAGAAGCACGCGCTGGTGCTGGAGATATTTGAGCAGCAGAGGAAAACCGAAGTCGCGGAAGTATTCGAGATGCGCGACGGTGTTCAAGCGCGAAGTCGAACCGGGATGGCCGGAGACGAAAACGAGTTCGTTATCCTTCGCGCCAGCGGCAGACCACTTGAAATAGTTTTCCGTTTTTATCGGCTGGTCGTTTTCGTAAACGCGAAAAAGCGCGAGGTCTAAATCGTAGCGCGGATACTCGAAGTTGTCGGGATCGCCGCCGAAGAAGGCGATTTGAAATTCGGGCGCGAAGACGAGCCGCACGTCCGTATATTTTTTGTAGCGATAAAGATTATATTGCCCGCCCTGATAAAGCGTCACGACATCGGAGCGCAAGCCCGTTTGCTTCGTCGATTCTTCGGAGATGCGGCTGATCTCTGCGGTGCGCGCGGACTGCGCTTCGGCGTTGGACATGCCTTGCTTGACCGCGCCGTTGACGCGTTTCGTCACGTCCTCGATGCTTTGCAGCACATTGAGTTCGACGTCGGGCGCTTTGGCTTCTTCGGCGTGCGTGCGTGCGTAAAAGCCGTCTTTGAAATAATCCTTTTTCTCGCTGCTGATTTTTTGCAAAGTGTCCTGCGCGATGTGGTGATTGGTCATCACGAGGCCGTCCGGCGAAACAAACGAGCCGGAACCGCCGCTGTTGAATCTGACGGAAGCGAGCTGCACTTTCTTGAGCCACGCATCCGTTATGTCAAAGCCGTAGCGCCGCTTGATCTCTGCGCGCGGCGGGTTATTGAACGTCCACATGCCTTCGTCTGCGCGCGTGACGGCGACGTTGAAAATCGGAAGAACAAAAAGCGCGGCGAGCAATATCGCGCACAAAGATTTTCTTAAGTTCATGCTGTAATCCTTTTGTCGAATTTTAACTGCGATAGATATTTTAACTTGCGCGGGAGAAGACTTAGATTGTTTTCGCTGCGCGTTTGGATGCCTCTATTGATAACGGCGCGCGATGTATAATGTCAAGCCGCACAGATTCGGCAAGGCATGGTGATTACCCTGCGAGGACTCTTATGAATAACGAAGCGTTGGCACAGCGATTTCAGAAGTTTGCGACTTTGATGGAACTGCGCGGCGAAGACCACTTTCGCACGCGCTCTTACCGCAATGCCGCTGAAATTATCGAAACATGGCCGACGCCGCTTGCGACAATCGCGCACGACGACGGAGCGAAAGGCTTGCAAACGATTCCCGGCATAGGCCGTGCCATCAGCGGCAAAATTTTGGAATTGCTCGAACGCGGCACGTTCGACGCGTGGGAAAAACTAACGGCGGAAACACCCGTCACCGTGCTCGATCTGCTCGAAGTCGGCGGCATCGGAATGAAGACCGCCGCCGCGCTTCACCAGAAATTCAAAATCTCTTCGCTCGACGACCTCAAGAAATTCGTCGCTGGCGGCGGCCTCGAGTTAGTTGACGGCATCGGCGAAAAAAGCGCCGAAAGAATTCAGGAAAGTTTGAAACGAATATAAAGCGGCGATTGTATATACGGCTATAACCATAATTGTCCCGCCATATAATCTAAGCCGGGCGTCTTTCCTTGCAGATGTTTGAGAAACGTATGCTTGAAGTTAAAATTTCAGCATAATGAGCATTCGGAGTAAATTGCTCTCATGCCGTTGGTCTTGCGAGTTAAAGGATACAGATTTTTCTTCTTCAGCATGGAAGGAACTGAGCCGCCACATATCCATGTTGAGCAAGCTGAAAGGTATGCCAAATTTTGGCTGAATCCTGTATCTTTGGTGAAGTCACGCGGCTTCCGTAGCGGTGAGCTATCGGAGATGCAAAAGATTGTCGAAGAACATCGAGAGTCGTTCGTGGAGAAATGGAATGAGCACTTTAGCCATTGAGGTAGAACCGCTTGCCGTAGAGGTTAGTTGCACGGATGATAGCCTGCGTGTAGTCCTTGCTGACGGGCGTGAGATTGCCGTGCCGTTAGTGTGGTTTCCGCGTTTGCAGAAAGCAACTCCCGAAGAAAGAAAAGAATGGCGGTTGATCGGCGGCGGCATCGGCATTCATTGGGAAGCTGTGGACGAAGACATATCAGTTGAAAGTCTGCTGCGGTTGAACTAACCACAAACCTTGCGTGTCGGACAACTCCTTGCAGCAGACTGTTTTATTGCTTGCCTGACTCTGTTTGTTCTTTCCCTGCCTTCCATTGTTTTTCTAACAAACTTTTGCAACTGAAGCGGCGTCGCCTGATTGTCGTTTGACGATGACGAGCGTGATGTCGTCGGCGGAGGGCGTGCCTTGCGCGAATTTCGTGATAGCAGATTCGATGCAGTCGCGCAGGCCGGAAGCGGTGGCGGCGAGATTGCCAGCGACGGCTTCGTAGAGACGCGTCGCGCCGAATTCTTCGCCGTGCGGGTCGGTGGATTCGGAAACGCCGTCGGAATAAATAACGAGCGCGTCGCCGGGTTGGAGTTGCGTGCGCCCTTCGCTGAAGCGTGCGTCGGGCATAATGCCGAGCGGCAATCCGCCGGAATCCAGTTGCTCCATTGTGCCTGCGGCGCGGACGATGAGCGGCGGGTTGTGTCCGGCGTTGAGAAAAGAGAGCGCGCCGTTTTGCGGATCGAGTTCCGCGTAAAAAAGCGTGACGAAACGATTCGACGGAATGTTCGCGGCCAAGTAGCGATTGACGGCCGAGATGATATCGGAAAGCGAATTATTAGATAAAGCCTGCGCGTGAATCGCGGCGTGCAGGCTCGACATCAAAAGCGCGGCGGCAGTTCCCTTGCCCGACACGTCGCCGAGCGCGATGACGAGACGCCCGTCTTCGCGCTGGATAAAATCATAGTAGTCGCCGCCGATTTCGTAGCAAGGAAAGCTGATGCCTTGTAATTCATAGCCGGGACAGGGCGGCGCGGATGTCGGTTGAAAGCGCTGCTGAATTTCACGCGCTAGTTGCAGTTCGCGCGTGAAGCGCTCACGTTCGACGTGCTGCTCGACTAGGCGCGCGTTCTCGACGCGAATCGCGGCGACGGAGGCGAGCGTCGTCAAAACCTTCAAATGATCTTCCGTGAAGCGCGCGTCTGCGATAGGGGAATCGGCGTAGATAATGCCGAACACTTTTTCGCCGACGCCCAAAGGCACTGCGAGCACAGAGCGTATGCCCTGCATCGTCATCGTCGTGCTCATAAAACGCGGATCGGTTTGCGCGTTTGAAGTCAAAACGGATTTGCCTTCGCCGATTACTTCATTCAAGACGGTGCGGCTGACGCGTATCTCTCCGACTTCTCCAAGTTCTCCGATTTGATTGCGCACCGAAGCGACCTTTACCTTAAGGTCTTCGCCCTCGCCCTCGCGCATCATTATCAAGCAACGCTCGGCTGGCACGGCTTCAAAAACAAGGGCGGCAATTTGCTGCAAAGTTTCGTTGAGCGTCGCGGAAGCGAGCAGGGTAACGCCGACCTTGCTAATGAGCGCCAGCAGATCGCTTTGAGTTGCGCGCGACGGAGCGGCAGCGGGGAAAACTGTTTTTTGTCCCGAAGCATTTGTGGAAGGCGCTTGCGTGCGCGCGTCTTCGATGGCTTCGAGCAGGCCGGATGTCGTGCGGTCTGTGGCGTTGGGAACGAGTGTCGCAAGCGGTTCAAAGCCTGCTTCGGCGATCATTTTGCCGCTGGCGAGCGAGCTGCTCAAGCCTTCATCGAAAACGATTTCGGTTTCGCCGATTTGTATGCGCCCGCCGGACGTGAGCGTGACTTCGCCTTCGAGCGCTTCGCCGTTGTAAAGCGTGCCGTTGGCCGAACCCAAATCTTGCAGAAAATATCTGCCGCCTTCTCTACGCACTTCCGCGTGGACGCGCGAGGCAAACGGATCGGGAATACAAATGTCGTTGCGCGCCGAGCGCCCCATCGTAATTCGCAAGGTTCCGAGCGGAACGATGTCGGGCGCGCGGTCTACATTTTTGACGATTAAGTTAGGCATCTCTGTATGGATGAATCGAGCGCTTCGGGATTAGCGGCGAAAGAAGACAAACGGTAAATGATGATTCGACTTTTTACAGGCTTAACCCAAGTTGCTAGTTATCGAATATCGGTTTCTTTGAGTTGCCACTAGCTTTAGCTAGTGGACAAGATTCCTTAATTTGTCGGCTTTAGCCGAACTCTTTCGGCTAAAGCCGATTCTCTACCTAACCTATCCACTAGGCTTGTGCTAGTGGCAATTTATAACTAGCAACTTGGGTAGACTTACTATTTGCAGACTCACTATTTCACGCCGCGACGCTTGTCTAATTCCTTGCCGAGGCGCTCTGCTAATTGTTGCGCCGCCGCGCGATACGTGCCGCCGGGCTGCGCGGCGCGTTGAAAATATCCGAGAGCCGTCACGACTTCCGCGCGCTGAAGCGCTTTAGGATCGCGCTGGTTCAGCACGCTCAAGCCTTTGATGTAATAAGAATCGGGATCATTCAATGCGGCGCGCTTGCCATTGCTTCCGGCTGCGCCCGCCGCAGTCGGCGGCGGCACGTTGAAGGGCAGGCGTGCGGATGATTGCGCGCTCGTTGACGGCGGCACGGGCAAAGCATTCGTCGCGGCCTCCTGACGCGCAGCATTCGGGCGCGCAACGTTCGCGCGTGCGTTGCGCTGAAGTGAATTCGGTTGGTTATTGTTGGCGTTTATCGCAACGGGCGGCGATGAAGGCGCGGGCGGCGCGTCGAGTCCGGCAAGCCGCTGCTGCGCCGTTTGGCGCGCGGCACCATCGGATGCGGCACTTGATATTTTCAGGTACAGCGCGCGTGCTTCTTCTGTATGCCCTGCGTGTTCGAGCGCGGCGGCATGTTCGAGTTGCGCGTCGTTGCCGTAAACGGAACCGTTGTTGTTCGTGAGCAACGAGAGGCGGCGATAACTTTCCGCCGCATCGTCAAAGCGGTTTGCGGCAAACTGTGCGTGAGCGAGCGCGCTCCACGCATTTGAATCTTGTTCATCGAGCTTTGTCGCGGCGAGATATTCGCTTATCGCTTCTTCATGCGCGCCGCTGCGATCAAGCGCTTCCGCAAGCTTCAAGTGCGCGGGCGCGTTCGACGGATCGAGTTTAACGACTTCGCGCAGACGCATAATAGCGCCGTCAACGTCATTGGATGCGAGCAGCGCAGTGGCTTCCGCAAGCTGCGCGTCAATTGTTTGCCGCGCGTCGTTGGCGGCATTCATCGCCGTATTAGTTGCAGCAGCAGGCTGATCGCGGCGTGAAGCGTAAAGCCGGACGAGCAATCCCACACCGACGAGAGCGGCGAGCACAAGCGCAACAGCGATGGCAGGCCAGCGGCGGCGACGACCAGCGCTGTCTTGCGCTGCAAGTTTTTGAACAGGCTTAGTCGATTGCGTTAGAGGAACTGCGACGCGGGTGGTTGCGGCAGGCGGCGAAGAAGCATCGACGGGCGAACGCGCCGCAACTCTATTCTGTCTCGCATCGGGCGCGGCGGAGTGCGGCTTCGTTTCTCTTTCCAGTGTCGCTTCGGAAGGCGGGCGGTGGAGTAGGTCTTCCATCTCCGCGCGGCTGACTCTGGAAGTGTCGGGCGCACGCCCGCCGCGCGAGTCATCTTGGGAAAGGTTTTCTGTGGCGCGCCCTACGTCGGAGAGCGGCACGGTTTCGGCAAGTGGTGAAACGGGAACATTGTCGCTTCTATTATTGCCGCCGCTGCTGCTGCTGCTGTCGCTTGCAGGCATTGCTCCGAATGGCGCGCCGCACAAACGGCAAAAGCGCGCTTCGTTGGAAGAAAAGGCACCGCAACTAGAACAGTGTTTTGTCATCGCAATTACTCACGAGGCACTCACGCACATCCTTAACGAACAATGCGGCGGCGTTGTTCCACATCGCGCACGACCAGCGTGCCAGCCAAGCGATCATGCAGCGCGCGCCCCCGTGCATCGAAGGCCGCGAGGAGAAAACCGATTCCGAATACGATCAAAGATAGCGGATAGCCGATTAAGTGGCGCAACGCCGTATGACCCATGCCGGGCAAGGCTCCGTTTGTTCGCTCGATGTGAATTCCCGTTGCCCACTTGCCAAGCGTTCGCCCGCGTGTTCCGGCAAACACGACGAAGTTCAAGAACCCTACGCCCACGACAATCAACCAGCCGAGCGTATTCGCTGCGCCGCCCGCCGTCCGCGCATTGCCGCCTAGAACGCCCGCAAAGATTGTGCTGCAAGCGAGAATGCCCGCAAGCAGCGAGTAATCTATCAACAGCGCTCCGCAACGCAACGCGAAGGGCGCGCGAAGCTGCTCCGTCTGCGCAGCACTCAAAGTTCGCACGCGCGCGCCGCTCGATTTTCGCGGCAGCATTGTTTGTTCGGGTTGCGTAGTCATAAAAGCGAGTAGTTAGTGGACAGTGGTTGGTGATAAGAATAGTAAAGCGCCGATAGTTGCGTCGACGTTCATACTATATGCTTCAGGCGCTTCTTTCTGACTTCTGACCACTACTGCCCACTGTCTACTGGTTTCTGTTCCTTCATCCGAGTAAAAAGTGCAGCGTTGTTTCGCCGAGGCGCAGTCTGTCGCCGCTCTCTAAAGCGCGCGGTTGATTCGGCGCGAGGCGCACGGCGTCGTTGATCCATGTGCCGTTGGCCGAGCCTAAATCTTCGATCAAGTATGTGTCGCCCTGCCTGCGTATGCGCGCGTGGCGGCGCGAGACTTTCGTTTCGCGGTCATACTTAGAGAGATCGACTTCGGGGAAAATATTCGAGTGCGGATCGCTGCGCCCCAGCAGACTGTTTTCACGTTCGAGCGCGAAGGTGGCATCGAGTTCGGTGGTGCCTGCGACAATCAATTTGGCAGTCGCGCGCGAGGCACGCAAGGCGGAGCTGGAGCCTGCGCCCGCCAGCGGCTGCTTTGCTCCGCAGTGCGCGCAAAACAGATCGTCGGCAGCGATGCGGCCTCCGCAAAAACCGCAGTAAACCATTTCCGCCTGAATCGTTTTAGTGCCGACATCGGAAGCGGGCGCAGAGCCGTAGTGAATGTCTCCGGCGCGCAATCTTTCAAGGTGCGCGGAGAGCGCGTCGCGCATTTCCGCCGCCGAGCGAAAGCGGTTTTCGGGCTTGTACTCGACGGCGCGCATCAGCATACGTTCCATTTCGGAAGACATCGCCGGATTGATTTGGCGCGGGCGCGGGTTCTTCGTGAAATCGAAAATAAGCAGCGGATTATCCTGCGGATCGCTACCCGTCAAAAGATGAAACATCGTCGCGCCGAGGCTGTACAAATCGGAACGCGGCTCAACGTTGCCGCTGAACAATTCCGGCGGCGCATAGCCCATTGTGCCGACGGCTGTGACGCCCTTTTCTTCTTTGTTGACCCAACGCGCGATGCCGAAGTCGATTATCATCACGCGGCCTGAATTGCCGTCGATCATCAAGTTCGCTGGCTTCAAATCGCGGTAAATAATTTGCGGGCGACGGTTGTGCAGATAATCAAGCACGTCCGCGACTTGTATGCACCACTCGACGACGGTCTTTTCATCAATGCGTCCGCCGGGAGCATTGCGCAAACGCGAAGCGAAGTCGCCGCCCGAAATGTATTTCATCACGAGATAAAAGCGTCCGGCGTCTTCCTCGTAAAAATAATCGTAGATGGTCGGGATCGAAGGATGCTCGAGCGAAGTTAGCAGCAGGGATTCACGACGAAAATCGCCGATGGCTTTGGCGTGCTGCGCATCGTCTATGTGCGATTCGATCATTTCCTTGACGGCGCGCGGCGCGTCACCCAGATGGCGGTCTTTGGCTAAATAAACTGCGCCCATGCCGCCGCCGCCGATGCGCCGGACGATATGATAGCGCTCGTTCAATTCAAAGTCCGGTTCGAGTTGTTTATTGGTCGGACGACGGCCTCCGGTGGTGGCATTATTTCCGTCAATGCCCGAAGACTCACCGAGAGCGCCCGTTGACGGCGTGCTGTCGGCATCGAAGACCGAAGATACTTGGCGCGTGGCATTTGCGTGCGCGGGTTCGGGCGCGTCCGGCGAAGGTGATTGATCCTCGATTGTATGATCTGTCTGTAAATGATCTGTTTCAGCAGCGTGGGTGTGGTCTGTTTCAGTGTCGTGCGGCGCAGTTGAAGAGAGCGCAGTTACCGTCGCCGTCGCAGCGGCAGTGCCGCCCGCATCAGGCGTTGCCGCCGCATCGTTTCCGGCAGCTTGTTGGCTCGCTCCGCACACGCCGCAGAACGCATCGCCCGCTGCCACCGCCGCACCGCATTTATCGCACACAGACATATTTCGACGACTCAGTTATTGATTGTTTCCAACGAAAGCACACTTGCGAGCGTAAAAGTTCTTGAAAGCCGGAGTCTCTACAAAAGCGCGCGCCGGTCAAGGCTTTCGCGTTTCGATTCGTTTGGTGTTTCCAATTCATTTGGCGATTTGAAAGCGCAAAAATGTTTTGCCGACGATGATTTCGTCACCGTCGCGCAAGGCTTGCCTGTCACCCGGCAAAAGGCGTCGCCCGCGATTAACGAACGTGCCGTTGGTCGAGCCGAGGTCTTCGACAAAGTATTCGCTGCCGCGCCGCGTGATGCGCGCGTGGCGGCGCGAGACCTTTGCTTCCGGGTCGTCGGCGTCGAGATCGACGTCCGGGAAAACGCCGCCGTCTGCGTCCCAGCGGCCAATCTGCGCTTCATCCTCATGCAGCGAAAATTGTTTGCCCGTCGAACGCCCGCGTTGAATAATCAGTCTGGCGTGTGCGCCGTCAAGCGCGGTCATCGCGCCGGAAGCCTGAGCCATAGCTGGTGCTCCTTCTACTCGATTGCCGCCGCCCTCCGCGTGCGCGGCCACAATGGTTTTCTCAGACATAATGTTACCGTCGGTTGCGCTGCCCGACACATCGTCCGTCGTGACGGTTGGTCTTCTGGTGCGCGCCGTGTCGATTAAAGGCGCGCCGCATTCATCGCAATACTGCGAGCCTTCGAGATTATCCGTTTTGCACCTTTCGCAGGTAAGCATAAGAGTTCCACTCGTTCGCGCTTGTTATGATACGGCAAGGAGAGCGTTGGCGCTCCGCAAAAGTATGCGCTATCTTCGGACGATATTCGCCCTTCATGCCGGAAGCGCGCCGCATATTGTAACGCGAAAGAAGCGGCGCGCCAACTCGCATTCGTTCCGCCGCACGAGCAATGCGGGGCGCTGTCCGGGAAAAAGGCACGACAGCGAAGGCTATATCAGGCCGTATGCAGCCGCGCCGCGCAGACTTTGTATTATGATGAAACCGTGCCGCCGTTTTTAACGTAAAAGTTTTTACCGGACGCGTGTTCTTCGTTTAGTTTTCACGCGCCCGCCGCTTTCATCAAGCATTCTTCCAAAAGGACAGAAACGATCATGGCTCTGAGCCGCAAAAGAAAAATCATCATCGGCAGCGCCGTGCTTGTCGCGCTCGTCGCAATCGTCGCCATCAGTATTTTCGCCAACCGCAAGGACGAGCCGGAAGTGACGACCGTTAAGGTTGAGCCGCGCACGGAACTGCGCTCGACCGTTACGGCTTCCGGCGAAGTGCGCCCCGTGCGCTTTATTAAACTGACGAGCGAAGTCGCCGGGCGCATCGAAGAGATTTACGTTAAGGAAGGCGATCAGGTGAAGCAAGGCCAGCCGCTCGTCCGGCTCGATCCGACGCAACTTCAATCGAGTCAGGAAGCGCAGGCTGCGGGCGTGCAGGCCGCCTTGAGCGATGTGCAGAACGCGCGCACGCAGATTCTCGCCGCCGAGAACGCCGTCGCACAGGCCAGACAGGGCTTAACGGTTTCCGAAGCGGCGGTAGCGCAGGCGCGGCAAGGAATTATTACGGCGCAGACAAGCGTTGACCGCGCGCAAGTCGATGTCAATACGGCGCAGCGCGAACTCAAGCGCACGACGGAATTGATCGAGTCCGGCGTCGCATCCCGCTCCGAATACGACACGGCGCGCGACCGTGTGGAACAATCGCAAGTCGCGCTCCGCACGGCACAGGCGCAGCTTCAAGCGCAAAAGCTCGGCGTGCAGGAAGCACAGGCGCGCGCCAACCAGCAACGCGTCGCCGTGCGCGATTCGCAAACGGGTGTGCAGCGCGCGCAGTCCGGCGTCGCCACAAGCGAAGCGCGCGCCACGCAACAGCAGGCTATCTTGCGCGGCTCGTCCAGCCAGCGCTCCAAAGCCACACAGGTTTCGCCGCTGACGGGAGTTATCGCGGACTTGCCGACGCGCGTCGGCGAATTCGCAGTTGCAAGCTTCTCTTCAACTCCTTTAATGACCATCGCCGATATGTCAACGATCAACGTCGAAGTCAATGTTGATGAAACGGAAATCGCCAACGTCGAAGTCGGACAAATAGCGAAAATTAAAGTCGATGCCTTCGGTGACCGCGAACTCGTTGGCGTCGTGACGCAAAAGAATCCGCTCGCCGTCGGCAAATCCGACACGCAGGGCGGACTCTCCCAGCGCATCAACACGCAGGAAGCAAAAGAATTTCGCGTTATTATCGAAACACGTGACGTGCCTGATGAAGTGCGCAACGGCCTTCGTCCCGGCATGAGTGCCACCGCGACGATTACAACCAAGACGAAACAAAACGTTCTCGCCGTGCCGCTGCAAGCCATCATCGAAAAACAGCCGACGCCCGCCGCAACGCTGGCGAACAACAATGCCGCGCCGCCGCCCGTGACCGCAGAAAAACCGAAGGACATCAAAGGCGTCTACGTTTTGCAAGCGAACAATAAACCTAAATTCGTCGAAGTCACGACCGGCATCACGGGCGAATCCGACATCGAAATCACGAGCGGGCTGCAAGCCGGAATGGAAGTCATCACAGGCCCCAGCCGCGTGCTGAAGACCTTAAAGGAAACTTCAACCGTCAAACGGCAAACGCGCAAATCTGCCGCCGCTGCCGCCAACGGCAATACCAACGAGGCCAAATAAGCGATGAGCGATTCCACACTTCTTGCCGCGCCCGTCGCCGCCGCTGGCAATACGCCTGTTGTCGAACAGGGCGAACAAGTAGGCGAGGGCATTTCAACCGCCGACGGACTCGGACATGCGGAACTTCTCGTGCGCGACGCCGTGCCAGCTTCGCTTATCTCCATGCGCAACATCTGGAAGACTTACCAGATGGGCAGCGAAGAAGTACACGCCTTGCGCGGCGTCGCCTTCGATGTGCAGAAAGGCGAATACCTCGCCATCATCGGGCCGTCGGGTTCCGGCAAATCTACCTTGATGAACTTAATCGGCTGCCTCGACACGCCTTCGCAAGGCGAATACTGGATCAACGGCAAACTCGTTTCCGCGATGGAAGACGACGAACTCGCGCGCATACGCAACATGGAAGTCGGCTTCGTTTTTCAGACCTTCAATTTGCTCGCCCGCGCGACAAGCTTGCACAACGTCGAACTGCCGCTTATCTACGCGGGAATCGGTTCCGCCGAACGCCACGAAAAAGCCGAGCGCGCCCTTGCCGCCGTCGATCTCGCAGACCGCATGATGCACCGCCCGAACGAGCTTTCCGGCGGCCAACGCCAGCGCGTCGCCATCGCACGCGCCCTCGTCAATCATCCGTCAATCCTTCTTGCAGACGAACCGACCGGCGCGCTCGACACTAAAACGAGCCATGAAATCATGGCGCTCTTTGAACGCCTGCACGCCGAAGGCAACACCATCATCGTCGTCACGCACGAACCCGACATCGCAGCACGCGCGCACCGCGTTATCTCGATCCGCGACGGAGAAATAGACAAAGACGAACGCACCAAAGGATAAAAAAGTTTTCAGTTTTCAGTTCTCGAAAGTTGAGTGAGCATCAGGGACAAATGGCTCGTATGCTAAAAACTGAAAACCGAAAACTGAAAACTTTTCCCTCTCTTTTGCTGCCGCTCTGGGAATCCTTCCGCGTCGCCGTCGGAAGTCTTCGCGCGAATAAATTGCGAACGGCGTTGACGCTCGTCGGCATCGTCGTCGGCGTCGCGGCGGTGATCGCGGTTGTAACGATCATCAAGGGCTTGGATCAAACCGTCGCGTCCACTTTTTCCTCGCAAGGCTCCACCGTCTACACCATCTCGAAGCGCCCGCAGTTCATCAAATCGCGCGAGGAATTCATCAAATACAACAAGCGCAAGGATGTCGTGCAGGATGACGCAGAGGCGATTATGCGTTTATGCACGGCCTGCTGGCGCACGGGCGTTTCCGCAGACACGCGCCAGATCGTCAAACACGAAGATCAAAAATCCGAAGGCGTTGCCGTGCGCGGTTCAACCATTTCGATGTTCGACATCAACGCCGTCAACATCTCTACGGGACGCACTTGGACGGAGAGCGAAGGCACGGCGGCGCGCGATGTGTGCGTTGTCGGAACTGACATACTCGAAAATCTTTTCGGCGGCGCGTCGGCTGATCGCGTGCTGAATCAGGAAGTAAGAATCGCCGGGCATCCATTCCAGATCGTCGGTGTCGCCGAACCGTTCGGCAAAATCTTCGGCCTCTCGCGCGACAACTTCATCATGATTCCCTACGCGACGCATCAAAAGATTTTCGGCTCGCGCGATTCACTCGTCGTTTACATTCAAGTCCCGACAGCGGCGCAGTTGGAAGAATCCGAAGATCAGGTGCGCGCCATCATGCGCAATCGTCGCGGGCGCACCTTCGCAGACGAAGACGACGGCTTTGCGCTCGAAACGCAGGATGTGTTCTTAGACATCTACGGCAAAGCGACATCGAACATCTACATCGTCACCATCGGCGTCGCCGCTATTTCTTTGGTTGTCGGCGGCATCGTCGTGATGAACATCATGCTGGTGTCCGTCACAGAGCGCACGAAAGAAATCGGCATACGCAAAGCTATCGGCGCGCGCCGCACGGACATACTGATGCAATTCTTAACGGAGGCCGTCGTGGTGTCAGCCATCGGCGGCGCGCTCGGCGTCATCGTCGGCTTCGGCCTCGCCTACACACTTTCATTGCTTCTCGGCTTTCCGCTTTTGTTAAGCGCAGGCTCGGCAATTTTAGGCGTCACCGTATCATCACTCGTCGGCATCATCAGCGGCCTTTGGCCTGCGTGGAGCGCGGCGAAGCTCGATCCGATTGAAGCATTGAGAGCAGAATGAGTTTGAACATACTGCTCTTGTGGCAAATAAAATGATTTTTCTGATTGAATACAATCGTAGTCGCGGGCAAATAGTTACCTTCCAGACGTTCGATGACTCGGAGCGTCGAAAGGCTGAAGACGCCCGGTTGCAAATGGAACTCGCACTTAACCGCCTTGCAGTAGTGCATGAGGTGGTTTTATTAGAGGCCGCGACCGAAGCGACTTTGCGGCGTACTCATCGCCGTTACTTCGAGAGTTTATCCGAACTCGTGAAGCTACCAGCCTAATTTATCGGGAGGTTAAGATGGACAGAAATTGGCGAATGGCTTTCCTTACATTGGCATGGCTCGTGCTCGCGGCACAGACTCTCTTCGCTTTGTTAATGGTTGTCGCGGCGATCATGGCGCGCGACACGACCATCGCATTGCCGGGACTCGGCTTGCTCATCGCAGGCCCGCTTTTCTTTATCCTGCTCCTCATCGTTGATCTTGCGATTGCCGCTTTCGTTTTAATGGCTATCGCATGGCTACGCCGTTCTGTTCGCTTACCGTAAAGTTGCTTTTATGACTTTCGATGACGTGAAAGAATCGGCGGCGATGGCTGTTGCTACGATGCGGGCGAACAAGCTTTGCTCCGCGCGGTATTAGTGGAATAAGTCATCAACCGCCATCGTCCAACCGGGAACGGCTGGTTCGGCTTCGGCTATTTGTCCGCGACGGTAGACGTTTGGATGTTCAGGATTATCTTTTCGGTAAACGCGGACGACATCTTCTCCGAGTAAATCCACGTCCCACACGATCATTGTTCCGGCAGCAAAATAGTCTGCGATCTTTTCTTTGATTTGACGCTCTGCCGCCGTCCCGTAATCGTTCTCGCTACGCACTTCGGCGGCAAACACCGGCGCTCCTTCAAAGAATTTCATGCCCGTGTCTTTGCCTGTATAAAAGGCTGCGTTGGGACTGAAGGATTTGCGGCGCGGCAAGTTGACGCTAAAGCCTGCGTTGTCGGTGACGGCGATGCCGCTGCCGGTGCTCGATTCATATTCATACAAGCGCAAAGAAATTTTGAAACCCGCGCGGTTAGGCTTTTTTCCCGTAGGCGACATTAAGAACATCTCTCCATCGACGATTTCCGCCTTTTTGTGTTCGGGCACATCATATAGCTCTTTGATCGTCGCTTCTGTTTTTGTGCTCATCTGCCACCTCTTTCGAGCCTTATGATACTCTACTCACACCGTAGAATAAATGCGCACTGTATTCAGAAAGCAAGCGCCGCACAATTGATTTTATGACTTTCGATGACGTAAGAGAATCGGCGGCGATGGCCGTCGATACGATCAGGGCGAACAAGCTGCGTTCGTCGCTGACGATTTTGGGCGTGAGCGTCGGCGTCATCACTGTCATCTTTATGGTGTCGATTATACAGGGCTTGAACCGCGCGTTCGCCGATCAGATTGAAGGCTTGGGATCGAATGCGATCTGGGTGACGAAGTTCGATGCGAGCTTCGGCAAGCCGCCGTCGGGCGAGCAGATTCATCGCAAGAATCTGACAATCGAAGATGCCGACGCGATACTCAATGAAGCGCCGTCTATCGCGGACGTGACGCCTTTGGGACGCAAAATCTCTACTTCGGTGCGTTACGCGGATAAGCAATCGGACACGCCAATTCTCTTCGGCACGAATTCGCATTACGAATTTACGCAGGCGCAATACGTCGCGCGTGGACGCTTCCTCAGCGAAATGGATGTCAGGGAGCGCTCGAACGTATGCGTGATCGGCCAAGATGTCGCGCACACTTTGTTTCCGTTCGAGGAGCCGCTCGATAAAGAGATACGGCTGAACGGCAATCCGTTTCGCGTCATCGGCGTGATGGAAACGCTCGGCAATGTGTTCGGTCAATCGAGAGATAATTCGATTTTTATTCCGCTCGGAACCTTCGAGAAATACTATCCCGATTACCCGTTCCCGGAAGTCGTCTTTGTCATTATCGTGCGCCCGAAGTCACGCGCCTTCGTCAAGCCTGCTATCGAAGAAATCACCGACATACTGCGCCGCCGTCGCCGCCTTCCTCGTGGCGCGCCGCTTAACTTCGGCATCTCGACGCAGGATTCGCTTCTGGATATTTACAATCAACTGACGGGCGCAACCGCGCTTGTGCTGACGGCGATTTCCTTTGTCGCGTTGATGATCGGCGGCATCGGCGTGATGAACATTATGCTGGTGTCCGTGACGGAGCGCACAAAGGAAATCGGCATACGCAAGGCCGTCGGCGCGACGCGCGGCAATATCCTTTCGCAGTTTTTGATCGAAGCCGTTGCGCTGACGGCTATCGGCGGATTTGCCGGACTCATCGTCGGCGAAATAGCGAGCATTTTGATGAACAAATACTCGCCGCTTCCGGCCTACGTGCCGCTGTGGGCGATTCTCGTCGGGATAGGCATTTCGGCGGGCGTCGGAATTATTTTCGGGCTGTGGCCTGCGTGGAAGGCGGCGCGGCTCGATCCGATTGAAGCCTTGCGCTACGAATAGATTTTATTTCCGGCAAACGAAACAGTTAGCGTACATCGTTCGTACAAGAAGGCATCTCGACAAGGTGCAATCATGCGTCTCCTGCGCGGCGACATTTTAGAAAACCTGAAGATGGCGCTCTCGACTTTGCGCGCCAATAAACTGCGTTCGTTTCTCACGGTCATCGGCGTCGTCATCGGCGTCTGGACGGTGATGGCGATTGCTTCCATTATCAGCGGCATTGATGTAGCGGTTGAAAAAGAGATCGAGTCTCTGGGAACGCGCTCGATTTTCGTCTCGAAGTTTGACATAGGCATTCGCACCGGCGCGCTGACGCGTGAGGAGCGTATGCGCAAAGACTTGACGCTCGAAGATGCGCTGGCGATTAAGGGATTGCCCGCCGTCGAAGTCGCCGACTTTTTCCTAGACATCTCTAACGATCCGTTCGGCAAAAAGATTCTCGTGACGAACGGCGGCAAAACGTCTGCGGCGATAAACCTCGAAGGCACGCTGCCGGGCTACGAAGTCGCGGGCATCCGCAAAATGAATCGCGGGCGTTTTTTCACGTCGTTCGAGAATGAAACGAATCAGGAAGTTTGCATCGTCGGTTCGAGCGTCGCGGAAAACTTTTTCCCTTACGGTTCGCCCGTCGGACATACTATTCAAATCGGCGGGCGCGAATTTCGCGTGATCGGCGACCTTCTGCCACGCGAGCAATTATTCGGCGGCGGCAACGATAACGACATTATATTTATGCCGCTCGGCGTCGCGCGCAAGTTCAGGCCGAACGCGAAGGACGTAACCATCACGGCCGTCGCGCGCGCCGGACAGATCAACGAAGCGAAGGATCAGATTGCGGACTTGATGCGCGTGCGCCGCCGCGTGCCATTCGATCAACCGAACAATTTTAGCTTGACGACGGCTGATTCGATCATTAGTAATTTCCGCGACATAACCTTCGGCGTTGCCATTGCGATGATTGCAATTTCATCCGTCGGTTTGATGGTCGGCGGCATCGGCGTGATGAACATCATGCTCGTCTCCGTGACAGAGCGAACAAGGGAGATCGGCATACGCAAAGCCATCGGAGCCAAGCGCGCGGATATTCTGTGGCAATTCCTGATCGAAGCGATGACGTTGACGGGCGTCGGCGGACTCATCGGCTTGCTGTTCGGCTGGGCGACGACAATGCTGATACGCATGTTTATTCCGTCGTATGTTCCCATCTGGGCGCCCATCGCGGGCTTCGTCGCAAGCGTCGGCATCGGCCTTGTTTTCGGATTGTGGCCTGCATGGAAGGCCGCGCGCCTCGATCCCATCGAAGCTTTACGTTATGAGTAAAATCAAGTATTCAGAAGACAGAAGTCTGGAGACAGGAGTCAGAAGTCACAATGAAGATAAGAACAGAAGCTGCGGTATTTACATTCATGCTGATACTGCCTGCCGCTCTTGCTCTTATTCTGTCTCCTGACTTCTGACTCCTGACTTCTGTTGCATCTTGCAACCAAACTGCCTATTGAAACGTACTAAACAATCGTGAAATTCATAGAGACTCTCAAACTCGCGCTGTCGGCTGTGTGGGCGCACAAGCTGCGTTCGGTGCTGACGCTTTTAGGCATGATTATTGGCGTCACGGCGGTGGTCGTCGTCGTGTCTTTGATTCAGGGCTTTAATGTTTACGTTGACGAAAAAATCGCGGGCATCGGCTCGAAATCATTTAACGTCCAGCGTTTCAATCCGTTCGAGGATTTCAAGGACACGGACACGATTGCGGCGGCCACCAGACGCAATAAGGAATTGACGCTCGACGATTACGAATACTTGCGCGCGCGCACAACCCTGATCGACCAACTCGGCGCGGGCGCGCGTGGGACGCCGACGCAAATTAAACGCGGCTCGGAGATACTCGAAGATGTTTCGGTTGACGGTCAAACGCCGAACGTCGCCGAAATCCGCAACGTGGAAATTGCCGACGGGCGTTTTTTCACCGCTTCGGAAAACGATTCGGCGGCGCGCGTCGCATTTCTCGGCGCGGATGTCGCCACGAAATTATTTCCCACCACCAGCGCGCTTAATCAGGAAGTCAGCGTCGGCGGCATTCCGTACCGCGTGCTCGGCGTCGCCGTCGCCAAAGGCACGGTGCTAGGCATTCCGCAGGACAATTACATTACGATCCCGCTGAAAACTTACGCGAGCAATTTCGGCGGATTGACGGGCAGGCGCGGCCTTTACTTTCTCGCAACAGCGAAATCAGATGAACTGTTCAATGATGCGGTTGAAGAAACAAGACAATTAATGCGCGCGCGCCGACGCCTTCCCGCTAAAGACAAAGACAACTTCGCCATCATCACGCCGGACGCGATTACAGGACTGCGTGACCGGCTTTTCGGTACAATCTCTATCGTCGCCATCGCCGTGCCAGCCATCGCGCTGCTAGTCGGCGGCATCGTCATTATGAATATCATGCTGGTGTCCGTCACCGAACGCACAAAAGAGATCGGCATCAGGAAATCTTTGGGCGCTCGGCGTTCCGACATACTCAAACAATTTCTCGTCGAAGCGGTCACTCTCTCAGCCATAGGAGGCACGCTCGGCGTAGTCTTCGCATGGATTATCGGGCGCGTGCTGACCGCCGTCTTTTTCCCGACGTACCTTTCGACAATTGCCGTCATCGTCGCCGTCGGCATCTCCGGCGTCATCGGCGTGCTGGCAGGAATTATTCCTGCATGGCAGGCGGCGCGCCTCGATCCGATTGAAGCGCTCAGGGCGGATTAATAACGGAAGTCTGGAGAAGCGACGATAGCCGCGCCCATGTTCATAACACACGTTTTCCTGTTCTTATTCTGTCTC
This sequence comes from Pyrinomonadaceae bacterium, assembly GCA_051000345.1. Classification (GTDB taxonomy): domain Bacteria; phylum Acidobacteriota; class Blastocatellia; order Pyrinomonadales; family Pyrinomonadaceae; genus JBHENC01. The sequence continues at coordinate 2,328 of JBPCOJ010000122.1, read as the reverse complement.
CTGACTTCTGTCTCCTGACTACTATCTTTATGCAATTGCTTCGCAACGATATTTACGAAAACCTGCGAATGGCGCTCTCGACTTTGCGCGCGAATAAACTGCGTTCGTTTTTAACGGTCATCGGCGTCGTCATCGGCGTGTGGACGGTGATGACTATCGCTTCGATTATCAGCGGCATTGACCTCGCGGTGACAAAGGAGATTGAATCATTCGGCACGCGCTCGATTATCATCAGCAAGTTCGAGGCGGGCATACACGTCGGGCGCAGATCGCGCGAAGAGCGTATGCGCAAAGAGCTGACGTACGATGACGCGATTGCGCTCACACGGCTTCCTGCCGTCGAATTGAGCGTGCCGTTTTTAGACATCACCAATAGCTTCTTCGGCAGAAAACTGCTGGTCACGGCGAACGGTAAAACGTCTTCGGCGATTAACCTAGACGGGACATTGCCGGAATACGAGCGCGCCGGAATCGAGAACATCAGCGAAGGCCGCTTTTTTTCGCAGTTCGAGAATGACACCAACGAGCAAGTGTGCGTGATCGGTTCGAGCGTCGCCGACAACTTTTTTCCTTACGGCTCGCCGCTCGAACAAAAGATCGACATCGGCGGCAACGAATTTCGCGTAATCGGCGTGCTGGAAAAGCGCGAGCAATTCGGCGGCGGCGGCGGCAACAACGATCAAAACAACACCATGCACATTCCTTACAATGTCGCCAAAAAATTGAAACCGAACGCCGACGATGTAACGATTCTCGCCGTCGCGCGCGCAGGCATGATGCAGGAAGCGCAGGATCAAGTAACGGACACTTTGCGCGTGCGCCGCCAAGTGCCGTTCGACAAGCCGAACAATTTCGGCGTCACCACCGCCGAATCCGCCATCTCTAGTTTCCGTTCGATTCTGTCGGGCGTCGCCATCGCCATGGTCGTCATCTCTTCCGTCGGCTTGATGGTCGGCGGCATCGGCGTGATGAATATCATGCTCGTCTCCGTGACAGAGCGAACAAGGGAGATTGGCATACGCAAGGCCATCGGAGCCAAGCGCGCGGATATTCTGTGGCAATTCCTTATCGAAGCGATGACGTTGACGGGCGTCGGCGGATTAATCGGCTTGCTTGTCGGTTGGGCAACAACGCTTTTGATAAGACTCTTCGTGCCGTCGTATGTTCCGCTCTGGGCGCCCATCGGCGGCTTCGTCGCCAGCGTCGGCATCGGCTTGATCTTCGGTTTGTGGCCTGCATGGAAAGCCGCGCGCATTGATCCGATTGAAGCTCTCCGATACGAGTAAGCTTCAGTGTAAGACAAAGACGCGCGGCTATTTACTTTTCGTTGTCGGTTCTCGCTCGAACGACAGTGCGTAATTAGGACGCTTTGCCGAACAACGCAGCCCATGCAATTTTCCCTACGACGCTGCACAGCCAGAAAGAAATGACGATTGCCCATGCCGACCCGTTCGATAGCTTCCCGACTTTGCGCAGGCCTATCGCCGCCAAGAAAATTCCGTAAAAAGCGAATAAATCAAGCGAACTGAGCGCCGCGACGAGCGCCGGAGATGTGCCTGATGACATAAACGCGCCCGGATTTGTCACGAGCAATCCGCCGCCCGGCTTCGCTAAATCAATCGCATCAGCGGGTCGCAAAAACAGCAACAGCAAACTGATAATAGTTGCCAGCACGCCCGGCGCGAAGCTGGAATAAGCCCATACGGACAACGCCTGCTTGAAGGTTATCTTTCCGCCCATCGCCATCACGCCGAGCAGATACAACGCAGCGCCACCTGCGAAGATAACCGCGATAAAAATCGGCGGCGCAACGTAGGTGATGATCTTGCCGATCTTTACTCTTTGATCCAGTTGCTCGGCGGTTAGCGGCTGGCCGTTCGCCGATTCGCTGATACGCTCGCGCAGGAACTGATCGAAATCGACTTTCTGAAACAGCGCGATGGTGACAAGCATCGTCAGCACAAGCGTAATCAGTGCCGCGACGAGAAAACGCGGGCGCGCGCGCAACGCTTCAAACGTGCGTTCCGGTTCAAAGAAAATACTCATTAAGGTTTCCGGCGTGGACATCGTCGCAGCATCGGTTTGACCGGGTACGGCGACGTTCATGTTCGTGGGAACTTGAAAGTTTTGTTCGCTCATCGAGTAGACCTCATTCAGGTGGAGTTGTCGGACGAGTGGAAAGCGACTCAACGCTTTTGCTTTGTATAATACCGAAACCATTTAAGTAGGTGTGTTTAGTAGCCAACTGTAACAGGTTATGCTTTTCACCTTTTGCTTATCTTTCAAATACGGTTTGACTGCCTCGATAACCGCTTTCTCGACTTCTTC
>JBPCOJ010000138.1:0-42763 GCA_051000345.1 Pyrinomonadaceae bacterium | reverse complement strand
AGCGAGCGTTATTCTCTTTTTTCTCCAACCTTTTTAACTCACTAACACTCTCTTTTATCAAGTTGGGATAATCTATTCTTTTCATCTTTGCATTTTAACATACCTACCTACATGGTTTCGGTATAAGTTGATCTTTTTCGTGCGCCGTGCAAACGCTTTCGTGCGTCGCTCGCTTCCTGAAGGCGAAAAGCTCAAGTCCAATAGGTGCGATCAAGCGAGCGATAACCGACGGCTTCCGCGACGTGCGCGGCACGCACATCCGTTTCGCCTTCGATGTCCGCGATTGTCCGGCTCACCTTTAGTATCCTGTCATACGCTCTCGCTGACAAGCCCAGACGCGTCATCGCGCGTTCGAGCAGTTGTTCGCCTTCCGTGTCGATGCGGCAAAAGCGGCGAATGAGTCTGGGCGACATCGCGGCGTTCGAGAAAATCCCTTCGCCCTCGAAACGCTCGCGCTGGCGGTCTCTGGCGCGGATAACCCGCTCACGTATGTTATCGGAACTTTCGCCATCGGACGCGGGAGCGTTGCCCGTCAATTCCTTGAAGCGGACGGCAGGCACGTCGATGTGTATGTCTATGCGGTCGAGCAAAGGGCCGGAGATGCGCCCGACGTAACGCTGTATTTGCAGCGGCGTGCAGCGGCATTCGCGCGTCGGGTCATTCCAGAAACCGCACGGGCAAGGATTCATCGCGGCGGCCAACATAAAAGAGGCCGGGAACGTGAGCGACATCGCGGCGCGGCTGATCGTGACCTTTTGATCTTCGAGCGGCTGCCGCAAAACTTCGAGCACGCTTCGATCAAACTCCGGCAATTCGTCCAGAAAGAGCACGCCGTGATGCGCCAGAGAGACTTCACCGGGACGCGGAGTCGCGCCGCCGCCGATAAGCCCCGCGTCGCTGATCGTGTGATGCGGCGAGCGGAACGGGCGCTCGCGCACAAGGCCAGCGCGCCCCGTTAAGCCCGCGACGGAATGTATTTTCGTGAGTTCCAGCGCGGCCTCGAATTCGAGCGGCGGCAGAATCGTCGGCAAGCGTTTGGCGAGCATAGTCTTGCCGGAACCGGGCGGGCCGATTAACAGGATGTTGTGCGATCCGGCGCTTGCGACTTCAAGCGCGCGCTTGGCTGAAAGTTGCCCGCGCACTTCGCGGAAATCGACGCCGTAGTGGTCTGGCGTTGCGAGAAGGTCGGACGGATCGACGCGAAGCGGGACGGGCTGCGTTGAGGCGTTCGGGTTGCGAAGCGCTGCGACGAGTTCGACTGCCGCGCGTAAATCTGCGATTGGATAAACGTCAACGCCCGCGACGACTGCGGCTTCTCCGGCATTTTCTTCGGGCATCAGCAGGATTTTTATTTTCGCATCGCGCGCGCGAATCGCAATCGGCAACGCTCCCTTCACGGGACGCACGCGCCCGTCCAGCGAAAGCTCGCCGATAACGAGCATGTCCGTCAAGTTTTCCGCGTCGCCCAGATCGCCGTTCGCGCCGAGGATTCCGAGCGCAATCGGCAAATCGAAACTCGCGCCTTCCTTGCGCACGTCGGCGGGTGCGAGATTGATCGTCGTTTTATTGAACGGAAAAAAGAACGAGCAGTTAGTAATCGCGGCGCGTATGCGTTCGCGTGATTCTCTGACGGCGGCATCCGGCAATCCGACGATGACGACGGAGGCTTGCGAATCTGCTTCATTGCGCGCGGGCGAGAGATCTACTTCTATATCAATGAGGTCTGCGTCGATGCCGTAAACGGCGGCGGACTGTGTGCGAAAGAGCATGGTGAAGACGCTCCCTTTGTGGGAAGTGCGGCGATTAGCAAACAGTTCTGCCGCAGCATTGTAGTTGTCAAATTTACGAAAAAGAAAAAGTTTACCGTAAAGAAAAAGCGCGCTTCCAACTTATTATTGAAAGCGCGCTCCACTGTTTCGCGGCGATTTAGGTGGCTGCTTTCACGCGGCTTGCGAGGTGTAGGACGCGTTATCTTTATTTCACAGCAGCGACTCTTAACGACGACGACGCGGCGCAACAGGCGCGGGCGCGGCAGACGGCACTTGAATCTGCTGACCGGGTTGTAGCAAGGCGTCCGGCGCAATGCCGTTCAAGCGCGCGACTTCGTCAGCCGAAGCGTTAAAGCGCGCGGCGAGTTTGGCAAGCGTATCGCCACGCATCGCGCGAACCGAAATCAGGCTGCGCGTTGTAGCAGGCGCAGTTTGCGCGGCGGGGCGTGCGCGAACAAGCGCGACGTTGCGCGTGAAGTTATTCGGCACAACGAGTTTGCCCGAGGTTTTGATGTCAACGCCGCCGTTCATCATTTGCAGTTGCGCAAGGTTGGTTCCGGTGCGCGAGGCGAACGACTGTAAATCTTCGCCGGGCGCAACTGAAATAATGCGCGCTGTTTCGCGCGCGTTGCCGGGAATGCGTTTAAGCAAGGCAGCAAATTGTTTGGCGCGGCCTGCTGGCACGCGCACAATATAGCTTTCGCCGCGCGGCGTTAGATCACGGCGCAGTTCCGGGTTGATGCTGCGCAGATAATCGACGCTCGTATCGCAAGCGTCCGCAATGAGTTGCAGGCTCGTCGCCGTTGGCACTTGCACGCGGTCATAAGCGAGCGAGGGTTCCGGGCGAACATTGTGGAAGCCGTATTTTTCAGGATTCTTCGCAATCAAAATCGTCGCCAGAATGTTCGGCACGTAATTGCGGGTTTCCTGCGCGATGTACGGATAGGTGCTCCAGAAATTAGCAGTACCGGCGCGGGAAATAGCGCGGTCAATGTTGCCTTCGCCGGTGTTGTAAGCGCCGATGGCAAGCTCCCAATTTCCGTTGTAACGATTCGAGAGAAACTTCAAATAACGCGCGGAGGCGTGCGTCGCTTGCTCGAAGCTGTTGCGTTCGTCGATCCAAGCGGTTTGACGAAGGCCGAAGCGCGCGCCCGTGCCAGGGATAAATTGCCACAGACCGGAAGCAGCCGCAGACGAATATGCAGCCGGACGCCAAGCACTTTCGATTTGCGCGAGCCAGACGATGTCTTCAGGCACGCCTTCCTGACGGAAAATCTCGCGCGCCTTTGACATGTAACGTCCCGAACGGCGCAAGCCCGTCTCCATCGTGGAACGCCCGCGTCCCTGATAATAATTAATGAACTGTTGAATCAGCGGATTGACGTTGAAACCGAAGTCGATGCTGTTTTTGGCAACTTCGAGGGCGGCTGTATCCTGCGGCGAAACATTTTGCTCTTCGGGCGTAAGCGTCAGCTTGCTCAAATCGTCGAGCGGCGACGGCTCGAATTTTTGCTCGCGGAAACCGATCTGGCGCGGCGCAGTCGTTTGCGCGCGCGCTGTCGCAACCGTCGCACCGCCAGCGTCGGCGCTTTGCGGTGTCTGCGTGTCTGCCTGCGTGTTCTGCGCAACGACGGTCGTGGCGGTCAGGGCTTGCACGGGAACTTCTTCGCGGTAGATGCGTTCGACGAGTTCGAGATAAAAAGTTTGTAGGCGCTGGCTGGTGCGCACGTCCATGCCGGATTCGAGGACTGTATCAACGGCTTTATCGAATTCGTCTCGCGCCTGATCCAGCTTGTTGTCATCTAAATTGAGTTTGCCGCGTTTGTAATGGTCTTCCGAACGATTGATAACTTCGACGACGCGGCCTTCGGATTTTTCGACTTCCGAAGGAATGCTGCGCGCGCTCGAACCGGCGGGAATCTGCGCTTGAAGGCTGGCAGCGGGAATAATAAACGCCGCGACGATTGCGGCACAAGCGATAAATCGGGGGAGGCTCGTTGTCATTATGTCGTCGTTCTCCTTAATTGAGAAGGCTAGAGCGAATCCACGACGGCGATTTTTCATTCGAGGGGAAGATCGCGCGAACGGTATCCACAAAACTTATAATACTATGATTGCGTTGAACTTGGCGGCGCGCATTATAAGCACAAAAGAATGAATTAAGCACGCACGCCAACGTCAAAACTAACACACGATTTTAAGGTGTGTCAAACACTTCACGTAACTTAAAGACGGCGAAACGGTGAGTTTTTCCACTAAAACCGCTCTCTTCACAGTATATAAAGATGCGCTCTAAAGACGTTCGGTTGCGCCTTTTGGCGAAAGAAAAATCGGCAGCAATCAAGCGTTGGCGCAGGATTGCGTTTGATTGCCGCGCGTCATCTTCACAATTTGCCCGCGCGGGAATGCTTAACTATCGTTCGTACTTCTGCACGGCGGCCTGTGCTGCCTGTAAGTATTTGCGGTCATATTCGGTGAGCGAGTTTTGGGATTGCATTTGCAGGAAGATGTTTAAGGCGCGCACGTAATTTTCCTTTGCCGCATCACGGTGCGTTTGGCGGTTTTGTTCGTTTGCAGTTTGGGCAAGAAGGTCGCGGTGCGTATCGCCGATGTAGCGATAAACAGCCGCGAGTTTACGGCGCGGAAACATGTTTGCCGAATCATTGCGCGCAAAATTTTCTAAGACACTGACGGCTTTTTCGTAATTTGCCAGCGCGTCGGCATAATTTCGTTGTTGATAATATGCCAACCCGAGATAAGTTAAAGCTCTGCTGATGTCGCCTTTGTAAGTAAAGTTCTGCGGCTCACTGCTTTCTAACTCCGTCAACATCACGAGCGATTTTTTAAGATAAGAAACAGCTTCATCGTTTTTCTTGAGCCTGCCGCAAATTACACCGAGTTGCGTGTCGATTTTAGCTAAATCCTGCCGCGCTTGCGAATTCAAGGCATCGCTTTGGGCGACATCTTCGGCGACTTTCAAGGCTTTGAGCAAAATTTCAAATGACAGCGAATCGTTTACTTCTTCATAAAGCTGCGAACTTTGCAGATAGGTACGCAGAAGACTTTGTTTGAAGATGTTGTCGTGTGGATTTCTTTGCACAAGCGATTCGTTAATCGATGTCGCTTTCGCCATTTCCGCTTCGCCTTCAATTTGTTTGCCGTCCCATGAAAGCGATATACCGAGGACTGTGTAAGCTCTGCCGAGCAGCCTTTGGATTTCCGCGTCATTCGGATTTTGTTCTTTGAGCGGTTCAAGGGTTGCGATTGCTTTTTGCAACGGCGGATAAACTTTAGCAAGTTGGTCGTTCAAGTAATATGTGTTGGCGAGATCAATCTGCGCTTCGCCCGTCGCCAGAAGAAGCTCAAACGAAGAAGGTTGCGCGGCAGGCAATTGTTCGTAAATCGCCAGCGCTTTTTCGGAATCTTCGAGCGCGCCGCGCAAATCGCCCATCCACCAATGTATATAGCTCAAGGCGCTGAAGTTCATCGCCAGAGCTTTCCGGTTGTCGTAATCTTGCGGATTCTGTTCGAGCAGCTTTTGCCGCACGGCGACGGCTTTTTGATAACTCGCAATCGCTCCCGTGTAATCGCTCAAATTCGGTTTGCGGGGCGCGCCTTGCAGTTCGCCGATTTTTTCGTAAGCCGAAGCCAATTCGCTTTGCAATGCCGCATCGCCGCCGGACTCCTGCGCGAGGCTGTTGAGATATTTCAAAGATTGATTGACGAGCGTCTGTCGCGCTTCGGTCGAACCTTCGAGGCGCTCGATTTTCGGCGCGATGTCGAATAGCAATACGTTGGCAAGGTGTCGCACGTCCGTAAAACGACGCTCGGCGCGGTCACGCTCTGTGCGTGCGACGCCCGCTTGCCAAACGGTAACAGTGAAGCCTGTGACAAGCGAAAGAGCGACGAGGACGCTCGCGGCGACACCGATTTTGTTGCGTTGGAAAAACTTTTCGGCGCGGTAAGTGAAAGTATCCTTCTGCGCGCGAACGGGCAGGCCGTCGAGATACCTTTGCACGTCTTCGGCGAATTGCGTAACCGAAGCATAGCGGCGCGCGGGTTCTTCGCGCTTCGCCATCGCAATGATATTTTTCAATTCGAGGCCGATGAATTTTTGATTGCTGTTTTTCGATTCCGGCTTTTTGTTCGCTCTGTTCGTCGGCAGATTCGTGGCAATCGTTTTTCCTTCCAACCTTTCCGACATCCAATTGCCGGACACGAACGGCACGTTCGCTGAATGCCGCGCGCCATGCAATAAATCATGTAGCAACACGCCGAGGCTGTAAACGTCGCTGGCGGTCGTAACTCGCTCGCCGCGCACTTGTTCGGGCGCGGCGTAGTCGGGCGTAAAGGCGCGAAAATTGGTGAGCGTGTGTTCGCCGCCTTGTTCTGCATCGAGCAATTTAGCAATTCCGAAGTCGAGCAGTTTCGGCGCGCCCATTGAAGTAACAAGGATGTTTGAAGGCTTGAGGTCGCGGTGGACAACTAAATGTTGATGCGCGTAAGGGACGCCCTGACAAACCGCGAGGAAAAGTTTCAGCCGCTCATCAATCGAAAGATTGTGTTCGGCGCAATACTCGTCTATGCGCAATCCTTCGACGTATTCCATCGCCAGAAACGGCTCGCCGTCCGCGCTCACGCCGCCGTCCAAAAGCCGCGCGATGTTCGGATGATTTAAGGAAGCGAGGATTTGGCGTTCCTGCCGAAAACGACGCGCGAGTTCAACGTCTGCGAAGCCGTGCCGGATGATTTTGAGCGCGACATTTTGCTGAAATTCACCGTCCGTGCGTTCGGCAAGGAAAACCGCGCCCATCCCGCCGCGCCCGATTTCGCGTATGATTTTACGCGTATGATTTTATATGTGCCGAATTGACGATTCTTCGATTGCCATTCATCGTCCGCAACTTCATCTTCGGTAAGCATTCCGGCGGCGAACAAAAAGGCGGGAGTTTCAATGTAGGTTTCCGAAGGCGCATGATGAGCGAGCAGGGATTCGACTTCGCGGCGCAAATCATCGTCGCACGCGCAACTGCGCTCAAGCACTGCGGCGCGCTTCGCGTGTTCGCAGTCGAGCGTTGCGAACAGTATATTTTCAATCTGCCGCCAACGCTCCGTGTTCATCGTTCAACTCTCATCCTTTTCATCTTTTTCATCATCGCCGCGCAGTTCGCGGTGCAGCCACATCTTGGCGATGCTCCAATCACGCACCACTGTTTTGTCCGAAACATCGAGCGCGGCGGCAGTTTCCTCAACGCTCAAGCCGCCGAAGAAGCGCATCTCCACAACACGGCTTTTGCGCTCGTCAAACGCCGCGAGATTCTTTAACGCTTCGTCGAGCGCGACCAACTCCGCCGCGCGTTCTTCGATTGCCACACGCGCTTCATCGAGCGATAGCCGCTGCGTGAGACCGCTGCGTTTCTGTGCGGCGTGCGCGCGTGCATGGTCAACGAGAATGTGGCGCATCAACTGTGCGGCAAGGCCGAAAAACTGCGCGCGGTTCTGCCAACTCACCTGCGTCTGGTCAACGATACGCAAATACGCTTCGTTGACGAGCGCCGTCGGCTGCAAAGTGTGATCGACGCGTTCGCGCCGCAAATAATCGCGCGCCAATCTCCTCAGTTCATCGTAAACGAGCGGCATCAAGCGCGGGCGCTTCCCTGTCGCCGTCGCTCCAACGCAAAAGAAGCGCTGTGACTTCATGCGGCGAGGTATTCATTTACCGCTGTCTCCCATAGAAAGCGGATTCTACTCTCGAAAAAGGACATTGCAAAAAATTTTATTCGAGCGTGGGAGTTTTCGAGCGCGTTTTCCGCTCTAGTTATGTGAGGAACATTTTTGTGGTGCGCGGACAAGGGTGGCAGACGACGTGCAACGCCTGAGTTTTGCCACCCAGACACCGCAAGATTCCCGTTTGGGTGCAAACCGGAAAGTTGTCGTCACAAATTTATGCAGAAACGTTGCCACTGATATTCAAGGAGATGATGAAAGCCATGAAACGAACAAAGACCTTTATGAGAAACAGTTTGTGTGCGGGCGTCGTGGTGGCGTCGTTTCTCGTGCTGGCGCTCTTAGCGAACGCTACAACAACGTTCGCCCAGCAGCAAGCCACCTTTGTCGGCGATTACGACCGCGCGTTCGCCGCGCCGAACGGCTATTACGTCGAGCCGCAAAACAATGACCCGACGATTCCGTCAAACCCGACGCGTAGCTCTTCTCTTTTCACGGGCGATTTGAACCCGGACGGCTCGATACTCGCGGGCGGCAGAATTTTAAGAGGCGACGCGGGCGATTTCTGGCTGCGTAAATTCACTGCTTCGGGCGCGGTTGACGCTTCTTTCGGCAGCGGCGGCATCACCAGACTCGTCGGGCCGAATGTGCCGGGCGGACAAGACCCGAATTCTTATGGTTCGGTTCGTTTTAATAAAGTGCTGGTGCAACCGGACGGGCGCATCGTCGCCGCCGGTTACGACGGCACAGTTGAAAGTTATTTCACCGGCACGGTTTTTCTCGTCACACGCTGGACAGCGAACGGCGTGCTTGAAACAAAACGCCGACTCGACAACAACGCCAGCCAAGCCGCCAGAGAAGCCGCCACGGGCTTGCTTTTCAGCACAGACGGCAGCAAAGTTTTCGTCTCCGGTTATTACCAAAACGACCAGACGCTCGTTCGTTTGAACACAAGCGATTTGTCGCTCGATTCAACATTCGGCACAAATGGCATCAGACGCCATTCTTACCAGAACGGCGACTTCAACGGTCTCATTGTTAAAGCGATTCAGCCGGACGGCAAAATTCTTGCCGTTGACCGAGGCGTCAGCAGCAGCGGCGTTGTGCGCTTAAATGCGGACGGCTCGCCAGACCAATCCTTCGGCAACGTTTCGTTTGCGTATAGCGACAATCAATTTCCGAAAGGCAGACTCGCTCTTTCGATTCAGACTTACGAGAGAAACAACCCGTTCGGAGCCGCACATATTCTGTTTCGACCGGACGGCAAAATCAATTTAATCGGATCGGTAGGCACGGGGTTTGAAATCTCACGCGGCGTCGTTTCGCAGCAAACACCTTCGTCTCCCTCCTGCAATTTAGCGCCGCCGCTTACTCTGCACAAAAGGACGCAGGCTCCGCGACCATCACCGTCACGCGCACCGGCGACACGTCGTCCGCCGTCTCAATTGACTTTGCGACATCGGACGGAACGGCCACGCAAAGCCGCGACTACATCACGTCAACCGGCACGCTCAACTTCGCCGCCGGAGAAACGACCAGGACCTTCACTGTGCTATTGACCGACAACGCCTACGCCAACGGCAACCATACGGTCAATCTCACCTTGAGCAATCCCAATCCGACGGGAGCGACGAACAGCGCGCAAACCACAGCCGTCTTGACCATCGTCAACACCACAACTACACAGCCGACCACCAACCCGATTGACGACGCGCGCTTCTTCGTGCGGCAACAGTATTTAGACTTCTTGAACCGCGAACCGGACACAGGCGGCTACGATTACTGGACGAGTTTGATTACCAAATGCGCTGCGACAGACTAGAAGTGCATTAACTCTCAACGCATCTCGGTCTCCGCCGCCTTCTTCATCGAGCAGGAGTTTCAAGACACAGGCTCCTTCGTTTACCGCTTCTATAAAGGCAGCCTCGCGCGCCAGCCCAACTACGCAGAGTTTACGCAGGACAGAGGCCGCGTTATCGGTGGCGCAAATCTCGAAACGAGCAAGGTAGCCTTTGCCAATAACTGGGTACAGCGCCCCGAATTTATTGCGAGGTATCCGTTAAGCCTATAGCCCGGAGAGTTCGTTGATACCTTGATTGCGGCGGTTAAAACGACGACCGGAAACAAAGTAGATTTATCGAGCCGACGCGACAGCTACTTGAGTACATTGCAGACGAGCGGACGCGGCAGCGCGGTGCGCCAGGTGGTGGAAGAAAGCGCCTTCAAGACTGCCGAATACAACAACGCGTTTGTGTTGATGCAATACTTCAGTTATCTCAGGCGTGACCCGGATGCGGCGGGCTATCAATTCTGGCTCGATGTGTTGAATAACAGAGTGGCGAACAACTATCGCGGAATGGTGTGCGCGTTTATCACCAGTGCAGAATATCAACTGCGCTTCAGTTCCGTTGTGGCACGCACCGATCAGGTTTGCGACAGCATCGGACAGTAACAGGGAATCTGCCGCCTCGTCGTCCGGGTTAGCCGGAGACGCCCTTAGAGCAGGCAGAAAGCGAAGCACCGCACGTTTGCGAGGGCGTGCGGTGCTTTCGCGTTTGTATGTCTCGCGGTGTTGATTAGACGCCCGCGCGTTCCGAAGCAACCCGTGGTAGGCGAGTCGGCAAGCGTGCATCTGCAGTTTGCGGAAGCGTGGGTTTATCTTTGAGTGCTTCGCGGAAGACTTCGCGCACGTTATCGACGAAAACGAAGCGTATGTTTTTGAAAGGCTCCTTCGGCACTTCGTCCATGTCGCGGCGATTCTGCTGCGGCAGGATAATGGTCGAAACGCGCGCGCGCCTCGCAGCCAAAACCTTTTCCTTGACGCCGCCGACGGGCAAGACATTGCCGCGCAAAGTTATCTCGCCCGTCATCGCCACGTCCTTGCGAATGGCACGCCCGGCGAGCGCCGAAACCATCGCCGTCGCTAAAGTAATGCCTGCGGAGGGGCCGTCTTTCGGAATCGCGCCTTCGGGAATGTGTATGTGCAAATCGTAGTTCTGAAAATCGTCTTCGTTGATTTCGAGTTCTTTGGCGCGCGATTTGGCATAAGAGTAAGCGGCCTGCGCAGACTCCTTCATCACGTCGCCGAGTTGACCCGTGAGCACAAGATTTCCCTTGCCCTTCATTTTGAGCGCTTCGATGAAAAGCACGTCGCCGCCGACTGCTGTCCACGCCAGACCTGTGGCGACACCGATCTGATCTTTCTTCAAAACTTCGTCGGGCATAATCTTCGGCGCGCCTAAAAATTCATGCAGATTTTTTAGAGTCACGCGCACTAATGCCGTTTGTCCTTCGGCAATGCGGCGCGCGACTTTGCGACAGACTGTGCCGATTTCGCGTTCGAGTTGACGCAAGCCAGCTTCCTGCGTGTACTGCTGTATGACGCCCGCGAGCGCTGTCTTTGAAATCAACAGATTGCGCGGCGTAATGCCGTTTTCTTCGAGTTGTTTCGGCAACAAATGACGACGCGCGATTTCACGTTTCTCTTCCTCTGTGTAACCGGCGAGACGAATGACTTCCATGCGATCACGCAAGGCGGGCTGAATCGTGTCGAGCACATTCGCCGTCGTCATAAACATCACGTTCGAGAGATCAAACGTCACGCCAAGGTAGTTGTCGCGGAAGGCGTTGTTCTGCTCCGGGTCTAAAACTTCGAGCAGCGCGGACGAAGGATCGCCGCGAAAGTCTGCGCCGACTTTGTCTATTTCATCGAACATCAACAAAGGATTGTTTGTACCCGCCTGTTGAATCGATTGAATAATGCGTCCCGGCATCGCGCCGACGTAGGTGCGGCGATGACCGCGAATCTCCGCTTCATCGTGCACGCCGCCCAAAGAGAGCCGCACGAATTTGCGATCAAGAGCGCGGGCAATCGAGCGCCCGAGAGAAGTTTTGCCAACTCCGGGCGGGCCGACGAGACAGAGTATAGAGCCTTTCGGTTTCTCTCTTAATTTACGCACGGCGAGCGCTTCGATAATTCGCTCTTTTACTTTTTCGAGGCCGTAGTGGTCTTCGTCCAAGATTTGTTCGGCCTTCAATAAATCGAGATTGTCGTTTGACGCTTTCGACCATGGAAGATCGGTCATAATCTCCATCCAATTGCGAAGCGTCGCCGTTTCCGCCGCGTCCGGGTGCATCCGCTCCAGCTTTTTCAGTTGCCGCAAAGCTTCTTCTTCGGCAATTTTCGGCATTTTCGAGGCTTCGATTTTTTCACGAAACTGCGCGACTTCATCGGCAAGCTCGTTGCCTTCGCCAAGCTCCGTTTGAATTGCTTTGAGTTGCTGGCGCAAATAAAACTCGCGTTGCGAACGGTCTATGTCGGCGCGCGCCTGCGTGTTGATTTCCTGCTGAACGGTTAAGACTTCGATTTCCTTATTCAGAAGTTCGTTGACGCGATGCAGCCGCGCGGTCGTGTCTGCGATGTCGAGCACGCTTTGCGCGTCTTCTACTTTTAGTTCGAGGTTGGACGCGGAAAGGTCTGCGAGGCGTCCGGCGTCGTCCAAGTTAGTTATAATCGCCATTACTTCCGGCGAAATGTTTTTGCCAAGGTTCGCGGCCTTTTCCATTGACGCGCGAACGTTGCGCACAAGGGCTTCGACTTCAAGGGAAGCAGTCGCGGGCGCAGGAGTTTCCTGCACGACGGAGAGTTTGGCGCGCAAGTAATCACCGCCGGTTTCAACCGCTTCGACGCGCGCGCGGGAAAGCCCCTGCACGAGAATGCGTATGCGCCCGTCAGGAAGTTTCAGCATACGCATGATGACGGCGACTGTGCCCATCGAGTATAAATCTTCGCCCGCCGGTTCTTCCTTGTCCAAATCCTTTTGCGAGGCGAGTAGAATCATGCGGCTTTCGCCCAAGGCTTCATCTACGGCGCGAATGGATTTCTCACGCGAGACGAATAGCGGCACGATCATAAACGGATAAATAACGATGTCGCGCAAGGGTAGCACGGGCAGCTCGCTCGGAATCTGCAACTGCTGATCGCTGATGTCTGCCGCGTCCAAATTTTCGATGGTCTCTGCGTTGTTTATAATAGCCATAACGAATTTGTAGGAGACAGAAGTCAGGAGACAGAAGTCAGAATGAAGAAGCGAAGGCAAGTACGTTCATCCTGATCGCATTCGCGCGTCTTGATTGTTTTTATTCTGTCTCCTGACTTCTGTCTCCTGACTTCTGATTTCTGTCTTCCGTCTTTTCTTTCACCGTCACTCTGAACTCCGCGCCGCGTCGTTCCGTCGCCTTCGGTAGCTGCACGATGAGCACGCCGTTTGACAGTTCGGCTGATGCTTCGCGCACGCTAAATGTCCAGCGGCGCAACGAGACGATGCGATTGAAAGGCCCGAAGGCGCGTTCCGAACATAGATGCTGAAGAGAGCCGCCGCGTGGCACGCGCCGTTTTTTTTCGCCGTAAACGCGCAACTGTGTGCCTGTCAAACCGACGCGTATATTCTCGGCGCGCACGCCCGGCACTTCGATTCTGATTGTCACCGCTGCTTCCGATTCACACAAATCGACGGGCGGCGACCACTCGCCGGGTTGCGGCGCGGCTTCCGCATCCGTCGCTTCCTGAAGCGCCGCGTAAAGCCGCCCGACTTCATCGCGCAGGCGTTCGAGTTCGAGTTGTTCAAGTCCTGCGACGTGCGCCACCTTAATCATTTCGACGGTGACGGCGCGCGGGCGAAGCTTTTTCTTCAAAGGCATTTCAAACGTGATTTCAAGCGCGGCGTGCGGCGGCGTTGCTCTGGCGCGCGCGCACTAAATGTTTCAGTTCGTGCATGAATTCCGAGACGTCTTCAAACTCCAGATACACGGAAGCGAAGCGCACATACGCGACCTTATCGAGTTCCTTCAAGCGACGCATAATCATTTCGCCGATTTTCGTCGTAGGGCGTTCGCGTTCCGGCGATTCCTGCACATACTTTTCGACGGAGTTGACGATGCCTTCCAATTTCGACGACGGCACAGGCCGTTTTTCGCACGCGCGGAGCAGTCCCGCCATTACTTTGTTGCGGTCAAAGGCTTCGCGCCGCCCGTCCTTTTTGACGACCATGTACGGGATTTCGTCTATGCGCTCGTAAGACGTAAAACGCCGCTCGCATTTTAAGCATTCGCGGCGGCGGCGAATCGCTTCGCCCTCGCGCGATTCACGCGAGTCAACGACTTTGTCTTCGAGGAAACCGCAGAAAGGACATTTCATAAGTGTTGTCTTTCGCTCAAACGGATTAGTTTTCAAGAATCAGAAGGCAAGACGATAAAGCCTTGCAATTATCCACGAGCCGCGAGGTTCAGTTTCTCCGCTCCACTGTTCGTTTCGTTTATCTGTTTTTCTTCTTCAACTACGCGGCGCTCTGCTTCGCCCGAAAAAGCGAGTTGCCTGATTCGCCGGATGCTGATGTCGCCGCGTAATAGATAATAGAGACCGAAGATGAGCGCGGGCGCAAACACAATCGGGTTCAGAATCAGCACAGTCGCCGCCGCTTGATTTTTTTCGACGCCGAGCAGAACGAGCGCGGCAGACGTTGCGGCGTGAAATGCGCCCGCGCCGCCGCCCGGTGTCGGCACAAGCGACGCGACGAGCGACCAGCCCATCATAAAAATCGTTTCACCGAAGCCGAATGGCAATCCGAACGCGCGCAGCACCAGCAAATTCGCCGACGCAATCGCAAACCACAAAACGCATGTCCACCCGATGGTCACAAACAGCGCGCGCGCGTTCGTCAACACGCCGAGCGACAGCGCCAGCTGCTTTAATAAACCCACGATCCCGCGCCCGACGCGTTCCGGCACAAAGCGCCATGTGGTAAAGCGTTTGTCCAACCAATCAATCATCGCCTCCGAATACAATCTGAACAGCACAAGGCAACAAACGCCGATTATGCAGCCGAGCAACAAGGTAAATCCGGCAAAGCGTATATGCGTGAAGTCTCCGGCGCGTTCTGCGGGCGGGCGAAACACCAGCAGATTGACCGCGAACAACACGACGACGGCGACCATGTCGTAGATGCGTTCGACGCCGATGGTCACAAAAGACGCGCCCGGACTGACGCGCGGCTCACGCAAAGGCAGCACGAGGGGACGCAGTATTTCGCCTGCCCGCCCGAACAAAAAAAGGCCGCTGAAACCTATCGTCGTCGCCACAAACAGTTCGCGCAAACTCGCCTGAGCCAGCGGCGCTAACAATGCCTGCCAACGCTTCGCGCGCAGCCAGTAAGTCGCGCAGACAATTATGATCGCTGCGAGGAGCAAGCGCCCGTCAGCCGCTTCGATTGATTGCTTGACCTGCGCCCAATCCAGCCCGCGCCCGAACCACCACAAAATCAGGAGGGCGAGCAGCGCGAACAAAGTGAATCGAAGGTATTTACGCAAAAGAAATATGTGCGCTGAAACGAAGCGCGACACCTTTAATAAAGCGTTCAAGATTGAGGCCGCAAATCCTGCGACCACAATATATAGTATAGCTTAGACAGGCTACAATACTCGGCGGGCGCGCGCAAGCAGATAGTCATACCTTTGTGGAGGCAAATATCCGTGAATTTCTTTTGAGTCGCCGTCGGCTATTGCCTGTGTATTCGTCCGTGATTGCCGGATCATCCGCGACGGAACTTTCGCAAGGGCTTCTTCGTAAAGTCCATTTGACAGAAGTTTTCCACCCTTTGCTGCTATTTAGAAAGGCGCGTAAGATCGGAGTGATTAAGATGGTGGGAGCTGCAACAATCTTGGCTTCAGTAAACGACGGCGGCGCGGAACTCGTCAGAAAATGTCGTGCAGGCGACGGCACGGCGTGGGAGGAGATCGTCTCTACTTATTCGCGCCGCATTTATAATCTCGCGTATCGCTTTACGTCGCGCGCGGATGCGGCGGAAGATTTGACGCAGGAAGTTTTCATACGCGTTTATCGCTCGCTCGCGCAGTATGACGCCAAACAGGGCGATTTGCAGAATTGGCTAATGCGGCTCGCGCGCAATTTAATCATCGACGATTACCGCCGCCGCCAGCGCCAGCCGCAGGACACGCACGCAGACGATCTGGAAGACCACACATATCATCTGCACACAACGACAAATTCTGCGCAGCGCGAATTGGAACGGCGCGAACTCGGCACACAGGTACAGGCGGGCATCGACAAGCTGCCGCCGGATTTACGCACATGTGTAATTTTGCGCGACATCGAAGAATTGAGTTATCAGGAGATAGTCAATCTTCTGCACATCCCGGAAGGAACAGTAAAGTCGCGTATCAATCGCGGGCGCATCGAACTCGCCAAGACATTGCGGCGAATGCGCGTGGTAGCAATGAGCGACGTATGAAGAATTTTAGATTTACGATTTGAAAACATAACTCGAAACTCGCTTTATCTTTTTCGATTGCAAATCGCATATCTAAAATCGCAAATGTTTGTGGAGGGAAGAAACGAGGATTGTAATGCTGTGCGCGGATTTTGAAAGCAGATTAACGGACTATCTCGACAGCGTGCTCGACGCCGGAAGCAGTTGCCTGTTTGCCGAACACGCGCTGCGTTGTCCTGTATGCCATGAATTATTAAACGACGTGAAGCGAAGCGTCGAAGCTTGCCGGACGGCGGAAGTTCCCGTGCCGCCTTCGCTCGCGCTCGAAGCGCATATTTTGTTGAAGACAGTGCCGGAAGCGTGCATGAGTTGCGAAGAATTTGAAGAACACCTGACGGATTATCTGGACGGTTTTTTGCCCGCGCCCGTGTATCGCCGCTGGCAACGCCACGCTGCCGCCTGCGAGCAATGCACGGAACTTCCCGGACAGGTCGTGCGCGCCATCGGAGCTTGCTACACATACATCAACGAAGAATTGGAAGTGCCAGCCGGACTTCAACAAAGGATTTTGCAGGCGACGCTCGGCACGATAGGCGCAGCCGAAATGCGCGCTCCCTTTTCGACACGTCTTGCGGATTCTTTGCGCGCGTGGCTCGATCCGCTCGTCTCGCCGCAGTATGCCACCGTCGCCACGATGCTGCTTGTCGCAGTCCTCGTTCTCACCAGCACGGTTTCGGCAGACGGCTCGATCAGCGGCATGTACCGCGCGAGTTTACATCTCGCAGAGCAGACTTATCAGCAGGGCGCAAGCGCGGCGATTAAAGGCGCGTCGCTTTCCGGCAACATCAAACAATTAACCAACGGCCTGACCAATTTGATGGGTGAAGAACAGCGCGCGCTTCCGGCGGCGATGAAAAATAGCAACCGACAGGAAGCACCAAAGCCCCAACCGCAATCGACAAAGTAAGCCTTTTAATAGGACGCGTCACAAGCATCGTGCCTTCATGTTTGAAGCACAGCGGCGCGGAAGGAAATTTGGAGTTAGGCAGGACGAATGAACTCGATGAATTGCATTTACCACACTAGAAATCCGGCCACAGTGCAATGCAGCCGTTGCGCGCGTGCGCTGTGTCCCGCCTGCGATCATCGCATACGCGGCTTTCCGTATTGTCAGGATTGCATCGTCGCGGGCGTTGAATCGTTGCAGCAACCGTCAACGCGCGCGGCCAACGCTGCCGGAGCCATTGCCGTCCAGCGCAGAACGTCGCCGCTTGTCGCCGCGCTGCTCTCCACCGTTCCCGGACTCGGCGCAGCCTACAACGGGCAGACATCGAAGGCGATTGTTCATTTCACGATCTTTGCGAGTTTTTTTCAAATGGCAACCGTGACTGACGGCGTCGCGTTTTTTATTTTGGGCGCGCTCGGCATGTGGCTCTACGCGATGGTTGACGCGTATCGCACGGCGCAGTTAATGCGCGCAGGCTTAGCGTCGGGCGCAGAATACGATGCGATCACGCGCAGGCTCTACGGCAATCCGCTGGCATGGGGCGCAATGCTCGTGCTGCTCGGCACAGTCTTTCTGCTGCACACGATGTTCGGCATTCGCTTGCCTGTGCGCGAATTTCTTCCCGTCGCGCTCGTTCTTATCGGCATTTACATGATTTTTGAACGCACGAAATGCCGCCGCAACGCGACTGATGCGAACGCGACGCCTGCATTCGATGTGCATAGCAGGCCGCCGTCGGTCATCGGCACCGCGCCGCTCAATCATCAAAACAGTTTTCGCACGGGAGTTTTATTAGCGACGCAAGTCTCCGCGCGCGATTCGCGGGCGACGGGCGGCAATTTATTCGAGCCGCGTTCCTGATAGAACAAGTGGCTTTAGGTCTTGAGTTCAAAGTTAAGCAGCGCAATACGTGACGGGCAGCAACGCACTTTGCTACAATAGAATTTGCGGTAAAGAACAAGGATGCGTCGGGCAACGGGCAGAGGCCAAACGATTATTCAAAGGCGAGACCCGGCTCGTCGGGCTTTCCACAGAATCCAGAAGTAAGAGGAATAATACAATGTCAGCTTTGATTAAAACATTCGGGCGGTGGGGCGGCATACTGACGATGATCTTGCTCGTCATCACTTTGTTGAAACAATTGATTGCGCTCGTCGGCTTTCTGCTTTTCGCAATTAAGGTTTCAGTCGTCGTCGCCTTTGTCGGATTGTTTCTGCTGATCGTCTTTGCGATGCTTCGCGGGCGCACGCGCAGGCGTCGTGACCTCGAAGATATTTAAAATTTGATTCTCCGCACTTCATCGCTTTGTTTCGATGCACGCGAATCGCGCTTGGGCAACAACTTAAAAAGCTCGGGCGCGATTCTTATTTGTCGAACAGCGGCGCATCCGTAGAGTTCTGATAAAACTTCTTGTAGCAAATAAGCAAACGAAAGGTCGATGACAAATGAATCCTAAAGTTTTGCGATTGACTGGTCTCCTGTTTTTAGTCGGCGCGGTGATTGTATCGGTTCTAAATCTTCATCGGGTTGCCAATCTGGGAATAACATGGCTGCCTCCACTACTGATAGTCTTCGGCGCTCTCCTTGTAGTGTTTGCGAGAAAGGGCAGCAGAAATTGACGCGCGAATCTCTTCACGATTGATTGAACGACGACGGTTTCCCGCCGGGCAATTATTGATAGATACCTTGTTCGCCTTTTGTTTGTCGAAGGATACGAACGACAATTGGCCTGCCTTAATCGAAAAAAAACTTGACACTTCTGGCGGCTTTCGCATAGTATGCGCCGTCTTTTGACATTAGGTTTTCCTTTCGCTTCACTCTCCACAGAGATAAATGCGAAGTGTTACAAACCAAGAGGTCAATAGCTCCCCGTTGTGTCTCGCGCGGAACGGTGCGGCTTTTTTTTCGCCGCTTCTTTCAGCGCAGATGTTTTGTTGATTGTGAAGCTTTTCAATGGGGCGCATCCATTCAAATATGCGCATCCGGCTCACAAGCATTAACCGTAAGGACGGCGCGGAAGGCTCGTCTTTCAAGACGAAAGCTTTTGGCGTCCCTGTTTTACCGAATCGTTAGGAGGATTCGTTTGTTATGTCTAGAATAACCGGTAAGGTCAAGTGGTTTAATAACTCGAAGGGCTACGGATTTATCGAGCAGCCCGGCGCAACCGACATTTTTGTTCACTATAGCGCCATTCAGGGCGACGGCTTCAAGACGCTCGAAGAGGGTCAGGAAGTCGAGTTCGAGGTCACGCAGGGGCCGAAAGGCCCGCAGGCCGAGAAAGTGACCAAAGCAGCTTAAGTGCAGCAAAAAAGGCTTTCGCAGCAAAGCCACTCTGACCGCTTCCGGTCAATGTTCTTGTGACCCGGAAAGCGCAATAAAAAAGGGAAGCGGCCTCATGTTCAAATGAGGCCGCTTCCTTTTTCAGTTTACTATTCTCTGCCTAATCCGCGCGCGCCTTAAACTGCACGCGCCCGTCTTCGACATCCACGGAGAAGCGCACCCGCTCGCAGCCCAGTTTGTCCTTCAAGTTGTCCGTGCGGCTCGCAATCAAATGATGAAAGCGCGGAAACGAAAGATCGTCCACAGGCTCGCCGCATTTGCGCTTGGCTTCCACCAATGCTTCATACAAATTTTTAACCACCGAAACATCCTGATGCGCGTCTGTGCAAACGAAAATCGACGGATCGGCTGTCGCTTTGGCGTCCGCGTGCATCGCGGCGCGCGCGGCGGCGGCGGCATCGCGCCCGTCTTCGCGTCCCTGCATCGTGCGCCGCCACATCTCGCGGAAGGAGGTGTAGCGCGAGACCAGTGAATTATAAAGAAAGCGCTGCGCGAAGGTGAGCGAGCGATCATCCGCGATTCGTTTGATCGTCGCTTCGACGCGGCTCTTCGTGTCATACGGCGGACGCTTCGACGCGCCGTTAAAATAGATGTCAAACTCTATCTTGAGGCGGCGCATGTCTTCCTCAAGGCGCGCAAGTTGCTCGTCGAGGGTCGGCTGATTGTCGCGCGGTTGCGTATTGCGCTTGGCTTGCTGCGCTTTTTTTTGCTGCGCCTGTCGCGCATACTTGTTATCACGGATCGGCATTTTGTATTTCTCTCCTCACCGCCAATGC
This sequence comes from Pyrinomonadaceae bacterium, assembly GCA_051000345.1. GTDB lineage: Bacteria > Acidobacteriota > Blastocatellia > Pyrinomonadales > Pyrinomonadaceae > JBHENC01. The sequence goes on along the minus strand of JBPCOJ010000138.1, from coordinate 22,860 downwards.
TCGCGCGTCTCGACTTCGGCGATGCGCGCATCCCGACTTCGAGAATATACGTTTTGAAACCGCAGCGTCAACAAACTTCTTTCAAACGCTACCGAACGCGCAAGCAGCGCGATGTTTCTTGCGCTATACTTTTCGCCGCAAGGAGTGCCGCGAAGTTTTAAGGAATGCCGCGAAAACTTTTCACCGCGCACGCGTGATTGTTTTGCCCCTTCGCTATAATGATTCGTCAACTGAAGCAAACTTTTTATGTCTGACCAGCACAGCGCCGATCAATCAATTCTCCACGCAGAGCGCCAGCAAATCCTGCGCGCGTTGCCGTCTGTTGACGCATTACTGCGCACGCAGACGGCAATAGATTTACGCGCGCGCCTCGGCGCAACGCGCGTGGCGAATCTTGCGCGCGCGGTCTCGGCAGAATTGCGCATAGAGCTTCAAACAAACGCACTGACGAAACTCGATGCGTGCGACGGCAACACGCGCGAGGCTTTGCTGGCAGAAGCCGCGCGCAGGCTCGAACAGGCGGCACAGCATGAGGCATCGAACAGCTTGCGCCGCGTTATCAATGCAACCGGCGTCATACTTCATACAAACTTAGGGCGCGCACCGCTCTCGCAACGCGCGCGTCAGGCCGTCACACTCGAAGCCGCCGGTTACTGCACGCTCGAATACGATGTGCAAACGGGCGAGCGCGGCAAGCGTGGAAACCGCGTCGAAGAACTCTTAACGGAATTAACGGGAGCTGAAGCCGCGCTCGTCGTCAACAACTGCGCCGCCGCCGCGCTGCTCATTTTAACGGCGCTCGCGGCACACGGCGAAACAATCGTCTCGCGCGGCGAACTCGTAGAGATCGGCGGCGACTTTCGCGTGCCTGACGTGATGGCGCAATCCGGCACGCGCATGATCGAAGTCGGCACAACCAACCGCACGCGTCTTTCCGATTACGAGCGCGCCGTCACAGATTACACAAAACTTTTGCTGCGCGTGCATCCGTCCAATTACCGCATCGTCGGGTTCACGGCGACTCCCGCGCTTTCCGAACTCGCCGCTCTCGCCCACAGCAAAAATCTTCTGCTTTACGAAGACGCAGGGTCTGGCGCGCTCTTTGATCTTTCCGCTTACGGGCTTGCCGACGAGCCTATTATACGCGACTCGATTCTCGCCGGAGCCGATCTTGTTTCCTTCAGCGGCGACAAACTGCTCGGCGCGACACAGGCCGGACTCATCGTCGGACGCCGCGCGCTCGTAGACACATTGCGCAAACATCCGCTTTACCGCGCCCTGCGTGTGGACAAGCTCACCTACGCCGCGCTTGCCGCGACCTTCGACGCCTATCTACGCGAAGCATCCTTCAAGGAAATTCCCGTGCTTCACATGCTCGCCGTTTCCTACGAAGAACTCGCCAAACGCGCGCGCTCCTTTCGCTCCCGCTTAATGAAACACATGCACGCCGGTCTTCGCTGTGAAATCATCGAAGGCCATTCCGCCATCGGCGGCGGCGCCGCGCCAACGACGCATCTGCGAACGCCGCTCATCGCGCTCTCTTACGAAACGCTTACCGCAGACAAGCTGGAACAAGCCTTGCGCGTTTCAAATCCGCCCGTCATCGCCCGCATCAACGAAAACCGCGTTTTGCTCGATTTGCGCACCGTCGCCGTCGAAGAGGAAACACAACTCCTCGAAGTTGTCTCTAAACTCTCCCACGCGAGAGAAAACGGCGCTTCTACTTGAAGTTTCCGAAGCAAGAAATATTTCCCTTGTATTAAACAATGCTTTTCATTGTATAATGTGGTTTGCGCGTGGTGATTCCCGTCGCGCACGCCGTAGTTCCATATCCAAACCTGCCTTTTCCTTTTAAGCCACCGTGAAAAAAACACCTGCCTTTTCAAAGTCTATTGCCGCCTCCTTCGTTATCGCATTGCTTACATCGCTTTCAATTTACGCGCTGTGGAGCATCGAATTGCTCGCTTCGCTGCAAGCGGCGTTTGTGCTTGCGTCGAAGAACGGCAGCGAAGCCTTCATGCTCAACAGTTGGCAGGCGGCGATATTAATCGTCGCGGCGGGCGTCGGCGCGGGCATCTCATTGCATTTGTTGAGCGCGCGACGCGTGCTGCCTTACGTGCTCGGCGCGCTTGCATTGCTGTGCGCGGTGAGTTTGATTGCTTCGCGCTTTTTTCACATTGATGTGTTGTTTGCGCCCGTCGCTTTATCGGCGCTTGCGGCAATTTTCGTGGTGCAACTTTATCGCCTGTGGATGGTCGATGCGGTGCTGACGCAGAACGTGCGCGGCGCGGCGGCGCAAACCGGCGCTCTCGAAGGCGGCACGGCGAACAAACGCTTGATGAGCGGCTTAAAGCTTCTGGAAACTGTTTTGCCGCTCGACGAAGCGGTGATTTTTCAGCCTGATGAAAACGGCGCGCTGGCTCCTGCGGCGCGGCTGCGTGCAAACGGCAATACCGCTTCGGAGACAGGCCGCCACAACGCTTGGCGCGAGGGCGTAGGGTTGTGCGAACAGGCTGTGGCAACAGGCCAGTTAGTCAGGGCAACGGCGCAGCAGCAGTCGGGCGAGGCAGATCAAATGAAGGATGTGGGCGGCACTGCTGCGGCGAGCGTGGCGATGCCTTTGTGCCATGAAGGGCGCACGCTCGGCGCGTTGCTGGTGCGCCTGCGTGAAAGCTTCAACGAAGAAGATCGCCCGCTGATCGCGGCAGTCGGCGCGCAATTGGCGCGTAACTTTCAACGCGACGAAGCGCGCAAACATGATGCGGCTCATGAATCCTTTTCTTTTCTCTCGACGCGCGCCGCCAAGCGCCGCCTTGAATCATTCGGCGTCGTCAGCGGGCTTTTAACAGAGCAGCGGTTCGGCGCGGAGGTTTTGTCCGAAGCATCGGACGGTCACGCCGTCGCCTATCTGGACGGCACGCTCGCTTACGTCAACGCGCCGATCCTGCGCGCCGCGCGGCTCGAAGAAACGGGCGCGGGCGAACTCGATTTGTTCGGCTTGCTCGATTGCTTTCGCGCGGGAGTTTTCGATGAGCCGTCCATCGCCGTGCGCCGCGTGCTGCAAACAGGCGACGCCTACGAGCGCGAACTGTTTTTCGCGGAGCGCAATCAAACGCTCGAACTGCGCATCGCGCTTGTCACGGAACGCGCCGTCGAAACGAAAAGCAACGCGCAGCAACCGCTCTGCCTCGCCGTCACCGTGCGCGATGTGACGCGCATGAAGGAGTACGAGAAATTAAAAAGCGACATGATTTCTTTGATGGCGCATGAACTGCGCACGCCGATCACCAGCATCAACGGCTTCGCCGAACTGCTTACGATGGATGAAGGAATCCCCGAAGAGTCGCGCGAATTTCTGAACATCATCTGCAACGAATCGCAGCGCTTGTCGAAGATGATTAATACGTTCCTCTCCGTCACCCAACTCGAAGCTTCAGACCGGCAGGATGTGTTAAAGATTCCGCTCAAGGTTGACGACGTGGTGCGCGAGACGCTGGCGACGCTTCACCCTGCGGCGAAAAAGAAACGCATACGCCTCGTCGAACAACCGACTGTTTCCCTGCCGCCCGTCGCCGCAGACAAAATGCTCATTACGCAGGTCGTCACAAATCTCGTTGACAACGCGATTAAGTTCTCGCCCGAACGCACGACTATCACCGTCACAACCGTGCTCGAAGCTGACACGGTGCGCGTGCAGGTCGAAGATCGCGGCTACGGCATTCCGACTGATTCGCTTGATCGCGTGTGGGAAAAGTTTTACCGCGTCGCGCGTGACGGGCAGGACAAGGAACAGGAGTCAACGGGTCTCGGCCTGTCATTCGTCCGCGAAGTCGTCGAACAACACGGCGGCACAGTCGCCTTGGAATCCGAAGTCGGGCGCGGCTCGAAATTCAGCTTCACGCTGCCGCGATTGTAAAGCGGCATAATTGATTTGTTGGAACAGGGTTTTGACCTGTGCGTTTGTAGATTGACGGTTTCAAACCACAAAAGGAGTTCTATTCAAATGACGCAAGCAATCCGCAAAGGTTTTGCCGTCGCGTTGCTTGCCTTCGTTATCGGCAGCGGCGCGACGGCGACCTATCGCAAACTTTATCCGCAGTATCGCTACACGGGAATATCGGCAAGCCTGATTAGCCCAGGCGGTACGATTCTGAAGACGCACGACTACAAGACGCCCACAAGCAATATTCTTGTTCTTAGAATAACGGCTCACTCCGATGCGGAGGCGCGCGAATCTGTGGCAAATAGTTTGCATAATGCGCGGCTCACGGAACGGGAGATTCTACGTGATGACAAAGGCAAGCCAATTGGAGAAAGAACTGTTTTGGTTTATCAGTCCGCTGCGTCCCCAAGGCCGTTCACAAAAGTAACGCTGCTAAAAGGCTCATCAATGCTGGTCGCTTTTAGCTATAACAGCAGCGAACTTTTTGTAGTAGAAAAGATGGCCGTCGCCGACTTTGATTTCTGAAACAAGAGACGCCCGCGACACGCAAAGCAGAACATAGCGAGCGGTAAATCTTTGCCTTTCACTTCTGCCCGGCCTTATTGATTGTACCTCTGCAATTCTCTGCGCCGCACGTGCATCGCTTTTTGTTTGAGTGAAGCGTCATTACGTAGTCGAGCGTGATTTCGTCGCCGGGATGAATGTCGCGCAGGGCGTAAAAGAGTATGTGGTTGTAGAGGATTTTCATGTAACAGTTGGGGTGGCAGGAATGATTGATGTAATGCGTGCCGTTACCCCAGCGGCTGCCGTCTATGCTCCAACTACTATTGATGGCGCAGATGCGCAACACGCGGCGATTATGCGCTCGACGCTCGGCTTCCGCATCGGGAATCAACTCGCCCGCGTACTCGGCGATTTTTCTGCCGCGACAAAAATCAACGGTGGCAAAGCAGCCTTTGCCGTTGATTTTCGATTTCCTCACGGCGAGACCTTCAGCGAGTTTTATCTTCATGGAAAAGAGTTTGGCCGCCCGCGCGCTTCCTTGCAAGCGACGACGGGCGGCCATGTTTTTGAGTTGTTAATTTTCGGTCTTACTTCAAACGAAAACTGCGCGCGATGGAATCCGTTTGATTGCGTATCTGCGTGAGCTTATCCTTCGCGCCCGTGAAGCGCAGCGAGTAGATTGTGCGATTGTCAGCCCGCAGGTAATAGATACGTCCGAGCATAGGCTTGCCGCCGCTCGTAAATTCGTAGGAAACGATGATGCCGCTCAAGCGTCCGGCGAAGGTTTCTTCGCGTCCCTCGACATAGCCGCGCAGGAAACGCAGCTTTTGATCGCTTTCGCGCCGCGCCAAATCCGACACGCTTTCGTTTGCTCCCACGACTTCCTTGCGCACGCGCAAAAAACCGTCGTTGCGGTCACCGTAAACGAACTCCGCGTGCTGGTGAGCGCTGTCCGGCTCCGTCACAGTGCGCCACGCCGCAGACGGCAATTCCAAATTGTATTCCACGCCTTCGCTCGTAAAGGTGCGCGTCTGCATAGTGGCAGTCAATGGAAACGCTGCCAAAAAAAATATTATGAAGGAGAAAATCGAATACTGCATTTTGTAATAACTACTCCTCAGTTGACTTTACCTAATGTGTAACTCTTTAACCTTTGTAGAATGGCTAATGACGAAACCTAGCTCATCCGTAAAGGAGCCGCTTCAATGGACAGAGACACTTTTGTCACTTGATGTTACGCAAAAAGAACTCGCAGTTTACCCTTGACACTGAAACCACTAAGCTCAGATGCGCTTTTCCGCGTTACGCAGTTTTTGGAAACAAGTGGTTTCTTGCTCAGCCTTTGGTCACTACCGACCATAAAAACAGTAGTTTTGCTCGGGAAATCCATTTGTCAAGTTAAAACCCTACATCTCGTTTGTGTAATATCAATTTACCATTATCGTGTACCGTTTAGTAGTCGAATATTACCATCCGGCAGGGCGAACGCATGAAAAAGTTATCTGCTTATAAAACTGGATAAAGCTGGAATTAAACAACTCCACCAACATCATTTGAAACTTTGAAGCACACTCCCTCAATCGTTCACGAATTTAGATGCGTTCGCCCTACCACTGTGTGGTCTGGAGCCTGTTATGAAATTTTGAATCCTGAGGCCGCAATATACCGGCTGTTTGCGTGTGTTGCCACAAGCACTAGTTCGCCGGGCAGAGTCCATTCAATCATCGAATAGCAAACCCGCAGTTTACAAGCAAAACCGGCGTTGTTGCATAAATTAAGAATTTAAAAAGAAATGGCGCAAAAACTTCAGAATGTTAGGTTCCATGAGCTTAATATTCTAAGGCAATTGGCTTATCTGACTTAAAAATATCAATTTATGCAACAACGCCAGCAAAACCACTACTTTTAGCTCACGAAAGTTCGTAACAGGTCTAGACATTGAGGAGCAATTTAGACTATACTCTAATGAATCTTAATAGGGTTTCTCTGAACATCTGCAACGTATAATTATTTTCCAGCCGCGGTTTGACCTAGGGAAGGAGTTGAGATGATTGTTCACCTATTAATGGGATTGGTCATTGGCATAGTCGTGCCCGCTAAGTTTTTAGAACCAGTTGCGCGCCTAACAGAACCATCGTCACTGCGAACTAGCATAGTTCAATCCAGAAATTCGATTAGCGGTCACGTCTTCGACACCTCGCGGCGGCCTGTGGCTCAACTTTACGTTGAACTGCTCGACGACGTTTATTCGTCGCTGGGAAGAACCAGAACCGATGGCTCCGGTTATTACTCTTTCAGGGGTATGTCAGCAGGCACGTACAAAGTCAAAATCTTGCCATATGGAACAGATTTCGTAGAGCAAGTTCAGGAAGTGACGCTCACTAACTTCACGATTGGATCGGGCACCAACGCCCGGACAATGGGCGGAGATAGCGCCCAACTCGATTTTACGCTCAGGGCAAAAGCAAATAATTCGGCGGCGACGGGGGCGACCGGAGTTCCTGGTGTTATTTTCGTGCAGGAAGTTCCAAATGCAGCGAGAAAGCTTTACGAAAAGGCTATCGGGGAGTTTGATAAAAAAAGAGATGAGGCCGGGCTGGAACAATTAAAGAAGGCCGTAGAGGTGTTTCCCGGTTATTACATGGCGCTGGATCGTCTCGGCACGGAATATGTCAAACGAGAGCAATTTGAACCGGCGCGCGATGTGCTGGCGAAAGCAGTTGAGGTAAATCCGCGCAGTTATTCGAGCTTGTATGCACTAGGCTTTGCTCAATATAATTTGAAGCAAATACCGGCAGCCGTCGAATCTTTGAGCCGTTCTGTTAGTTTGAATCCGGGTTCGATCAACTCGCATCTCTGGATGGGAATCGCGTTGCGACACACCAACAGGTTAAACGAAGCGGAAGTGCATCTCAAGCGCGCGAATGATCTTGGTAAGTCACTTGTTCCAGAAGCACATTGGCAGCTTGCGCTGCTATATGCTAATCAACTCAAACGCTACAAAGAAGCAGCGGATGAATTAGAGCTTTTCCTCAAGGTGCAACCGGATGCGCGCGATACGGAATCAATCAGAAAGCTCATCAAGCAATTGCGCACGAAACAGTAATTACACCGAGAAAGCACGGACAGATTGAGCCATCAAGCAGAATGGCTGCGCTTATCTGCGAGTGTCTATAAACAGACATGGAACCATCGGTCAACGATTGTTTTGTTGTAAACCCGAAGCAAATCTACTAAACAAAAAGCCCATCCGATTTCTCGGATGGGCTTTAAAGTTTGCACCAGAGGTTCGGTTTAGAATTGGAACCGGAACCCAAAGCGTATTTGACGCGCATTCTGGAATGTCAGCGGTTGATTAAATCTTGCATCCCGCCGAATGGTACCGGAATTCAACCCGTTGACAATCGTGTTGGTGACGCCGCCGTTGAAGATATTGCGGATGGCACCAAGCTCGTCCCCGCCACCTAACTGGGCTTCAGAAAGGTCGGAGGGGCTGACGGTTGTGAATCTATCAAGGACGTTGTTCTCATTGAGTAGGTTTATTACATTCAAGTCGAACTTCACTTGATAGCGACCATCGTTTCCGACTCTATAGGTATGTGTCAGAGCGAAATCGGTCTGGGTAAAACGTTCCGTTCGCCCCAAGTCGCCGCGCCCGAAAAGGAAAGTGTTCGCATTGAAGATCGAGACACGGCTTGAGAGCGGTGTGCCGCTTGCTGCCGTGAAGAAGCCCGAGAACTCCGTCGAATTGTTCTTAGCGCCGAACCAATCGTATGTGTATGAGGCGTATGTTCTGAACACATGTGGGCGATCCGTCGCTAGACGGCCATTATCGGGCGCACCATTGGCGGTGAAGCCGAGAAACGGCAGATCGAAGAAACGATTGACGTTCGGGCTTGATCGGCCTTTCTCATCCGAACTAGCCAAGCCGGAGTAGTTGCCGAACAAACGGCTGTACGTGTAATTGGCGTCAATAAAGTATCTCTGCCCGAACCGCTTCACGACGCGAAACTCGCCTGCGTCATACTTGCGTTGGGCTTTCGGTGTGGCCGGAATGGCACTGGCGAACGGCTGCGAAACGACGCCGAATCCCGGATTGGCGATGAAGAAGTTTTCATTGCCGATGCTATCGAAGAAACCCACGTCTTCAATCGTGCGGTCAATCTGTTTGTGAGTATAACGACCGCTCAGCACGAGGCCTTTAGCCAACTCATATTCCGTACCCGCCGTATATTCGGTCTGCCGCGCCGCTAACAGGTTAGGGTCAACGCGGTTGTCTGCCGGATCATTAGACGGCACACGGAAATTCAACGTCAACGCGCCGGGAGTCGCCAGCACGCTGGCTGCCGTAAAGGTGTTGATGTTCGGATTGGTGATCGGAATGAACGTGCGAAGGAACTGATCGCCGCCGAATGAGCCGCGCGGCAGTTCGTACTTGAAGCGATCATAGAATCGTCCGAAGCTGGCGAAAACTTTGAATTTTCCGTCGCCCCGCACATCGTAAGCGAAACCGAGTCGCGGAGCGATCTTGTCGCCGAAACCGAATTTAATCGGCTGGCCGTTCGAGGAGAAGGACGGCACGTTTTCTTTCTCAATGCGGATGCCCAGATTGAGCGTCAGACGGCTGAACGGTTGGTAGCTATCCTGCGCGTAAAGCCCCTGATTGGTGCTGCTTGCCCGTCCGACCGTGCCGAACCGCGTTAATTGAGCGTTGCCAAACTGTCCCGGGCCACCGCCGATACCGCGCGATGTTTGACCGAAGAAAAAGTCCAGCCTACCGGTATTGAAGAAGCCCTGATCCACGTCATTGAACAATCTGTTCAACTGGTAACCAAATTTGAAGTTGTGACGTCCGCCAAGACTATTGACAAGATAATTGGCATCAACGTCAAAGTTGTTGCGCGTTGAAATGTCCTTCGCCGTCGCAAAATTGCTGCCAATGTTCTGGAAACCGGCGACGCAAGTGCCTGCCGGAGTGACTCCAGCCAAGCCTACATTGCTTGAGTTCGGGCAGCGAAAACGAAAAGCCTGCGGAATGCCGTAAGAATCATCCTTTTCGTTCAGGTAGTTACGCCCGCCGCGAACGCTGAAGACCAGCTTTTCTGTCGCCGTATAGACGCCGCCATAAGTAAAGTTCGTCGCGGCGACACGGCCACCGCGGTCATCGAAGCCCGATTGCACGGCGGTAATCGTAGGATCAATTAGCTGCCCGTGCTGTCGTTGCGGGCTATAGGTGTAAGTTCCCGTCAAGCGCAGCCGCTGGCCTACTTGTCCATCGAGGCGACCGAAAAGGTAATCGCGGCGCAGGTCTTCGGTAGAGCGCTGTCCGGTAAAGGTATTACGGCGATCCGTGTGAAAGAACTGCGGAGTGTAACTGCTAAAGAACCAGAGGTGGTCTTTCACAACCGGCCCGCTGAAGGTTGCACTCGGGAAAAAATTGAGAAAACTATCTCGCGGAGGATTGATGAAGCTAAGCGAAGTCGAACTCGCATTCTGAATGGTGCGGCGGAAGGTATTGGGAGCAACAAGTGTTTGATCCTGTAACGTCCGCGCAAAGAGCCTGCTGGGTTCAAACTTAAGCCCGCCTTCTCCGTGAAACTCGTTGCTGCCGCCTTTGGTCACGACGTTAATCACGCCGCCGGTCGCGCCGCCGAATTCCGCATCGAAGCCGCTGGTTTTGACCTGTATTTCCTGCACAAATTCAAACGGGATATTGCTCACACCACGCAATTGCCCGGTGCGGAAGTTTGTGACTTCCGAGCCGTCAATGATGAAGGTGTTCTCTGCACCGCTCGAACCGTCAATCTGAAAACCGGCATTGAGCGGTTCCGGGCGAACGGCTGGCGAAACCGTGAGGGCTGAACTAAAGTTCGTTCCCTTAGGAATCTGCTCGATAATCTGAGCCGTGATGTTTGTTTGTATTTTGTTATTAGTGGGATCAATAGCCAGCGTATCGGAGCCGGTGACATTAACCACATTTCCGCTAACACCGGCGGCCTGCACCGTGAAATCCACAACTGTGGCCTTACCTAATCCTACGGTGACGTCATCTTGAGCAGCTTCGGCGAAGCCGCTGATAGCGCCTGTTGTTACCTTATAGATGCCCGGCGGCACATCTAGGGCACGGTAGAAGCCCTCGCCGTCGGTCGTAACGCTGCGGTTGAAGCCACGGCTAACGCCCGTCACTGTCACAGTCACGCCCGGCACGCGGCCACCCTGTGCGTCAGTGACGGTGCCTTGAACGATACTCGTTGTCTCTTGGCCGAACGCAACCGCGGTCAGGCATAAGAGAAGGACGCAGACAGACGGCAAAAATCTTAGTCTTCTTAGTCTTTTGATCATGCTTTCGCTCCTATGTAAAAAGTTTGAGGGGAAAATCATAAAAATTGTTTCGGTACTTACTGAGAGGCACTTGCCAAATAAGTTCGAGCATCCAAACTATGCAATTGCGGGGCCAAGCGAGATAATCTTATCCAACGGCAACGGCTACACAATTATCATGAAAATAAATAGATAACAGAATTTACTACCTAAGGTGCGACTCTTTTTCCGCAACCTGTTTTCAACAACTTACAGACATAGGTTTGCCGAATGAGTCACACATAGAAGATCCCGTTATTGAAAACAAAGGGTTTATCTGTCCCGTCAGGAAAAGAGGCACACATTAAGTTTTACTATTACTAAGAAGGACACCTTCGCTAAGTAGATAGCCCTTCAGATACGAGATTTCGGATTTTATCTAATTTTTTGAATAGACGCGCGGCACACAATATTCAACTTTGTTTGGTGAGGCTTTGTTACGAAGGTCTTTAAGGACTTTACGGCAAGAGCTATTTTGGTTATGTACTGATAACCGTGCGCTAGTTATCAGGATTTTTACTTCGTTGCGTAAGTCCTAAAATTTACTCAAGCGCGACACGTTGAAATTGTAGAAGGCGCTCAATGCCATGTGAGGCGAGCGTGAGCAGATCATCCATCTCTTCGCGTGAAAACGGCGTGCCTTCGGCTGTGCCTTGCACTTCGATGAAGCGGTTGTCGCCGGTGCAGACGATGTTCATGTCAACTTCGGCGCGCGAGTCTTCATCGTATTTCAAATCGAGAAGAGGCGTGCCTGCAACGATGCCGACGCTGACGGCGGCGACTTCGTTTGTGAGCGGGGAGCGAGAGATTTTACCTGCGCGAAGAAGTTGGCGGCAGGCAAGTGCGAGCGCGACGTAAGCGCCTGTGATCGAAGCCGTGCGGGTGCCGCCGTCCGCCTGCAGCACATCGCAGTCGATTGTGATGGTGCGCTCGCCTAAGATCTTCATGTCAACGACGGCGCGCAGCGAGCGTCCGATGAGGCGCTGAATTTCGTGCGTTCGCCCGGAGGGGCCGCCGCGTCCCGTTTCGCGCTGCGTGCGTTGATGCGTGGCGCGCGGCAGCATTGCGTATTCGGCGGTGATCCAGCCCTGCCCGCGCCCGCGCAAAAAAGGCGGCACGCGTTCTTCAATCGAGGCCGCGCATGACACGCGCGTGTCGCCCATTTCGATTAGCGCAGAGCCTTCCGCATAAGGCAAAAAACCGGGCGTGATTTTGACAGGGCGCAGTTCGTCGTGCGCGCGTTTATCCGTGCGTGTGTAGCTCATCGTTTCCCCAAACTTCAACGGCCTCTAAAATTTTAGGTGCGCTTCCCAAGAATCTTTCGGCGACGCGGCTGAATCTTTCGGCAGCATCCGTCACGTAAAAGTGATCCAGATCATCGCACAACTGTCTCGGCTGCGGGTGCGCGATATTCGCGTTCGCTGCTTCCGTGCGCGCGAGTTTATGTTTCTGCAAAAGCTCGACGACATCCAACGCCGCCGCTTCGCCTGAATCAATCAAGCGCACATCGTCACCCATCGCTTCCTGAATCGCGCGGCGCAAAATCGGATAATGCGTGCAGCCGAGTACGAGCGTGTCAACATTACTATCCACTAGATCGCGCAAATATTCCGCTGCTACTTGCCGCACAACTTCTGTGTCAGCCCATCCTTCTTCGGCAAGCGAGACAAAGAGCGGGCAGGCGCGTTCCATGACAAAGACGCGCGGATCGAGTTCCCTGATTGCAGCGCTGTAAGCTTTGCTCCCGACAGTTGACTCTGTGGCGATGACGCCGATTCTCTTCTGCGCTGAAGCTTCGACAGCCGCGCGCGCGCCGACTTCGATCATCCCGATAGCCTGCACGTTAATCGCCTTGCGGATGGCCGGAAGCGCGAGCGCAGAGGCGGTGTTGCAGGCGACGACGAGCAGCTTGATGCCGCGCGCTTCGAGAAATCCGGCGTTCTCAATGGCGTAGCGCTCGACCGTGCGCAGAGACTTTGTGCCGTAAGGCACGCGCGCCGTGTCGCCCAGATAAATGAAACGCTCGTGCGGCAATTTCTCATGCAGCGCGCGGTAAACAGTCAGGCCGCCGACGCCGCTGTCGAAAATGCCGATAGGAAGATCAGGCTTCAAGATGCTTTATACTTTATAAAAGAAGCGAGCGACGTGGCTAGTTAGTGGCCAATCAGTAGCTGGTCAAACGAGGAAATTAAAAATGGAGGCGCAGGGAATCGAACCCTGTTCCAGAAATCGACGCTGACGGAATCTACATGTGTAGTCGCTTCTCTTTTCGCTCACTCTTTCGAGAAAGCAAGTTTCGCCCGGCGTTCCGGTCAGTGAAGCGACGAAGACCCGGAACATGCGCTAGCACGGCTTAATCTCGCCCGCTGCCACGTGCCGAAGCAGCAAGCCAGCTCATCTGAGTGACATCAACATCCGCGCGCATGAGCAACTAGCGGCGTGACGCCTTGGTGCCTAATTAAGCAGCAAGGGCCAATTCTTGATTATTGGCAATTGTGTTTCCCTACGCTTTTTAACGAGCGGCATAAGGGCGCCCGACATGCATCCAATCAACGCTCCAAACTCCTGTCGAAGCCTGTCGCCCCCATAAGGTAAAAAAATTATAACGGGCGCACAGCGCGCTAGTCAAGTTAGAGGCCATTTCAGGAGCAACGTATAAATCGCTTTGCCACAAGAATTTAACTTGTCCCGCAGCCGCTTCGCACGCGAATCTCGCCATGCCCGCGCGAGTTGCGATATAATCGCTTTCACCGGTGAGGCGTGTCTCCCCGCACATCGCTTTTACTGTTCAAGAATACGGTGCGAGTTGCGATGTAATCGCTTTCCCCGTCAAGAACGCAATTGATTAAAAACAGAGCGCGACGTGTCTCGCTTTGTTTTAGACATGCCTCGCTTTATTTTGAAAAAGGACAAGCTCTAAATGTCTGCACAACCTCCTGTAACACCGCCGCCCGCTTCGCCGCCGCGCCGCGCGACAATCGTCGCGCCGCCCGTCACCACCGCACGCAGTTTTCAACTACGCAAGTTCTGGCTGCCAGCCGTTTTGCTGCTGGCGCTGACGGCAGGCGGATTGACAGGCATCGTCGCCGCTTACGAGCTTAATTATTCGCGCGCGGCGGATGAGGTGAAGTCGCTCGCAACTTACCAGCCGAGCGTCGTCACGCGCGTTTACGCCGACGACAACAAAACCGTGCTCGGCGAGTTCGCTCTTGAGAAGCGCATCCCGCTCAAGTACGAACAGATTCCGCCGCGCATGAAGAACGCGATTCTCGCCATCGAGGACGCGCGCTTTTACGACCATGTCGGCATCGACCCGATACGCATCGTTGGCGTCATCATCAAAAACCTGACGACGGGCAGCCGCGAAGGTGGCTCGACGCTGACGCAGCAACTCGCCAAAAGCCTGTTTCTTTCGAGAGAGCAAACGCTCAAGCGCAAAGTCAACGAGTGGGTCGTCGCGCTTCAGATCGAACGCTACTACACGAAGAATCAGATCATAGAGATGTATGCCAACAACATCTTTTTAGGCGCGGGCGCATACGGCGTAGAGTCCGGCGCGGAAACTTATTTCGGCAAGCAAGCCAAGGATTTGACGCTCGAAGAAGCCGCCTTGCTCGCCGGATTGCCGAAGGCTCCGAGCCAGCTTTCGCCCACGAGCCACCCGGAGGAAGCGCGCGCGCGCCGCAATATTGTGCTGGATCAAATGGCGAAGTACGGTTTCGCCACGCAAGCGGAAGTTGACCGCGCGAAGGCGACGCCGATTCGTCTCGCCGATTCAGCCTATTATCAAGCGCAAAAACGCTCGACGCCATACGATTATCCGATTGAAGAAGTGCGGCAGGAACTCGAAGACAGATTTACCACGCGCGTCGCGCAGGGCGGACTCTCCGTCTATACTTCCATCAACGCAGAGGCACAGAAAAAAGCCGTTGAAGTCGTGCAGGCGCACCTACGCCAGTACGACAAAGGCCATGCCGGTTGGCACTCGAACTACACGAATATAGGCTCGCTTATCAACAACAATAACGGCAACAACAATGGCGGCGGACAGCCCACGCAGCAGCAGTTGGACAATTTCAAATACCCTGATTGGTACGGCAACGAATACCAGCCGAGCCAACACATGACCGGCCTCGTCACACGCATCGACGCGGCGCGTAACGAAGCGCTGGTGCGTTTCGGCAACTACAATGCGCTTGTCACGGCGAAGGACATGGGCTGGTCGGCGCGTCAACCGAAAAGCGAATTCAAGTTGGGCGACTTGGCAGAGTTCGAGATTAAGGAAGTTGACCAAAATAATCGCCGCCTGAAAGTCAATCTCTCGCAAATCCCTAACGTGCAGGGCGCGATGATGACCTTGAACGCGCACACGGGCGAGATCATCGCACAAGTCGGCGGCTATGATTTCTACACCAACAGATTCAACAACGCGACGCAGGCTTACCGTCAAACAGGCTCATGCTTTAAGCCCTTCGTTTACACTGCGGCAATCGAGTGGGGCATGACGCCGGAATCGAAGGTCAGCGGCGCGCCGATCACGAGAGGCAGTTGGACGCCGCATAATTATGACGGCTCGACGAGCAACCGCGATATGCCGATGAAGCTGGCGCTCGCTAAATCTATGAATGTCCCGGCAGTTCACCTGCTCGACACCGTCGGCATTCAAACAGGCTCGCAAATGGTCAGGCGTTTCGGCATCACCTCGCCGATGGCTCCGTATCTGCCTTCGGCTCTCGGAGCAACCGAAGTGCCGCTCGTCCAGATGGTTTCCGCTTATTCCGCGTTCCCGAACAAAGGCGTGCGCGTCGCGCCGCATATCATTCGCCGCGTTGTTGACCGCGACGGCGCGACGCTCGAAGAATGGGAAAAGACCACCTACAAAGTCACGAGCGAATACGTCGCCTTGACGATGGTCAACATGATGCGCGGCGTGATTGAATTGCCGGGCGCAACCGGCGCGGGCGCGAAGGTTTTAGGCGTCCCGCTCGCAGGCAAAACAGGCACCGTCAACGATCACACGGACGTATGGTTTATCGGCTACACGCCGACATATGTGACCGGCGTGTGGATGGGTTATCCGGGCAGAAAAAAACCGCTCGGCGACGACATGACGGGCGGGCACGGCGCGCTTCCCTTCTTCGTCGATTTTATGAAGGACTTTCTCAAGGACAAACCGAAGGAAGATTTCGACAAGCCGCCGGAGATGCCTGAAGACATGAAGGAACTACTCGACCAGCGTCAAAGAGAAAGACAGGAAGAAGAGGAAGCGAAGCGCTCGGAGTTGGCCGCCTCGCCGCGCAACGTCTCTAAACGCAGCTATGACAATTACAGCGACGATGAAGACGTGCTGCCGACTGCTGTCACCAATCCGCGCCTCGAACAAGTAACGCTGCCGCCCGCTCCGGGCGCGCTCGAAGAACGTCTGCCGCCAACGACTTCTTCGCAGCCGCCGCCAGCCGCCCCCGCGCCGAAGAAAACAGAGTCAGCGCCGCCCGTCATACCACGCGCGACGGATTCGCTCGCGCCGCCGCCCGCCGCCGCAACGCGCCCACGCGAAGTCGACCCGCAAAAGAAAAAGGGCAAAAAAGGAATTGACGAACCGTAGAAGCAACGCATAGCAATGCAAGAGCGTAGAAGATAAAAGGCAAACGCGCGTCACACAAAACAATGCCCGGCACAGAAGAAATCTCCGTCAACGCTGGAGACTTTTTCTGTGCCGGGCATCGCCTTTATCAACCGGCTTAAATTCGCACTGCTTATTGCTTCAACTGCATATTCTGCCGAGATAATAATCCAGCATCTTTCTCCACCAAGGCCAATCGTGATTCACGTCATGCCCCCACAAATCGAGCCTGTGCGGAATACCCTTTTGCGTCAGGACTTCCGACAAGCGGCGGCTGCGATCCGGCGCTTCGTATGATCCTTGCCCAGAAAGAATATAAATCGCATCGGCTCTCTGCAACAGTGGCAAATAATAATCGTCGTTCAGATTCGAGAGATACGAGACGGGATTATTAAAGTAAATATTATCGTCCGTGTAGCCGCGTAAGTAGGAAGTAATGTCGTAGCTGCCGCTCATTGCAATCGTCCCGCGAAATAAATCAGGGTGGCGAAAATAAGTATTGGCGGCGAGAAACGCGCCCAAACTTGCGCCCGTCGTCAATGGGCGCGCTCCGCCGTCATTCGCGTCGCTGCGAATAAGCGGCAATACTTCCTCCGTAACATACCGATCATAGCGAGTCAGCAATTCGCCTTTGACCCACGGCGCGGCTTCCTGATTAAGAAGGCTATAACGGTTCACGCTGTTAACGGAGTAGGCGCGCACGCGCCCCGCTTCGATATGATGTTTAATCGCATCGATCAACAAAAATCTTTCATATTCGAGATAATCCGCGGCGGCGGTCGGGAACATTAAAAGCGGCACTCCCGCGTGACCGTAAGCCACAACCGGCATTTCCATCTCTAGGTTATGGCTGTACCAACTCGTTGTCCGACGTTCCATGCTGAATTTTCTCCAGTTGCCCGCCCGCCAAATCGACGAACGAGTTTGATGAAAAAGCTTATGCGATCATAACTATTTCTTGCGAGCGTAACGGCGACAAATATTCGCGCACTTTAACACGAAGCGCAAGCTCCGGCAGCGGGCTGGTTTGAATTTTTAGGCGGAATAAACAAAGCCCGATGATTTCAAACTAGCTCCCTACTCAAGCACCCTCTCCCGCCAACCCGCTTGACGCTCAAGCAATTCATTTGCTATAAAAAGCTTCCCCGCGCTGCCCGTAGAAATAAAGACATCTACCGCAAGCGCTTCTTCCGCAGTAGCTCAATGGCAGAGCATTCGGCTGTTAACCGAAGGGTTGTAAGTTCGAGTCTTACCTGCGGAGTAAATTTTAGAAGCCCCAAGCGTATGTGTTGCATATACTTGGGGCTTCTTTTATCTAGGTTTAATTCCCGACTACGGACTCTAATTTAGACCTGACGATGCTTCGCAAGTTGCAGTATCCTCGTTTTTATTGAGCTTTCCTCTGTCTTCTGAAGGCTTCACCTGTCGGTACTGTTCACACTTACTTTAGATTTTTGTGGAGGCTTTTATGGAAGACTAACTCGGCTATTAAGCGTCAGGATTTAACATGAAGTCACCATCTTGTGACAAGAACTCAATCACCATCGACAATTCTTCGCCGCAATACATTAATCTCTTAAGTGAGTTCACACATACACGCCTTTTCCGACCTCACCTTAATGATTATGCTTACAAACATAGATGTTTCTCGTGAAAACGATCAGCAAAATAGAAGTGGCGCAATGCAACAGCAAAGATACCAACAAGGTATGGAGTCGTTCTATGCTTTGTCAACCATTGTTAGCTTCTTTCAATCGTTCATCGAGGGCAAACTTGTGTGGTTTGCTCAATGTGATTTTGGAATAATCCGCGTGCGCCGGATTGAGCAGATAAGTCTTCTCAAGCGGAACGATTGCAGACGGAACTTCCAAGACCGCCGAAACGAGCGCACGCGCCCAATCGTCGCCAATGCTCTGCGTGATCGTCGGTGCGGGTGACGAACTCCAATCTTTAGGAAGGCGTCGAAACTTCTTCACCGGCAAGATCAATTCCGGCGGAACTTGCGCTTTGATGAAAGAGTATTTCAGCAGCAACGAATCATCATCTAAATGCACGAGCATCTCCAAGGCGGCGAGCGCGAGGCTGCCCGCCGTGTAGATGATGCGTGCTGTGCCGCGCGTGTTCCAACGCCCACCGAAACGAAACGCGCCCTCACCGGTAAAGCTCGTGGGCGCGTATTTCGTTTTACAAATCCGAATGACTTCCGGCATTAACTGAACACTCCGTGCTCAAGTCTGCCAATCAGATTCTCCACCTCCCGCGTGCCGGTCTCGGTCGATGCCATTTCAAGCGGCGTCAAACCGCCCAGCCCGCGATTCGCTTGCACAAACCAGCGGAAAGCTCTTTCCTTATCGCCTTCAAATAATTCCACTGCCTGCGTCAAAAGGCGCGACACGGAAACCAGCCGGTCGGATTCCGTCGCCGTCAACTTTTTCTCTTTCTTGCGGCGCGAAAGCGTGCGCGGCGAGACGCCGATGGAAATCGCCAGACGCTCCAACGGCAAGCCCGTCTCTCGCCGCACCTTTTCCAATGTGTCGAAAGAAAAACCGCGCTCAATCGCTTTGACGAGATGCACGGCGTTGCCGCTCTTGATTCCCAACAATTTCACGACCGGGCTTCCACCGGCTGAAGTCGCTGTTATTGTGCTTTCAGTTGGCATTTCTATCTCCCGACTTTCACTTTCCCGACCGCCTTCGGCTGGACAGCCATCTGTCAACTTATTTTACGCCAAATGACCGACAACGCAAACTTTATACAGCGAAGCCCATTTTGGTAAGGTGAGCTTTGACTTTCGCCGTTAAACCGTCCGCGATCCTTTTAGGCAGCAGTCTTCAGCTACTTATTTGTAGATGGCTTGAACAACGCACGAAAAGCTTTAAGAGCGGCCGGATGATAAATCGTCGAATGTTTTTCATCGGGCATTTTCTCGTAATGCCAGTGGATTCGGGAAGGTGCGTTCTTGACGAGAATTTCCGCAAATCGCTGCGTGACCTCCGCGATGTCCTCGCTGCTGCTCGCAATATACAACGTCTTTTCCAGTATGGGACGCGCCCGCAGACGCTGTGCCGCACCGTTAACTAATGCTTGATTGTTCCACCAGAGGCTAGGGTCGAAGGCGATATAGGCGTCAAATAAATCTGGTTCGAGCAGAAAAGTCTCGACGACAAACAACCCGGCAAGCGACTCGCCCATAATCGCCGTTTCACCCGTCGTGCGATAGCGCCTTTTCACTTGTGGCATCAACTCGTCACGGATAAATTTTCTAAAACTCTCGGAGCCGCCAACGCGCGGCGCAATCTTTTTATCTTTCTCATTTTCTGTCGGGCCGGTCATATCGCGGCGGCGTTCGGTGTTTTCAATGCCCACCAGCAAGAATGGTCGCATCGTTTCGTTGCCCGTCAAGACCTGCACCAGACCAGCTATATGCAAAAAGTCTTCATTGATGCCGCCGTCGGGCATATAAAGCACGGGCAAGCGTGCGTCGGGAGATTCCTTATTGCCGGGCGGCGCATAGACATTGATGCGCCGCGTTTCACCGAGAACTTTGGAATTGATTGTGAAGGTCTCGCCAATGATTAGTGGCGCTGCTTTTTCATCCGAATGCGAACGAGCATGACCATGCGCGTTGGTAATGAATGCGAGCACGAAACACAACACGTATAATCTAGAGATTATCTGCATGAGCCTTGTAACGCCTCTTTATTTTTGCATTATTTGTTTGCCGCGAAACATGAGGATTGCGCCGGGTTTCATTTCATAAAAAGGTATCTTTAGTTTCTTCAATTCGGCGGCGAAAACGTCTGAGTTTTCAGTGATACCGGGAAAGGTAGCGTAGTGTTGCGGGATGGCTAATTTGGCGCGAACAGATTTTGCCGCTCTCGCCGCCATGCGCGGCTCCATGCCGAAATGACCGCCAATATTGAGCAAAGCCAAATCTATTTGGTATTCCTCGCCGATTGTTTCCATGTCTTTGAAATACGCTGTATCGCCGGAATGATAAATGACGGGGCCGTTTTTAATTATCAAGACAAACCCGGCGGGATTCCCGCCGTAAGCTCTTTCGGCTTCGGTTGAAGTAGCTTTCGGATTATAGACACTGCTCGAATGAACAGCCGGGGTCATCGCAACTGTAACCTCGCCATCGGCAATTTGAACCTCGCCGCCGATTCCCATAATTGCCTCTGTTTCGGCTTGTTTAGCCGGAAAGTCCGCGAGCTTCACCAAATTTCCGGCAAGTTCGGGATTGCAAATTAAAACCGCTCCCGTTTTTTTTGCTATTTCCACCGCGTCGCCGACGTGATCGCGGTGTCCGTGCGTCAGAAGGATATAGTCAACTTTCGGAAGGGCGGCTAACGGGTCTTTCCCGTCTTTTGCTTCAGGATTTGGACGGATTTCTGAGCCAAGGATCAATCAATAATACTTTGCCTCTAGGTGTTGTAATCGAAAAAGCCGCGTGTCCGAGCCATTTTATTTTCGTCTCCTGCGCCGAAACGTTATAAACAGAACAGACCGTCAGCATATATAAAGCTGCAAACAATCCGAATTTTTTCATAAATATTATTTGTTAATTTTAATTTACAGTGGTGCCGCAAATTCAATCATATTAGCAATAGGTTTTTCCGCAATAGCCAATTTCCGACAAAAGAGTTAGTCCGGTTTAAGTAAGAGACAAAAATCGTTTTTGATTGCTTCTTTGACCTTCACCAATGATTTCAACCCTAGCCCGAAGGAGTATGCACACAAGTACTACTTTTGAACTTTTATAACAGATTGCTTCAGCGAATTTATAAAAATCTGAAATGAGAAGAATCTGAAATCCGCTGGGAGTTCGACATGAAACCATCGGCAACTATAACCGGAAAAACTTACTTTAGATTCTTTGTCTTGAACGCTACTTTGCTGGTGGAATTGGACTATGACTTTTTATTAAAACTGGCTATTTCATTCTTTCAATTAAAACTTTAACTTTACAGTTTGCAGCCGAAGCGCGTTCATTCTCTCATTGTTCCAAAATCATTTAGGTTAGAGATTTTCCTGATTAATAACATGAAAAAAATATCAAGAACATTGCTGACAACAGTTTCTTGTGGGTTGATATTTATCCAGAGTGTTTTCTGTCAATCTTCAGTGCCGCCGCAAAGTAAAACCGATGCGTCAAACTCTCCCAAATGCTGCGAACCGCAGACGCTGAAGATATGGAACGGCGTCGCTCCCGGATCAGAGAATTGGACGCAGAAAGAAAGGGTAATCGAGAATACTCCCGTTGGAACTGTAGTTTTCAACGTTGTGACTCCGACTCTAACGGCTTACCTTCCCGAACGAAGCAAGGCTACGGGAACGGGCGTCATCATCGCTCCCGGCGGATATTGCGTGGCACTGGCGATCAGTCATGAAGGCGACGCGGCGCGCTGGCTTCAAAGCAAAGGCATTGCTGCCTTCGTGCTTAAATACCGGATTATAGAAAAGCGCGAGGAAGGCGTTCCGAAGAATATTAACCTAATGTGTGACTCTTTTTAAGCATCCATTGAACCGAAACCTATGTAGAATTGCTGGTGACGAAACCACAAGTTCTGACAAAGGAGCGGTTCAATGGACAGAGACACTTTTATCATTACTGTGTATTGTTTGGTAGTCGAATACTACCACTTAGTCAAAGCAAAGCATCCCATCCGACGCGGCGGATTTGCGCCAGCGCTGACGGATCAAGAGGTCATCACGATGGAAATCTGCGGCGCTTATTTCAAACTCCATCAAGATTGTGACCTCTTCGACTATTTTCACAGCCATTACCAAGAGTTCTTTCCCGCATTAACCGACCGCCCCGCCTTTGTGCGGCAAGCGGCCAATCTGTGGCAAGTCAAAGCTGAAATCTGGCAACTGCTCGTCCAACAAAGCGGACAAGCGACAACTCCTGTGCAGGTGATTGACACCTTGCCCCTACCGGTTTGCACTTACACGCGCTCCATGCGTGACCGGTGTTTCAAACTTCAAGCTGATTATGGACATTGTGCCGCGAAAAAGCTCGACTATTACGGCTTCAAACTCGGCTTAAGAGTCTCGCCCATCGGGATGATTACGCATTTTCCGCTGCTTTCGGCGCGCGCCCATGATGTCAATCACACCAATGCTTTAGTGGAAGGCTTTGGTGGGCTGTGTCCGGCCGACAAAGGCTTCATTGACCCCTTTCGTCAACCTTTGCTGTTGGACAGATACGGAGTCAAGATCGTCACTCCGGCTCGATCAAATATGAAAGAGGAACATCCCAAAGCCTTGCGCAAGTTCTGCTCACGAATTCGTAAAATCGTGGAGACCGTCGGCTCGCATTTAACCGAACGCTTTGCCGTCGCCAAGATTCGGGTGCATGACTTGTGGCACTTTCAGCATCGCTTGATTCGCAAAGTCTTGTCGCATACGGTGATGGTCTTTTTGA